>NZ_JAKGCV010000117.1 GCF_021556455.1 Streptomyces fuscigenes | reverse complement strand
CGAGGTCGTGGTGGCGGCGCGGGCCGCCGCCCCGCACCGCCCCCGCGACGAGGACGCTCAGGGCCGTCAGGACGGTGAGCGCGGCGAAACCCACCCACAGCGCGGTTCTCCGGGACGGGCGGCGGCCACCCGCCGGCGGGGCGCCGTGGACGGCGGCCGGCGGGCGGGAACCGCGCACGGGGGGCAGGTGGACAGCGGGCATGGGAGCCTCCGGCACCGGGGGAGTGGGACGGGCGCACGCGGCTGGCGCGTACGCACTCCACCCTGGTCGCCGGCCGTCTCCGCCGGGTGTGCACGGGCCGTCGGCCGGCGCTCGAAGGCGTATCAGGCGTCGAGCGCGTATCAGGTGTGCGGCGTCCCGGGCCCTGACGGGGCGTTCGGCGGCAGCCGGAGCGTGGCGCACGCCCCGCCGCCCGGAGCGTCGGTGAAGACGAGTTCGGCGCCGAGCACGCGGGCCTGGCCCAGCGCGAGCGTCAGCCCGAGGCCATGGCCGCGGCCCCGCTCGTCCGTGCCGGTGCGAAAGCGCTGCGGCCCCTCGGCGAGCAGGGCCGCGGGGAAGCCGGGGCCGTGGTCGCGCACGACGACGGTACGGCCCTCGACGGCGACCTCCACCGGGGCCGCCCCGTGCCGGTGGGCGTTGGTCACGAGGTTGGTGACGATCCGGTCCACCCGGCGCGGATCGGTGCCCACGGTCGCGGCCCGCACGGCGGTGAAGGACACGTCGAGCCCGCAGCGTGCCACCGACTCCGCGACCATCTCCGCCAGCGGTACGGGCACCGGGTCCGCGGCCTCCGCCCCCGCGTCGAGCCGCGATATCTCCAGCAGATCCTCGACGAGGACGCGCAGCACCGCGACCCGGTCGCGGACCATGTCCGTGGCCCGGGACTCGGGCAGCAGCCCGGCGGAGGTCACGAGCCCCATGAGCGGTGTGCGCAGTTCGTGCGCGACGTCGGCGGTGAAGCGCTGCTCGCGCACCAGGCGGTCCTGCAGGCTGTCGGCCATCTCGTCGACGGACGCGGACAGGCCGGTGATCTCGTCGCCCCGCGAACGGCGGCTTCCCGCAGCGGTGTTCCGGGCCCCGAGATCGCCGTCCGCGATCCGCCGGGCCGTGCGCGCCACCCGGCGCAGCCTGCGGTTGGGCAGTTCGGCGAGGAGCACGGACAGCGGCACGACGATCGCGAGGACTCCCAGTGACGCCTTCCACATGTGCCGGTCCAGCGCCTCGCGCGTCAGCAGATCCGGTGTCATGTCGACGTACGACACGAAGACGCGCCCGTCGTCGGTTCTCGCGGCCCACATGCGCGGGGCGGAGGGAGGACGGTTCTCGTACCACGTCCCCTCGCCGTCCTCCCGCACCCGGCGGGCGAGCGGTGGGGGCATCACGGCCGGATCCTGCAGACCCCGCGCGTCACCGCCCCCGCGGTACGCGTCGACCTGCCGGCCGAGGTCGGTGAGGGCCCGGCTGCCCCCGTCGTTCATGGAGCGGGCCAGCGTGCTGTCGTGCACCAGCAGCCCGACCGCGAGGGCGACGGCGCAGGCAGACACGGCGACGAGCGCCGCGATCCGCCAGCGCAGGGAACGCCAGTCGAGCAGGCCGAGGATCGTACGGATCGCCCCTCCCACGACGTCAGCGCCTGAGCTTGTAGCCGAAACCGCGGACGGTCTCGATGCGGTCGGTCCCGATCTTGCGGCGCAGCCGCTGGACGCAGAGGTCGACGACGCGGCTGTCCCCGTCCCACCCGTAGTCCCACACCTCGCGCAGCAGTGTCCTGCGGTCCAGCACGACGCCCGGGTGCGCCGCGAACTCGAGGAGCAGGCGCAGTTCGGTGGGTGCGAGGGCCACGGGCTCGCCCGCCCGGGCCACGTCGAGTCCCGCCGTGTCGACGGTCAGGTCGCCGAACGTGAGCAGCGCGGACGTGCCGGCCGCGGCGGGACCGCCTTCGGGTCCGGGCGATCCGGCCGGGCCGGCCGCCGCCCGGCCGCCCCCGGGCGCCCGTGGCGCGGATTCGGCCGAGGAGAAGGTGGCGCGCCGCAGCAGCGAGCGGATCCGGGCCACGAGCACCGGCGTCTCGACGGGCTTGACGACGTAGTCGTCGGCGCCGGCCTCCAGGCCCGACACGACGTCCAGGGCGTCGCCGCGCGCCGACATCATGAGGATCGGGACGAGGCTGGACTCGCGCACGCGCCGGCACAGGCCGATGCCGTCGAGCTCGGGCAGCATCACGTCCAGCAGCAGCAGGTCGTGGTCCTGCCCGCGGAAGAGTTCGAGGCCGGTCAGCCCGTCGGCGGCCGAGGTGACGCGGTAGCCGTAGCGTTCGAGGGCCATCGCGACCGCGGTGCGGATCACCTCGTCGTCCTCGACGAGCAGGACGGTGACGGGTGCGGACGGTCCGGGGGCTGTCGCGGATGGAACGGTCATGACTCCTCATCGGTGCGCGTGCCGTGGCGGCGTGCGGCGCCGCGGCGTCCGGTCCCCCGCGGGACGCCCGCCCACGCGGGACGCCCGCCCACGCGGGACGCCCGCCCACGCGGGACGCCCGCCCACGCGGGACGCCCGCCCACGCGGGACGCCCGCCCACGCGGGGCGCCGCCCGGGCAAAGGCGCGGCGCGTCCGGCCGCCTCCGGTCCCGGCCGTGGTGGTACGGGACCGGCTGCGCCCTGCCATGATGCCTGCCGCCGTGTATCAGCCACGTATCGGTCGCCGCACCGATGGGACTCGGAGCGGGCCCTGCCGGCACCGGGCCGCCCCCGGGAGCGGGCCCGCGCCGGGAGCGCGCCGGCCCCCGGCGCCCGTCAGGCACGGGACACGGCCCGGCGCGCGACAGGGCTCAGAGCAGGACCGGCGTGAGGTCGGGTCCGCCGCCGTCCCGGGTGCCGCCCGCGGAGGCGTCCGCGGAGGCGTCCTCGTGGGCGTCCTCGTAGGCGTTCTCGTCGAAGGGATAGAGCGGTCGGGCCACCTTGTGGTGCCCGAGCCGCAGCAGGTCCTGGTCCACGCCGCCCGGCGTCAGCGCGAGCAGCCAGTCGCCGGCCATGTCGTACAGCTCCGGCTCCAGGTAGCCGATCTTCACGACCACCAGGTCGAACTCCCGGGGATCGATGCCGAGCCCGCCCTCGGCGGGGCCCGTGAAGTCCGCCAGCGTGTGGAACGGCTTGCGGCGCCCGGTCACGACGACCGTGAGCCCGCCGCGGGTGATCGCGGCCATGTCGCAGCCGCGGTCGTACGCGCCGCCCTCGGCGCCGTCCGCCCTGTCGGCCGCGCGCTGCAGCGCGGTGACCGTGCCCGTCAGCTCGTACGGGCCGCCCTGCGAGGTGTCGACCTTGTTGCCGATGCCGAGCGTGACCTCGGCCCCGATGCCCGCTTCGAAGCAGGCCGCCACCGCGGCCGGGTCCATGATCCCCGGATGCACGGCGGTCACCTTCCCCGAGGCGATCTCCTCGCGCTCCAGCAGCTCGCCGAGCATGTACGCGAGGTCGCCGGCCCCGCCGGCCGTCGGGTTGTCGCCCGAGTCGGATATCAGGAAGGGGCGCCGGTCGGAGGCCACCGCGCGCTCGATGCACTCCCGCGCCGTGCCGGTCGGGCCGACGAAGACGAAGTCGCGCCGCGCGTCCCAGTACGCGCGCGCCAGCGACTCGGCCTCGGCGCGGGCGAGTTCGGGGTCGTCGCCCGTCACCACGACGGCGGCGCGGCAGCGCGCCTGGTCGGCCCAGGCGTAGCCGACCCAGATCGCGGCGTCCACGATGCCGGGCTTCGCCTCGATCCCGGGCAGCCGCCCGTACAGGCCCTTCGCGGGCTCCAGCCGGGTGCTGGTCTTCTCGCCGGGCAGCAGGACCGGCACCTGCACCCAGGCGCGGTGCGGGCGCCGCCGGTCCTCGGGCAGCGCGAGCCGCTCGACGAGCTTGCGGGCGGCGCGCTCGCGGGTGTCCCAGGCGTCCTCGTGGGGCGCCATGCGGTGCGCGGTGAGCAGGTCGAGCGGCTCGGCGAAGCGGCGCGAGACGTTGCCGTGCAGGTCCATCGCGGCGGAGGCCAGCGGACGCCCGTGCTCCGGGTCGTCCGGCGTCCCGGCGAAGTCGAGGGCCGCGCGCACGGCCTCCGTGAGGTCGCCCTCCGCGTCGTCCAGCCCGATGACGCTCATCGCGCCGTGCAGGTCGTAGACCATGCCGTCGAGCGGCCCCGCGGCGCGGATGCGCTCCACCAGCTCGTCCTTGAGCAGCAGGTACGACGCGGCCTCGACGGGCCCGCCGGGCAGTGCGGTCGCGTGCAGCAGCGGTACCCACTCCACGAGCGCAGCCAGGTCGCAGTCGGGCCGCGTCCACGTGTAGCGGTCCAGGAGCTCCTGGCCCCGGGTCTGCCGGAAGTCGTCGGCGGTGGAGCGGTGCGGGCAGAAGGTCGAGGACTCGATGCCGATGCCGCCGATCGCTATGCGAAGGCGGCGAGTGGGGGTGGCGGTCGACATGGTGGTGCTCTCCGGTGCTGGTCGGAAGGTGGCGGTGCCAGGGACTGGGTGGGATCGGTGGGATCGATCGGTGGTTCGGTGGGATCGGTGGTTCGGTGGGGCCGGACGGGTTCGCGTTCTCGGCCGGCGTCCGGGCGGCGTTCGGGCGGCCGAGGCACCGGGCGGATCGGCCGGGCGGCCCCGCGCGTGGGGAAGCGTCAGTGCCCGGGCGCGTGCGGCAGCGCCTGGCGCAGGACGGTGAGCCCAGCGCCGAGCAGCCCGGCGTCGCGCCCGGCGGCCGTGGTGGTGATCTCCAGGCCGGCCGTGGCCATCGGCAGGCAGCGCTCGTACAGCACTCCGCGCACCGAGGCGACCAGCGGTTCCGCGGCGGCGAGCGCCCCGCCGAGGACGACGGCCTGCGGGTTGAAGAAGTTCACGACGACGCTCAGCACGCTCCCGATGTGCCGGCCGGCCGCGCGCACCAGCGTCGTCGCGTACGGGTCGCCGTCGGCGACGAGTCGCAGGAGATCGGTGGTGCCGTCCACGGCCGGGCCCTGAAGGGCCAGTTCGCGCTGGAGGGCCGCGCCGCTCGCGACCGTCTCCAGGCAGCCGATGTTGCCGCACGAGCAGGGCCGCTCCTCGGCCGCGTCGACGCGGACGTGGCTGATGTCGCCCGCCGCCCCGTTGGCCCCGCGGTAGGGCCGGCCGGCCGAGATCACGCCGCAGCCGATGCCGCGGCCCACCTTGACGACGACGAGGTGCTCCAGGTCCCGGCGCGCGGTGAGGTGCTCCCCGACGGCCATCAGTGTGGCGTCGTTGTCGACGGTGACCGGCATGCCGAGCCGCTGCGAGAGCACACCGCCGAGCGGGTAGCGGTGCCAGCCGGGCATCCGGGAGGGGGTCTGCACGCGGCCCTGCGCGTCGACAGGGCCGGGGAAGGCCACGCCGGCCCCCGCGACGGTGCGGCCCTGCTCGCGCTCACGCCGGGCGGCGGCACCCAGTCGCTCCACCAGCCACTCGACGGCGGGTTCGGGGCCGGCGGTCAGGTCGTGGTGCTGGTCGTCCACGTCCGTGACGGAGCCGTCGAGGCGTACCGTCCCGATGCGGCCGTGGTGCGAGCCGAGGTCCGCCGCCACGCACACGTCGTCGCGCTGGCGCACCCGCAGCAGGCGCGGGCGCCGGCCGCCGCGCGAGGCGCCCTCGCCGGACTCGGTCAGCAGCCCGGCCGCCACCAGTTCCTGGACGCGCAGGGAGACCGTCGACGCGGCAAGGCCGAGTTCGCGCACCAGGTCGGCCCGCGAGGAGGCCGCCCCCGAGGACACCATGCGGATGATGTCCTTGGTCGAGCCGCTGTCGGTCATGGTGTCCCCTGTCGTGGTTCGAACCCGTCTTGCTTCGAAATCCGAATGAAGTTGCCGCGGTCTCGATGCAAGTTACCGACTTGCGTCGCACTTTCGCCACAGTCGGGGAAAGATTTTTCGGCAACCGTGAAGCAGAAACCGGTACATATACGCTCAAGCTTAGGTAGTAGTTGTCGGTGACGTGCATCAAAGGGTCTTGACTTACTTTTCGAAGCAGACCTAACTTTCTTCCATTCCTGGCCGAACATCCCGTCGGCCCTCTCGCCCGTCCCGATGGAGGCCCCCTACATGCGCCCAGGGCGTTCACCAGCGCGGTTCCGCGTCGTCGCCGCAGCGGTCGCGGCCGTGCTCGCCGCAGTGCTCTCGGGCTGCACGCAGCAGAGCGGCAGGATCGTCCCGGCCCCCGCAGGCGCGGCGCCGGTCGAGGGCGGCACGGTCACCATGGCGCTGCCGCCCGCCGCCACACCGAACTGGATCTTCCCCATCGGACCTCCCGGATTCAGCGCGACCTACAACTCCTCGCTGCAGCAGCTCTTCTTCATGCCGGTGTACGACGCCGTCCAGCAGGGCAGCGACCTCGTTCCGACCGGCCCGGGCACGCTCGGCGAGAAGCCGGTGTACAGCGACGGCGACAAGACCGTGACCGTGCCGCTGCGCCGTGACATCACCTGGTCCGACGGAACGCCCGTCACCGCCAGGGACATCGAGTTCTGGTTCGACCTGGTGAAGGCCGACAAGGCCGACTGGGCCAGCTACACGGTCGGCACCATGCCGGACGACGTGAAGAAGTTCGAGGTGGTGAACGACCACACGGTCAGGCTGCACCTCGACCGCTCGTACAACCCCGACTGGTTCACCGCCAACCAGCTCACCCTGATGCGCGCGCTCCCGCAGCAGGCCTGGGACGCGAAGAGCGACGGCGGGAAGATCGGCGACTGGGACCGGACCACCGCGGGCGCCAAGGCGGTGTTCGCCCGGCTGACGGCCCACGCCAGGAACCTCGGCTCGTACGGCAGCGATCCGCTGTGGCAGACGGTGGACGGCCCCTGGAAGATAGCGGCCTGGCAGGACACCGGGCAGGTCACCATCGTGCCCAACCCCAAGTACACGGGCACCCAGCACCCGCACCTGGACAAGGTGGTCTTCAAGCCCTTCACCACCGCGGACTCCGAGTACAACGTCATGCGCTCCGGCGGTGTCGACTACGGCTACATACCGCCGTCCGTGCTCGCGCAGAAGGCGCGGTTCGAATCCCGCGGCTACCGGATCTCCTCGTGGACGGGCTGGGCGGTCAGCTACATCGTCTACAACTTCCACTCCACCCACGCGGGCCCGGAGATGAACCAGCTCTACATACGCCAGGCCATGCAGCACCTGGTCGACCAGAACGGCATGAGCGACGTCGTGTGGCAGGGCAGCGCCAAACCCACGCTGGGCCCCGTGCCCGCCTTCCCCAAGACGCAGTACCTGTCGCCGCGGATGGCCGAGAACCCCTACCCCTACGACGTCGACGCGGCGCGCGCACTGCTCACGTCCCACGGCTGGAGCGACCGCGACGGCACCGCGGTGTGCACCCGGCCCGGCACCGGGTCCACCGAGTGCGGCGCCGGGATCAAGAAGAACGCGCCCCTGAACCTGACCCTGCTCTCGCAGTCGGGCTCCACCGAGACGACGAACATGATGCAGGTCCTCAAGTCCTCCCTGAGCCGGGCCGGCATCGACCTGACCGTGCGCCAGCAGCCGCTCAACTCGGTGCTCGGCAACTCCGTGGCCTGCAAGGCGACCGATCCGGGCTGCGACTGGGACATGTCCTTCTTCGGAACGGCGGGCAGCTGGTACTTCCCGCTGAACCCGAGCGGCGAGGAGCTGTTCTCCACCGGCGCATCCGCCAACTTCGGCAACTACTCCTCCCCGGAGGCCGACAAGCTGATCCACGCGGTCCTGTACTCCTCCGACCAGGACGCGATGCACGCCTACGGCGAGTACCTGAGCGAGCAACTGCCGGTGATGTGGATGCCCAACCCCGCCTACCAGGTCTCCGTCATCCGGGGCGACCTGCGCGGAGTCCGGCAGAACCCGACCGCCACGTTCTCCCCGCAGAGCTGGTACTACGTCAAGAAGGGGGCCGACCAGTGACCGGCTTTCTCGTCAAGCGCCTGCTCCAGGCGCTGGTTGTCCTCTTCCTCGTCACGATCATCGTGTTCCTGCTCCTGCACTCGCTGCCGGGCGGTCCCGCGCGGGCCATCCTCGGCCCGAAGGGCACACCGCAGCAGATCGCGCACTTCAACGAGGTGCAGGGGTACGACGACCCGCTCCCGGTCCAGTACGCGGACTACCTCGTCCGCCTCGTCCACGGCGACCTCGGCCAGTCGTACAAGCTCAACGAGTCGGTCAGCTCGCTGCTCGGCCAGCGGCTGCCCAAGACCCTGATCCTCACGGTCCTTTCGACCGTGGTCGCGGTGGTCGTCGCCGTGCCGCTCGGCCTCCTGCAGGCCGTGCGCCGCGGCAGGCCGGCCGACTACATCCTCACGGCGCTGGCGTTCCTCGCGTACGCCACCCCGGTGTTCTTCCTCGGCCTGATCTTCATCATCGTCTTCAGCCAGGCGATCCCGCTCTTCCCGGCCGAGGCGCCGCAGGGCACGTCGATCGGCTCGATCTTCAGCGGCTTCTCCGGCATGGTGCTGCCCATCGTCACCATGGCGTTCGGCATCATCGCCATGTTCAGCCGCTACATGCGCTCCGCGACCCTCGACAACCTGACCGAGGAGTACGTGCGCACCGCGACGGCCAAGGGGCAGTCCAGCCGCCGCATCCTCGCCCGCCACGTCCTGCGCAACGCGCTGATCCCGCTGGTCACCCTCCTCGGCCTGTACCTGCCGACGCTGTTCAGCGGCGCACTGGTCGTCGAGTCCATGTTCAACTACCCGGGAATGGGGCTGCTGTTCTGGAACGCGGCCCAGGGCAGCGACTTCCCCGTCCTGCTCGGTGTGACGCTGGTCGTCGGTGTCGCGACCGTCGTCGGGTCGCTGGTGACCGACATCGTCTACGCCCTCCTCGACCCCCGCATCCGGAGCGTGTCATGAGCGTGATCTCTCCCGCCGTCGCCCCCGGGCACGAGGAAGCGGCCCAGGCCACGCCCTCGCTGGCCCGGCGCACCGTCCAGGTCTTCACCCGCAACAAGCTCGCGCTCGCCGGTGTGGTCGTCCTCGCCCTGCTCCTGCTGTTCTGCTACGTGGGACCGCTCGTCCACCCCACCGACCAGGTCCACACCGACCTCTCGCAGGCGAACCTGGCGCCCGGCTCCGCGGGTCACCTGCTGGGCACCACGGACCTCGGCTACGACCTGGTGGGCCGCCTCATGGTGGCCGGGCAGTCCTCCCTGGAGGTGGGTCTCGCGGCCGGAGTGCTCGCGACCGTCTTCGGCACCGTCTGGGGCGCGGTCTCCGGCTACTTCGGCGGCTGGGTCGACGCGGCCATGATGCGCGTCACGGACGCCGCGCTCGCCATCCCCGCCATGTTCCTGCTCGTGGTGGTCTCCGCGATCATCACGCCCAGCAAGACCGTGCTGATCCTGATCATCGCGGCCGTCGCCTGGCTCTCGCCCGCCCGCCTGGTGCGCGGCGAGGCGCTGTCCCTGCGCGACCGCGAGTACGTGCAGGCGATGCGGATGATGGGCGGCGGCGGGGCGCGCGCGGTGTTCCGCCACATCGTCCCGAACGCCATCGGCACGGTCATCGTCAACGCGACCTTCCAGGTGGCCGACGCGATCCTCTACGTCAGCTACCTCGCGTTCCTCGGGCTGTCCATCCCGCCGCCCGCCACGGACTGGGGCTCGATGCTCTCCTCCGGCATCACCTACACGCAGAACGGCTACTGGTGGCTGATCTTCCCGGCCGGCATCGCGATCGTCCTCGTCGTCGGCGCCTTCAACTTCATCGGCGACGGCCTCCGGGACGCCTTCGAAGTACGGCTGCAGAAGAAGTGACGACGCAGAAGGGACCCGGCCCCATGCCCGTTCACCGCGACCGTGCGACCCGCGTCGGGCCCGGCCGAACCCCCGCATTCCGCGCCACCGCATTCCGCGCCACCGCGTTCCGCGCCACCGCGTTCCGCGCCACCGCGTTCCGCGCCACCGCCCTAAGGACCCAGTCATGAGCGAACCCCTGCTCAGCGTCGACGACCTGCACGTCGAGATAGCGAGCCGCGAGAGGACCGTCCACGCGCTGGCCGGCGTCAGCCTCGACCTGGCGCCCGGCGAGGCCCTCGGCGTCGTCGGCGAGTCGGGCTCCGGCAAGACCATGACGGCGCTCGGCGTGCTCGGGCTGCTGCCGAGCGGCGGCTCCATCACCCGCGGGAGCGTCCGCTTCGACGGCGAGGACCTCGTCGCCGGGGGCGAGAAGCGGCTGCAGGACGTGCGCGGCAACACCATCGGTGTCGTCTTCCAGGATCCGCTGACCTCCCTCAACCCCACGATGACGATCGGCGCGCAGGTCGCCGAACCGCTTCTGCTGCACCGCGACATCAGCAAGAAGGAGGCGTTCGCGCGCGCCCAGGAGATGCTGGGCCTCGTCGGCATGCCCCAGCCCGCCGAGCGGATGCGGAACTACCCGCACCAGCTCTCCGGCGGCATGCGGCAGCGCGTCGCCATCGCGATGGCGCTCGTGTGCGAGCCCAAGCTGCTGATAGCCGACGAGCCGACCACCGCGCTCGACGTCACCACGCAGCACCAGATCCTGGAGCTCGTCGACGACCTGCGCTCGCGCCTCGGCATGGCGATGATCCTGGTCACCCACGACCTCGGCGTCATCGCCAACCGCGTCGACCGGGTCGCCGTCATGTACGCCGGAAAGATCGCCGAACGGGCCGGTGTGCGCTCGCTGTTCCGCGCGCCCCGCCACCGCTACACCGAGGCGCTGTTCTCGGCGCTGCCGGAGAAGGCGGTCGTCGGCGCCACCGAGCTGCGGACCATCCCCGGCCTGCCGCCGAACCTGGCGCTCCCGCAGCACGGCTGCCGCTTCGCCGCGCGCTGCGCGTTCGCCACCGACGCCTGCCGCGAGACGGAGCCGGAACTCCTCGGCGACGATCACGCGTTCGCCTGCTTCCACCCCGTACCGCCCCAGCAGGCGGACCCGCTCGCCGACGTGGTGCCCGGCGAGGAACGGCATGCTCCCGCCCTCGCCTCCGGCACGCCGCTGCTGGAGATCGCCGGGCTGCGCAAGGACTTCCCGCTCAGCGGCGGCCCGTTCGCGCGCAGCCGCGGCACGGTCAGCGCGGTCGGCGGGGTGAACCTGACCGTCCGCAAGGGCGAGACGTTCGGCGTGGTCGGGGAGTCGGGCTGCGGCAAGACGACCATCGGACGCATGGTCGCCGGCCTGGAGGACCCGACCTCCGGATCCATCACCTTCGAGGGCCAGGACCTCGCGACGATGTCGAGGTCCCGGCGCCGCGCCCACCGCCGCAGGATCCAGCTGATGTTCCAGGACTCCACCGCCGCCATGGACCCGCGCATGCGCGTCGGCGCGATCCTGCGCGAGCCACTCGTCATCCAGGGCGTCGGCGACCGGGCCGAGCAGGAGAGGATCGTGGCCGAGCTGCTCGACGCCGTGGGGCTGCCGCGCGGCGCGGTGGACCGCTGCCCGCACGAGTTCTCCGGCGGGCAGCGCCAGCGCCTCGGCCTCGCCCGGGCCCTGACCCTCTCGCCGGAGCTGATCGTCGCCGACGAGCCGGTCTCCGCGCTCGACGTCTCCGTACAGGCGCAGATCCTCAACCTCATGCGGGACCTGCAGCGTGACCGGGGACTGACGTACCTGTTCATCTCCCACGACCTCGCGGTGATCCGCTACCTCGCCGACACCGTCGGCGTGATGTACCTCGGCAAGCTGGTCGAGTGCGGCCCCGCCGACGAGGTGTACGAGCACCCGCTGCACCCCTACACCCGGGGCCTGCTCGACACGGTCAACGTGCCGGACCCGGAGCGACTCGACGACACGAGGAAGCCGCTCGGCGGGGAGACGCCGTCCGCGGCCGCCCCGCCGTCCGGCTGCCGCTTCCGTACGCGCTGCCCCCTCGCGCAGGACATCTGCGCGCGGGCCGAACCCGCCGTCACCACCCCGCTCGGCGGCACGCACCAGGTGGCGTGCCACTTCCCTCTGGTGGAGGGGACGCGGGCGGCCGCCGCCTGAGCCGGTGACCGGGCCGGGCGCCGGACCGTGCGGGTGCGGGCCCGGCCGTCCGGACGTCGCTGCCGTGCGCGGCCGGCCCCCGCGTCAGGACCCCGGCCCGCCGGCCCCCGTGGGGCAGGAGGTGCCCGAGCCGGTACCGGACGGCGCGCCGCCGCGTCCGCCCGCCCAGCCGGGCGGCACCGCACCGCTCGCGACCAGGCCGTCCGCGTCCCGCACCCCCCAGTCGGCGAGCACCCCGGCACCGTCCGCGCCGACCGGCCCCGGCGCGGCCGCGGTGCGGGTCGGCGTCGCGGAGAACCGCGGCGCGGGGGAGGGCACGTCGCCGCCGTCCACCCGGTCGTGGGTGCCCCGCGCGGCCAGGTGCGGATCGCGCACGGCCTCCGCCCAGTCGAGGACGGGTGAGGCGCACGCGTCCGATCCCTCGAAGACGCGCTCCCATTCGCCGCGGGTACGGGACTTGAACGCCTCGGTGAACGCCGCGCGCATCGCGGGCCAGCGCTCCGGCTCGTACTGGTCCCCGGCCCACTCGGGCAGCCCGAGCAGCTCCACCAGTCGCGCGAAGAACTGCGGTTCCAGCGCACCCACCGCGAACCAGCCGCCGTCCGAGGTCTCGTAGACGTCGTAGAACGGCCGGCCCGTGTCGAGCAGGTTCGTGCCGCGCTCGTCGCGCCAGCCGTGGTGGCGGCGCTGCGCCCACACCATCGACGACAGGTGCGTGAGGCCGTCCACGATCGCCGCGTCCACGACCTGGCCCTCGCCGGTGGCCGTCGCGTGGTGCAGTGCGGACAGGATGCCGACCAGCAGGTACATCGACCCGCCGCCGAAGTCGCCGAGCAGGTTCACCGGCACCTGCGGCGGGCCCCCGGCCCGGCCGATGGCCGACAACGCCCCGGTCAGCGAGATGTAGTTGATGTCGTGCCCGGCCGTGGTGGCCCGGGGGCCCGACTGACCCCAGCCGGTCATCCGCCCGTACACCAGGCGGGGGTTGCGGGCGAGCGCCGCCTCCGGGCCCACACCCAGCCGCTCGGCCACCCCGGGCCGGTAGGCCTCGATCAGCACGTCCGCCCGTTCCGCGAGACGCAGCACCGCCTCGGCGCCGCCGGGGTGCTTGAGGTCGACCACCACCGAGCGCCGCCCCCGGTCGAGTCCGTCGGTGACCAGCGAGGGCACCGGCCGGTCCACCCGCACGACGTCGGCCCCGAGCTCCGCGAGGGTCATGGCGGCCATCGGCGCGGGTCCGATCCCCGCCAGTTCGATCACGCGGACGCCGGCGAGGGGGCCCCCGGTCGTGCGCGCCGGAGCGTCGTCCCGGGCGCCGTGCGGCGCACCGGGCCCCGGCCGCGGCGACGGCGCGGGGGGAGTGGCCGGGAAGGGTGCGCGCGGGCCGGTGGGGTTGCGGTCGCTGTCGTCGCTCACGAGGCCTCCGTCGTCGTGCGGCGCACCGGACGCCTGGGGGCGCCCGGCGCGGACCCGTGCGGGATCCGGGTTCCGGGCCGATCGTACGAGCCGCCGGTGCGGCCGGGGCCGGCCGCCCGGCCGCCGGCCGCCGCGCCACCGGCGCGCGG
>NZ_JAKGCV010000116.1 GCF_021556455.1 Streptomyces fuscigenes | reverse complement strand
GCCCCCGCCGCCCGGGCCGCGGCCCCCGCCGCCGAGGCCGCCGCACCGGCCGCGCTGCCGTCCCACGCGCTCGTCGGCTACGTGCACGCCAGCTTCGCCAACGGCTCCGGCTACATACCGCTCGCGAACGTCCCGGACTCCTGGGACGTGATCGACCTGGCCTTCGCCGAGCCGACCTCGCCGACCTCCGGCCAGATCGACTTCAGCCTCTGCCCGGCCTCCGAGTGCGCGAACGTGGAATCGGCCGACGCGTTCAAGGCGGCCGTGAAGGCCAAGCAGGCCGAGGGCAAGAAGGTGGTCGTCTCGATCGGCGGGGCCAACGGCAAGGTGCAGCTGACCACGACGGCCGCCCGCGACACCTTCGTCGCGTCCGTGTCGAAGATCATCGACACCTACGGCCTCGACGGCGTCGACATCGACTTCGAGAACGACTCGCTCTCCCTGAACGCGGGCGACTCCGACTTCCGCAGCCCCACCACCCCGGCGATCGTCAACCTGATCTCCGCCCTCAAGACGCTGAAGGCCAAGTACGGCAGCGGCTTCACGCTGACGATGGCCCCCGAGACGTTCTTCGTGCAGCTGGGCCACCAGTTCTACGGACCCGGTGCCTCCGGGGCGCAGGACCCGCGCGCCGGGGCGTACCTCCCGGTGATCTACGCGCTGCGCGACGACCTCACGCTGCTGACGGTCCAGGACTACAACTCCGGCCCGATCATGGGGCTCGACAACCAGTACCACACCATGGGCGGCGCCGACTTCCCCATCGCGATGACGGACATGCTGCTCACGGGCTTCACGGTGGCGGGGGACGCGAGCAAGGTGTTCCCGGCCCTGCGGCCCGACCAGGTGGCGATCGGCCTGCCCGCCTCCGTCAACGCGGGCGGCGGCTACATCGCCCCGGCCGCGGTCACCCAGACCCTGGACTGCCTGACGAAGAAGACCGAATGCGGCGGCTACACCCCGCACGGCACCTGGCCGGACCTGCGCGGCCTGATGGCGTGGTCGGTGAACTGGGACGTGTTCGGCGGCAACGCCTTCGCCGACACCTTCGACGCGTACTTCGGCTGACGGGGGTCCCAGGAACCAAGCGCACCCCCTCGGCGCGGTGCCTCTGCTCCGGCTCCTCGCTCTCCGCCCCTTCGGTGCGGGGAGAGGGGAGCCGGAGCAGGTTCGGGATCGGCGCGGGACGGGGCTCCCGGCCCGGCGGCCGGGTGCGCGATGCCGTTGCGTCGCGCGGGTCGCCGGCCGGAACGCGGAGCCGTCCAGTCGCGCGACTCCCGCAGTGCGCGGAGGCCGCGGCGTGGATGATGGCTCGATGACGACGAATCGATCGAGCGAGGACAGGACCGAAGCGGGTTGGCGAGCGGTCCGCGCCGTCGGGCGCGTGCGGCCGGAACTGCTGGACCTCGCCTACGCCGAGCCGAGACTGCGGCAGCTGTTCCCGTGGACCGGCATGTCCGAACTGCACTTCAGCCGGTGCACCGAACCGCGGTGGACGTGGGACATCCCCTATATCCAGCCGGCGGCCGACGGCGGCTACTGGGTCTCGGGCCCTTCGCGTTCGCAGGCCGTGGGGCCGGCGGAGACGGCCGCGCAAGCCGTCGCCATGGTCGTGGAGCGGCTGCCGACCGGATGCGGTCCCGCCTTTCCCGGCACGCCGGACGAACTCGACGCCCACGAGAAGGCGCACCCGACGCTGCCCTGACGCGAACCCGAGGGCTGCCCCGACGGAGACCCGAGGACGCGACCGACGGGAACCCGAGGCTGCCGCTGCCCCGACGGTCGAACGACGAGCCGGCTCCCGGTGCGCATACCGTGCCACCGAGCGGGGCCGTTCAGCCGCGCAGGTCCACCAGGAGCGGCGGGGCGTGGTCCCCGGCGACCGTGCGCAGCGAGAGCACGGCGTGTCCCGCGGGCACGGTGTGGGCGAGGTCGGACGCGGACCAGCGCTCCCGTTCGACCTGGCGCACCGTCACCGCGTCCGTCGTCACGGCCTTTCCCGTGACCAGCTTGCGGAACGAGTGGATCGCCCGGGTCAGCGGCTGGTCCGCGAAGACCGTCCGCTGCGTGACGACCTTCGACTCCACCCACTCGGTGCCCCACGCCTCCGCGAAGCGCTTGCCGTCCCACGTCGTGATCCCGGCGAACGCCATCCGGCAGCCCACCGCGCCCAGCAGCGCCGTGTGCAGGGCCTCCGGCACGTCGTCCAGAGTCCGCAGCGTCAGCACGGCGCCCGCGTTGACCGAGCGCAGCCGCTGCACGCCCCGCAGGGTCTCCGGGGTGAGCGTGCGCGTCGCGTCGTCCAGGACGAGGCACGCGAAGAGCGAATGGTCGCCGCGCACGGCCGCGTTCGCGGTGAACTGCGCGAGCAGCAGCCGCGCGAGAACCCGGGACGCCTCGCCGTGCCCCCGCTCCGGCAGGTCGACGCGGACCCGCAGCGGGTGCTCCAGGGTCCGCAGCGAGAACAGCCGCGTGCCGCCGGTCGTGTCGAAGAACCCGGCGAAGGCGGGCCGGTCGAGCAGCGCGACGCGGTCGGCCAGTGCCCGGCCCGGGTCGCCCGGCGCGGCCGACTGGCGCTCCCGCGCGTCGAGTTCGCGGCGCATGGCCCGGTGGCCGCCGGCGTCGAGCGCGGTCCGCAGCGCCTCGACCGCCTCGGGTGTGCCGTCGAGCAGTTCCCGCAGCTCGGGCACCGAGGGCAGCCGGCCGTGCGCCGCCCGGAACGGCCCGAGAACCTGCGCGAGCGCCGTGGCCGCGCGCCGGCTGTCCGTGTCGGCCAGGTCGCCGACCAGGCCCTCCGCCAGGACCGCGGCCGCCTCGTCCGGGTCGCCCGTCCCGCCGTACAGGTCGAGGTCGTACGCCGACTGCGGGTCGCCGATCCGCACCACCACGTCGTACGCGTCGTCCGGGCCGAGCGGCGTCCCCGCCGCGCACACCGCGACGACGGCCGCCTGACCGGCCAGCGCCTGCAGTGCCAGCGACTCGACGACCGGCCGCACCAGCGCGCGCGTCTTGCCGGAACCGGGCGGGCCGACCGCGAGCAGCGAGGTGCCCAGCAGCGCAGGTTCGAGCGCGAGACCGGTCCCGCGCCGCCCGTACGGGTTGCGCTCACCGTCCTGCACCGTGCCGAGCCTGACCTGACGGGTCAGCAGGTCGTGCCGCGCCGCGCGCACCGGCAGGTCCCGGCGGCCGGACGGGTGCACACACGCTGCCGCGCCGTCGCGCCGCACCGTCTCGGCGAACGCCGCCAGCCGGCCCGGATCGGCCCGCACGGAAGTCCAGGCCCGCCGGATGCGGGTGAAGTCCACGTCGTTCATCCGCCCGTCGCGGACCTCGGCGGCCAGCCGCCCGGCCAGCTCGCCCTGCCCCGCCGCACGCAGCTCGGGCCACTCGGCGGGGTCCGCCTCCGGCGCGGGCGCGGCCTCGGCGGGGGCCTCCTCGCCCCGGGGCTCGGGCCGGCGGCCGAAGACGCGGCGCAGCAGCTCGGGCCAGCGGCCGAGGCGGCCGAAGACCACGATCATGACGAGCAGGAGGAAGAAGTTGTAGATGCTGATGGCGTTGTTGCCGGTGGGCGTGCCGGGCCAGGAGTCCGGGGTCAGGACGAGCAGGGGCCAGATCCAGAAGCTGCCGAGGTAGCCGTTCGAGACGAGCGACCACAGGAGCAGCGTCGCGAGCAGGGAAATGGCGGCACCCACGGCCAGCTGCCGCACCGGCGTGCGTTCCGGCTCCACCGCGGGCCGCGGCCGGTGCCCGTACGCCCAGGTGCCGGGGCCGTCCGTGCGCCGCGGGGTGTGCAGCCAGTCGCGCAGGGTCGGGCCGGTGGCCGGGGCGTATCCGGGTGCGGGCGGCACGGCGGGCGGCGGGGCCGCGGTCGGCGCGATGGAGACGGCGGTCGCGCCGTGCGGCCCGCGCGAGCCGCGCATCGCCTGCTCCCGGGCGTACGCGCGGAGGTAGACGACCACCGTGTTGGTGACCGCGACCAGCGGAACGGCCACCACGGCGCCGCCGATGCCCGCGATGAGGCTGCCCGCGGCGACCGACAGGACGACCGCGAGCGGGTGCACCCGTACGGCCCGGCCGAGGATGAACGGCTGGAGGATGTGGCCCTCGATCTGCTGCACGGCGAGGACCACGAGCAGCACGATCAGCGCCGTGAACACGCCCTGCGTGACCAGCGCGACGACCACCGCCAGGGCTCCGGAGACGACCGCGCCGACCAGCGGCACGAACGCGCCCAGGAAGATGATCACACCGAGGGGCACCGCGAGCGGCACTCCCAGGAAGAACACGCCCAGGCCGATGAAGATCGCGTCGATCATCGCGACTATGACGGTGCCGCGGACGTACGCCGTGAGCGTGTGCCAGGCGCGCGGCCCGGCGCCCGCGACCCCGTCGCGCGCCTGCTGCGGGACGAGCTTGAGGAACCACTGCCAGATCCGGGGCCCGTCGTAGAGCAGGAAGATCGTGGAGAAGAACGCGAGGAACAGCCCGGTGAGCAGTTCGACGATGACGGTGACGCCCTGCAGCCCGGCCGAGGTGATCTCGTTGCTGTTCGTGCCGATCGCGTTGCTCAGGTTGGCCGCGATGTCGTTGATCTGCTTGTCCGTCACGTGGAACGGGCTCTTGAGCAGCCAGTGCTTGAACTCGTTGATGCCGTCGGTGAGCCGGTCGGACAGGTTGCCGATGTTCTCCGACACCTGCCAGACCACGAACCAGCCGATCAGGCCGAGGATCACGAAGCCCGCGAGGGTGGTGAGCGCGGTGGCCAGGCCCCGGGGGACGCCGTGCCTCTTCAGGCGTGCGACGGTCGGCTGGAGCAGCGCGGTGATCAGCAGCGCCGCGACGAACGCGAGGACCACGAGCCGCACGGCGCTGACGACCCGCATCAGCACCCAGACGGTCGCGGCGAGGATCAGCAGCCGCCAGGCCGCCTCGACGGCGACCCGCACACCCCAGGGGATGGCGGCGACCGGGTCGGGTTTCGCCGCGACGGACGGCGCGTAATCGGGCGGGGGCGGGATACGGGACGGCTCGCGCGGCGCGTCGGCGGGCGGGGCGTGCTGCGCCTCCGCCTCGGCCCTGCGTTCATCGAACCGGCGGCCGAGCCTGGTCAGTTCCCCGACCGTTCGGCCCAGCCACGAAGGCACTCTCGACATGCGTTCCTTCTTTCCCCCGGCCGGCTCCCCACTCGCCCCCCTGGGGACCGTTTCGGGACCGACCGTACACGGACGAAGCCCCCCACCGAAGGACGGAGGGGGGCTTCGCGGAGTTGAGCGGGGAACCGGAGGAGAATCCGGGGGTGCCCGGAGCGGGACCTCCCGCCGGGCGGGCGGGGTCCCGGTCCTGCTCAGTACCAGCTGTGCGCCTGCCAGAAGGACCAGGCACCGCACGGGCTGCCGTAGCGGCTGTCCATGTAGTTGAGGCCCCATTTGATCTGGGTGGCCGGGTTGGTCTGCCAGTCGGCGCCCGCGGAGGCCATCTTCGAGCCGGGCAGGGCCTGCACCAGACCGTAGGCGCCGGAACCGGCGTTCGTGGCGGTGTAGTTCCAGCCGGACTCGCGGGTGACGATGTTGCTGAAGCACTGGAACTGGTCGGCCGGCATCATCTGCCGGGCCATCGCCTGCACCGCGGAGGCAGAGTACGAGCTCTGCACCGCGAACGCGGAGGCGGACTTGATGGAGTTCTGCTCCGCCTTGGCCTTGGCCGCGGCCTCCTTGGCCTCTTTCGCCTTCTTGGCCGCCTCGGCCTTGTCGTCGGCCGCCTGCTTCTTGGCCTTCGCGTTGTGCGCGGCCTGGATGCGGGCCTGCTCCTCCGCGTTCTTCAGGGACGCCTGGTCGGCTGCCGCCGACTGGGCGCTGGCCTGCTGGGCGAGCGACGCGGTCAGCACCTGTGCCTGCTGACCCGAGGGGATGTCCGCCAACAGGGTGGCGTCCGAAGCGGTCGTCTCAAGGTTGTCTGTCGAAGCGTGCTGAGGGTCGCCCGAGGCGACACCCACGACAGCGCCGACGGTGGTGACCGCGGTGGCCGATGCCACTGCGAATCCCCGAACCGAGATCCGGCTCACACGGTGTCCTTCCAGCATCGCCCGCACAGGTGACCCCGCGGGCGCGATCTTGCCCCTGGCACTGGCCTCCGCACTGCTGGGTCACGGGAGGCACGGGCCCGGTGGACGGTCCTCGGGGGACCGCCGCGAGGTACTCGGGCGGCATGCGGCGGCGGGTGTTGAGTTGTGGGGGCGCCGGAACGCCTGGTGTTGCTGTGCCGCATGCGGGGCCTGACGGAAGCAAGACTCTGCCGGAAGGCGACGCCGCAGGGCAATTCCCAGTTGCGTGGGAAAGCTCACACCCCGTTTGCCCCAACGGGATTGTGGAAATACCGCACAGCACGACGCCGCCCGGCTAAGCTCCTTGGCTTTGCCGGGCGGCGTCGTCCCTGTGGGCGTGTTCGAGCGCTCAGATTTGTCCGTCTTCCAGCATCTCCGTCACCAAAGCGGCGATCTGCGACCGCTCGGAGCGCGTCAACGTGACGTGCGCGAAGAGCGGATGGCCCTTCAGCTTCTCGACCACGGCGACGACTCCGTCGTAGCGGCCGACCCTCAGGTTGTCGCGCTGCGCCACGTCGTGGGTGAGGACGACGCGGGAGCCGGAGCCGATGCGCGAGAGCACCGTCAGCAGGACGTTGCGCTCCAGGGACTGGGCCTCGTCGACGATGACGAAGGCGTCGTGCAGGGAGCGGCCGCGGATGTGGGTGAGCGGCAGGACCTCCAGCATGCCCCGCTCCAGCACCTCGTCGATGACCTCGCGGCCCGCGAACGACGACAGCGTGTCGAACACGGCCTGGGCCCACGGGCTCATCTTCTCGGCCTCGGTGCCCGGCAGGTAGCCGAGTTCCTGCCCGCCGACCGCGTACAGCGGGCGGAAGACCATCACCTTCTGGTGCTGTCTGCGCTCCAGTACGGCTTCCAGGCCGGCGCACAGCGCGAGCGCCGACTTGCCCGTACCGGCCCGGCCGCCCATCGAGACGATGCCGACGTCCGGGTCGAGGAGCAGGTCGAGCGCGATGCGCTGCTCGGCGCTGCGCCCGCGGATGCCGAACGCCTCACGGTCGCCGCGCACCAGGCGCACGTCACCGTCCGCGCCGACCCGGCCGAGGGCCTTGCCCCGCTCGGACTGGAGCACCAGGCCCGTGTGGACCGGCAGGTCGGCCGCCTCCGGGACGTGGAGCGTGTCCTCGGAGAAGAGGAGGTCGACCTGTTCGGCGGAGAGCGTCAACTCGCTCATGCCGGTCCAGCCGGAGTCGGTGATCGCCAGCTCGGCCCGGTACTCCTCGGCGAGGAGTCCCACCGACGACGCCTTGATCCGCAGCGGGAGGTCCTTGGAGACGACGGTGACGTCGTATCCCTCGGCCTGCAGGTTGCGGGCGACGGCGAGGATCCGCGAGTCGTTGTCCCCCAGCCGGAAGCCCGCGGGCAGCACGCCCGGGTCCGAATGGTTGAGTTCGACGCGGAGCGTGCCGCCCATGTCGCCGATCGGGAGGGGCGCGTCGAGGCGGCCGAACCGGATGCGGAAGTCGTCCAGCAGCCTGAGCGCCTGCCGGGCGAAGTATCCGAGTTCCGGATGGTGCCGCTTGGCCTCCAGCTCCGTGATCACCACGATCGGGAGCACGACCTCGTGCTCGTCGAAGCGGGACATGGCGCCTGGGTCGGCCAGGAGGACGCTGGTGTCGAGTACATAGGTGCGCCGGTCGGAGCGGCGCTTCGAGCTGTTCACCACGGAAGGACGAACCCCCTCGGATGAGGTCGGGGATGCGACGGCGTCGCGGGCGGGCGGGCCGGGCTCCTGGCCCCTGCGCGGGCCGAGCTCCGGCCCTCCACGTCGCCCGGGCGTCTCACCGCTCGGTCGTCCTGGTGCAAAGGGCCTCCCGGGCGGACGGCTGCCTGCCGTCCGCTGGAAACGACGCCCGCCGACCTGCCCCGCGAGGGGCCGGTCAGTACGTTCCGGACGCCGACCTGGAAGGTCTATTCCCTGTTCGGGGCGCGGCCATGCCACGGCATATGACACACAGCGGGTGAACGGTGCGTGTCGCTGCACGGTCCGCCGCCCCGCGCGTGCCTCGCCGCGGGTGCCGGGACGGCGCACCTCGGGCCCTCGTCCGGCCCGTGATTCCGGGGCCGTCAGCCGCCGTAGCGGCGGTGCCGGGCGGCGTAGTCGCGCAGGGCCCGCAGGAAGTCGACCTTGCGGAAGGCGGGCCAGAAGACGTCGCAGAAGTAGTACTCCGAATGGGCGCTCTGCCAGAGCATGAAACCGGAGAGCCGCTGCTCACCGCTGGTGCGGATGACCAGGTCGGGGTCGGGCTGGCCGCGGGTGTAGAGGTGCGAGGAGATCATGTCGATGTCGACGATCTCGGCCAGGTCCTCGTACGAGGTGCCCTTGGCGGCGTGGTCGTGCAGCAGCGAGCGGACGGCGTCGGCGATCTCCTGCCGGCCGCCGTAGCCGACGGCGACGTTGACGAGTATCCCCTTGTTGCCGACGGTGGCCTGCTCGGCCTCCTTCAGCACCAGCTGCGTCCCGGCGGGCAGCAGGTCCATGGTGCCGACGTGGTGGACCTGCCAGCGGCCGTCGGCCGCGAGGTCGCGCACCGCGTCCTCGATGATCCCGAGCAGCGGCTTCAGCTCCTCCTCGGGCCGGTCGAAGTTGTCCGTGGACAGCAGCCAGAGGGTGACGACCTCGACGTTCGTCTCGGAGCACCAGCCGAGGAGCTCCTGGATCTTGCTCGCGCCCGCCTTGTGCCCCTGCTCCGTCGTACCGCCCGACGCCTTGGCCCACCTGCGGTTCCCGTCGAGGATGACGCCGATGTGCTTGGGTCCCTGGGAAAGGTCGAGACGCCGCTCGACCCGGTGGGCGTACAGCCGGTACACAAGGTCGCGCAGGTTCACTGGGTCCACCTCATCCGTCGTGTGGGGGTCGCCCGCGAGCCGCGACAGCTCCAAGGGCCGGCAAGCCGGAGCAACAGGGCCGCGGCGGGGCCCCGAAGCCGTCACACTACTGCGCGCACGGCACGGTCACCCAACCCGGTCTGTCACAAGTCCGTGATAAGGAAAGACGTGTGACTGATTCTTCCCTCTATATTGCAGCCGACCAGCGCTACGACTCCATGGAGTACCGCCGCACGGGCCGCAGCGGGCTCAAGCTGCCCGCCGTCTCCCTCGGCCTGTGGCACAACTTCGGCGACGACTTCGCCCTCGAGACGCAGCGCGCGATCCTGCGCCGCGCCTTCGATCTGGGGATAACCCACTTCGACCTGGCCAACAACTACGGCCCGCCCCCCGGCTCCGCCGAGCTGAACTTCGGCAAGCTCTTCGCGCAGGACTTCGCCCCCTACCGGGACGAGCTCGTCATCTCGACGAAGGCCGGCTACCGGATGACCCCGGGCCCCTACGGAGAGTGGGGCTCCCGCAAGTACCTGCTGTCGTCGCTGGACGCCTCCCTGAAGCGGATGGGCCTGGACTACGTCGACATCTTCTACTCGCACCGCCCCGACCCGGAGACCCCGCTGGAGGAGACGATGGGCGCGCTGGCGTCCGCCGTCCAGCAGGGCAAGGCGCTGTACGTCGGTGTCTCCTCGTACGACGCGGAGACGACGGCCAAGGCGGCGGCGATCCTGAAGGACATGGGGGTGCCGGCGCTCATCCACCAGCCCTCGTACTCGATGATCAACCGCTGGACCGAGGACGACGGCCTGCTGGACACGCTGGAGAGCGCGGGCATGGGCTGCATCTCCTTCGTGCCGCTCGCGCAGGGCCTGCTCACCGACAAGTACCTGAAGGGCATCCCGGAGGGCTCCCGGGCCACCCAGGGCAAGTCGCTGGACCCGAAGCTGCTGTCCGACGAGGTCACCCGCCGCCTGAACGGCCTGAACGACATCGCCCGCCGCAGGGGCCAGTCGCTCGCCCAGCTGGCGCTCCAGTGGGTGCTGCGCGACCCGCGCATGACCTCGGCGCTCATCGGCGCGTCGAAGGTCGAGCAGGTCGAGCAGAACGTGGCGGCCCTGTCGGGCGCGCCGCTGACCGCCGAGGAGCTGACCGAGATCGACGGCTTCGCGGTGGACACCGAGGGCACGAACATCTGGGCCGGCCGCAGCTGACCCCGGCGGGAGCGCGCGACGCGCCGCTCCGCCCGCGTGAGCGGGGAGGGCGGGTGCGCACACCCGCTCCGACCGCGTGACACACGAAGGAGCCCGCGCGGCAGCCCCTTCCGCATGATCGGCCGAGGGCCGGCGCTCCACCCGTCAGGGGGTGGGCGCCGGCCCTCGGCCGTTGGCGGGGGGCGCGGGCGCAGGGCGGGGTGCGGGGGTGCGGGGTGCGTGCCGGCGCTCGGGCGGGGCGTCCGCTCCGGGCGGCTGGGGACTCGTTCCCGGGCGCCGGAGGGGGCGGCGGGCCCCGGACACAAAAAACGGGCCGGTCCGTGGGGGGGATACGGACCGGCCCGAGGGGGGGAGTTCCACCATAACCCTTCGTGAGGGAAGTGGGGACCCATGGAGCCGAAGGTTGACGCTCCGGAGGCGCTCGAATGCCCCGTGTGGCCTTGGAATTACGGCCTCCGGGCGGTCTCCGGGCCGTTCCGCACCCCGCGGTCGCGGCGGGCGTGTCGTAACCCTCAGGAGCGATGGAGGCCGGACACCCGCCTTGACGTGCGGACCGGAGGCTCCGTCCGGGGAGCGTCGCGGGCCCGCCTCGGCCGCCACCGGGAGATCGCCACGACTCCGCCGGGAGCCTCCCCCTTGGAGCCGGCGCGACCCCTCCGCCGCCCGTAAGCCGGGACGGTCTCGCGCGACCGGACCGCCGCCCGAAGGCCGGGACGGCCTCACCCCGGCCCGCGCCTCACGCGTCGCCGGGGGTCCGCTCACGCGCCGTCCGGCTTGCCGCCGTCAGGCTTGCGTGCCTCGATCAGGAACCGGGTGGTCGTGGCGGTGAACGGACCGCGGCGGGCGATGTCGGCGTGCAGCTCGGCCAACCGCTCCCGGTACGCCCCGACGGTGAAGCCGGGCACCATCCAGATCACCTTGCGCAGGAAGTAGACGACCGCGCCGACGTCGAAGAACTCGGTGCGCAGGTCCGCGGTGCGGACGTCGGTCACCACGAGTCCCGCGGCCTCGGCTGCGGCCCGTGCGGCAGCCGGGTCCCGCGTGCCGCGGGCCTCGGCGGGCCGGGGGCCGAGGAAGTACTCCACCAGCTCGAAGACGGACGCGGGCCCGACCTCCTGCGAGAGGTACGTGCCGCCGGGCTCCAGCACCCGCGCGATCTCGTCCCACCGCGCCCGTACGGGATGCCGGCTGACGACCAGGTCGAAGGCGGCGTCCGCGAACGGCAGGGCCTCGCCCTCCCGCGTGGCCACGACGACGGCGCCACGGGGGTGCAGCCGCGCGGTCGCACGGGCCACGTTCGGCGGCCACGACTCGGTCGCGGCGGTCAGTGCGGGCAGCCGGGGGACCCCGGCGAGGACCTCGCCGCCACCGGTGTCGATGTCGAGCGCCGCGCGGGCCCGGGCCATCCGCTCGGCCACCAGCCCCGCGTAGCCCCAGGGCGGGCGCTCCTCGGTGGCGCGGCCGTCGAGCCAGGAGAAGTCCCATCCGTCGACGGAGACGGCGGAGGCCTCGGCGAGCAGCTCGTCGAAGGAGCGCGGACGGCCGAGGGGGCCCCGGTCGCCTTGGGAGGGGCCCCGGTCGCCCAGGGCGTCCGGGCCGGCGGGCGCGGACGGGGAGCTGTGCGGGGCGTGCTGCGGCCTCCGCCGCGGCGTGCCGTCGGCGCCGTTGTCTCCGTCGGGCATGCGCTGGGCCTCGTCGGCCGATCGGTCGCTCTCCTCGGACATGCCGAGGATGCTGGCACCCGTCCGGGGCCCCGCGCGAGCGTATTTGCGTACGGGTCTCGGCAGCCGCCGTCCGGGGCCGCACCGCCGCGGAGAACGGTGCCGCGCCGGGGGGCGCCGGGGGGAGGCCGGAAAGTGGAGCGCCCCGTCCGGGATACGCAGCCCTCAGCCCCGTGCGAGCTGCGGGTAGAGCGCTTCGACGCCCTGCGAGAGCCCGGCCTTGACCTGCCGGGTGAAGGCGTCCGCGACGACCTCCGTGCGGCCCTGCTCGACGCCGTCCAGGGCGATCTTGGCGATCTCCGCCGGGTCGGCCGGATCCTCGACGTCCCGCCCGGCGATCATGTCGGTGTTCATGCGGCCGACGTGCAGGGCGGTCACCTGCGTCCGCTGGTCGGCCAGCTCCAGGCGCAGGGCGTTGGTGACGGACCACTCGGCGGCCTTGGAGGCGCCGTAGGCCGTCTCGGCCGGCAGTGAGGCCCAGGAGAGCACGGACAGGACGTTGAGGATCGCCCCGCCGCCGTTGTCCGCGAGCACCGGCGCGAAGGCGCGCACCACGTCGAGGGTCCCCAGCACGTTGGTCTCGTACTCGAGGCGGTACGCGTCCAGGTCGCCGTCGAGGGCGCCGGTGAACGTGTCGATTCCCGCGTTGTCGATCAGCAGGGTGACGTCGCGCGCCTCCTCGGCGGCCGCCGCCACCGAGCCGTGGTCGGTGACGTCGACCCGCAGCGGGACGACAGCGTCGCCGGCCTCGACGGTGCGGGGATCGCGGGCCGCCGCATACACCTTGCGTGCGCCGGATCCCACGAGAGTGCGGACGAACTGGGCGCCGAGTCCGCGGTTGGCGCCCGTCACGAAGGCTGCCGAGCCGTTGATATCCATAGTCCGGGCTTCTTCCTCTCTCGAAGAGGAGGCACTGCCCCTGAGGCACGGCCAGGCCGTGTCGGCTCCGCGAACGGAACCGGAAGCCTGGCCGGTACGCCGCGGGACATGGGAAACCTCGCGGTTTCCTGCCTCTCCCCCAGCGTAGGGCGTCGAACGCCGACCGGTGACTCGGCTCGGGAGAGGCGGCCGCCGGGCGCCGCGGGCGGACGCCTCTGCCGCGTCGGCGGACGCCGGAGAGGGAACGCCGGGCGCACGGCGTCGCAGCCGTACGGGGGACTACGCCGCCAGGCCGCCCAGCAGCAGCCCCGCCCAGGCGCCCGCGATCATGAACGGGCCGAACGGGATCGCCGTCCCCCGTCCGGCCCCGCGCAGCACCATCAGCCCGAGCCCGTAGAGCGCACCGGCGAGGAATCCGAGGAACGCCCCCGCGAAGAGGACGGGCCAGCCGTACCAGCCGAGGACGCAGCCGAGCGGCAGCGCGAGCTTGACGTCTCCGAACCCGAGCCCGCGCGGGTTGATCAGGAGCAGCAGCAAGTAGCCCGCGCCGAGGACGAGTCCGCCGAGCAGCGCACCGCTCCAGGACCCGCCGTGGCCCGGGACGAGCGCGGCGGCACCCAGCAGCAGCGGCGCGGCGGCGGCGAGCGGCAGGGTCAGCAGGTCGGGCAGCCGGTGCACGGCACGGTCCACGAGGAACAGGAGCGCCGCGACGGGTGCGAGCAGGAGCCACACGGCGAGTTCGGGGCGCGGCCCGGCCGCCGCGGCGAGGGCGGCGCAGGCGAGGGCGGCGGCGACTGCCGTGACCGCCCCACCGGAGGCCGCGACGGGACGGCGAGCAGCAGCC
>NZ_JAKGCV010000115.1 GCF_021556455.1 Streptomyces fuscigenes | reverse complement strand
CCCCCGCCGCCGCGCCCGCTGCGGGCCCGGCCGCGCTCTCGGTCGCGTCGGGGCCGCTGGAGTCCGCCGCCTCCCGCGCCCACCGGGAGCTGCCGGGCCTCGGCCCGGCGACGCTCGCCGCGATCCCCCCGAACGCAGGTCAGGTCGTCGTCGTCACGGGCCGGGACGCCGACTCGCCCAGGTCGCGCCTCGTCCCGTACCGCTACACCGAGGCCGGCTGGGTCACGGAGGGCGGCTGGCGGGCCCGCAACGCCCGCGACGGCTGGACCACCGAGCACTACGACGACGACCTGCGCTCCCCGGTGGGCGTCTTCGGCCTCACCGACGCGGGCGGCCGCATGCCCGACCCCGGCACCCGCCTGCCGTACGACCGGTCGCCGGACTTCGCGACGGAGGGCACCGGCTTCGAAGGGGAGTCCCTCGCCCACTCCTTCGACTACGTGGTCGCCATCAACTACAACCGGGTGCCCGGGGTCTCGCCGCTCGACCGGCAGCGCCCGCTGGGCGACGCCCGGGGCGGCGGCATCTGGTTCCACGTCGACCACGGCGGCCCCACGCACGGCTGCGTCAGCATGTCCGAGGACCACATGAAGGAACTGCTGCGCTTCCTCGACCCGGGCCTGCACCCGGTGGTCGTCATGGGCGACGCGGCGTCGCTGGCCCGGTAGGCGTCAGCGACGGGAGACGGCACGAGCCGTGCCGGGGACGGCCCCGGAACGGGCGGAGGCCGGGGCCGCGCCCTCCTGCGGGGCGAAGCGGCCGACGGCCGCCGCCAGTTCGGCGGGGGCCTCAAGCGGGATCAGGTGGCCCGTGTGCGGCACCACGACGAGCCGGGCGTGCGCGAGGTACGGCATCAGGTGGTCGCGGAGCACGTCGACGGGCTCGACGCGGTCCGTCTCCCCGGCGACCACCAGGACCGGCACCTCGATCCTGCGCGCCGGCCCGGTGATGTCCTCGGCGATGCCGTGCAGCGGCCACTCCGTGCGCGCCGCGGCGGCCCCGGAGCGCGAGTCGGCGACCACCTGCGACGCGAGCGGCCCGGGCAGCCCGGCCGCCGTGAGGACGTGGTCCCGCGCCTCGGCGACGGAGTCGTCCGAGTCGTAGGCGTGGGAGAGGGCCTCCCGGTACGCGGGGGTGACGTGGGCGGGAGGCCGGGCCGGACCGGACCCGACGAGGACGACACCGCGCAGGCCCGCGGGCCGCGCCGCCGCGACCAGTTGCGCGACCTTCCCGCCCATGGAGTGCCCGACCAGGACGTAGTCCGTGCGGCCCGCGTCGGCGAGTACGGCGAGCGTGTCCTCGGCCAGCCGCTCCAGCCCATAGGGGCCGGGCAGGGACCTCGAGCGGCCCCAGCCGCGGAAGTCGAGGGTGAGCGTGTCCCGCCCGGCGAGGCGTTCGACGACGGGCTCCCACGTACGGGCCGAGCCGCCCCAGTAGTGCAGGAAGACCAGGGTCGGACCGCTGCCCGGGCGGTGGTCGTAAACAGGCAGTCCCGGCTGGTGCGCCGTCTTCATCTTCGACTCCTTCGATCGGTTCCGTGGGCAGAACTCCCAGATCCATTGCACCGCGCAGGCCCGGTCGGGGCATCGGCGCGACTGGACGGCCGATGGTGGAAACTGGACACATGACCGGGATCCGGCACATGGTCTACCGGGCCGCCGACCAGAAGGCGGCGGCCGTCGAGACGATGACGTTCGCGCACCTGCGGCGGCTGAACGACGGGGGCACCCAGCGCGCCGACTTCCACGTCCTCGCCCTCGTCGACGCCGGCCCCGGGTCGGTCACGGTGGACTTCCGGCGGCATCCGCTGGAGGCACGGTCGGCGGTCTGGATCGCCCCGGGGGCGGTGCACCGGTGGGACGACATCACCGAGGTCGCCGGGCACGTCGTGCTCTTCGTCCCGACCGCGCCGCTCACCCCCGCCTCCCGGGCGCTCGCCGCCTCCCCGGACCCGGCCCCGCAGTGGATCGTGCCCGCCGGTGACTGGCCGTTCGTCGACGCCGCGCGCCGGCACCTCGTCCTGGAGACGTCGGCCGCACCGTCGGAGGCGCCGGCCGAACTGCCCGCGATCCTGCTGTCCGCGCTCCTGGTCCGCCTCCGGCCGCCGCACGGCGGGCCGGAGCCCGCGCATCCGGTGTTCCTGCGCTTCCACGCGGTCGTCGAGGCGCACTTCCGGGAACACCACGACGCGGGCTTCTACGCCGACGCCCTGGGATACGCGCCCCGCACCCTCTCGCGCGCCGTGCAGCGGGCCACGGGACGCACCGCGAAGGCCTACCTCGTCGAACGGATCGTCCTGGAGGCGCAGCGGCTCCTCGCACACGACGGCCTCACCGCGGCAGGCTGCGCCGACGCGCTCGGCTTCTCGGACGCATCCAACTTCTCGCTCTTCTTCCGCAACGCGACGGGCATGCGCCCCGGCGCGTGGCAGGCGGCAGCGGCCCGGCGGTGAGGGCCCGCTCCCGGGTCGCGCGGTGGCGGCGTCGGTGGCGTTCCCCTCACGTCCTGCGTCCTTTTCACGGGCGCGTGTCCGGGGACGCCGCGGCGACGACCGCGTACCCCGGCACCGACGGCCATCGCACCGTCAGCACCACCGACTCCTCCTCCGCATACCAGGAGTGGTCCGTGCCGCGACCCCACACCACGTAGTCGCCCGGCCGGCCCAGGACCACCGTCCGGTCGGGCAGCTCCACCCGGAACCGGCCGCTGACCAGCACGAGCAGGGCGGTCCGCGCCTCACCCCTGACCCAGTCCGCCCGCCGGTCGCCCGGCGCATGCATGCCCCACTTGATCTCGACGTCCTCGCTGTGACGGGGATCGGAGGGGTCCTTGAAGTGCCCCAGCAGCCAGCCCCGGTCCGGCGGGGCGTCGACGTTCGCGTTGCCCACGTGGACGGGCGGGGCGTCCGGGCTCGTACCCGGCCGGGGCGGCGGAGCGCCCGCGGTCCCGTCTCCGGGCAGGGTCGCGCGCGAAGGCATGTTCTCCTGTGGGGCTTGCGGCTCGGGACTCACGCCCCGGACGGTAACAACTCGCAGGCCGTCAGGCCGTCAGGCCGTGGGCCGCCCCGCCGGGGTCCCGTGCCTCAGGTGCCGCCTCTGCCGCTGCGCCTGTCCCGCTCGGCTGCCCTCGGGCGCGACGCGTCGTAGTCCGGGCACTTCGGGGAACCGCACTCGCACTTCGGCCACCGCAGCGCCTTGCCCGGCACCAGGTCCTCCCAGGCGACCTCGCAGTCACCGTCCGCCGCCTCCGCCGCGTCCGCAGCGCCCACCGCGGCCTCCTCGTCCTCGGCACCCCGGCCGAGCGGAGATGCGCCCGATCTTCCGGACTGGCCCGCGCCCGACGGGACTTCCTCGCCCTTGTGGACGACGAGGACCCCGTCCTTGCCCATGGTCTCGGTCAGCGCCGAGAGGATGCGCCGCGCCTCACTCTGTGTCATCGCCCTGGTGGCCCTTCGTCATCGATCCATCACTGTCGGTACCCCAAGCATCGGCAATCATGGCTAGGCTCAAAAGAGGAGATCGATTGACTTCGTGCTCCATCAACGCGAGAGGTGACCCCATGCCTTATGCGGAAGACCTGGATCCGTCGGATTCCGTACTGTCGTTCTACCTCCGATCTTGCGCAGTGCTCCGTCCTTCAGGGCGGGGGTGAAGCGCGTCCTTGGCCCGGAGCCGCGAAGCGGCGGAGTTCTCTGCGCTTTCGGCGACGGCCAGGGGGACGATTGCGGCGATCCGGCGGCCGTGGCTGGTGACGTAGGTGATCCGGTCGTGCGCGGAGGCAGCGTTCAGGACGTCGGCGAGGTTGGCGCGGACTTCGACGGTGGACATCTCTGTTGGTTCAGCCATAAGGGTGAGTGTACAGATGTGTACGTTCCTGTACGGTTGCCTCATGCAGCTCCGGTACTCGTTCCGCGTGTACCCGACGGCCGGTCAGCGCTCGTCGTTGGCCCGCGCTTTCGGGTGTGCTCGGGTTGTCTTCAACGACGCCCTTCGGGCCCGTGAGACCGCCCGTGCCGCCGGGCTGCCATTCATCCCGTCCAGCGAGCTGTCCAAGCAGCTCACCGCCTCGAAGAAGACTCCTGAGCGGGCCTGGCTCGGCGAGGTGTCCGCCGTCGTTTTGCAGCAGTCGCTGCGGGACCTGGACACCGCGTACAAGAACTTCTTCGACGGCCTCAGGGGCAAGCGGCCGAAGACGGGGCCGCCCCGGTTCAAGTCCCGCAAAGACACCCGACAGTCGGTCCGATTCACCGCCAACGCCGGATGGAAGAGCACGACCGGCGGGAAGCTTCGGCTGCCGAAGGTCGGCGACCTCAAGGTGAAGTGGTCCCGCACGCTGCCGTCCACCCCGTCCACGGTGACCGTGGTGAAGGACAGCGCGGGCCGGTACTTCGCTTCGTTCGTCGTGGAGAGCGGCCCGCAGGAAGTCCTGCCGACCACGACGCCCGAGGTCGGCATCGATCTGGGCCTCAGCCACTTCGCGATCCTGTCGGACGGCACGAAGATCGACTCCCCCCGCTTCCTGCGCCGGGCGGAGAAGAAGCTCAAGCGGGAGCAGCAACGCTTGTCCCGCAAAGCCAAGGGCTCCAACAACCGGACCAGGGCCCGCACCAAGGTCGCCCGCGCCCACGCGCAGGTGGCTGATGCACGGCGCGAGTTCCACCACCAGCTCTCCACGAAGCTGATCCGCGAGAACCAAGCGATCGCCGTGGAAGACCTGGCGGTGAAGGGACTCGCCCGCACCCGCCTGGCCAAGTCGGTGCACGATGCCGGATGGTCGGCGTTCGTGACCATGCTGGAGTACAAAGCCGCACGATACGGGCGCACCTTCGTGAAGATCGGCCGGTTCGAGCCGACCTCCCAGGTGTGCTCCGCCTGCGGCGTCAAGGACGGCCCCAAACCCCTCAACGTCCGCACCTGGACGTGCGGGGCGTGCGGGACCGTCCTCGACCGAGACATCAACGCGGCGGTCAACGTCGCCAAGGCCGCCGGACTGGCGGTATCAGCCTGTGGAGCGCAGGTAAGACGGGCACCCGTGCCCGCCCCGCGCGTCGAAACAGGAACCCACCCGAAGCCCCAGCCGGTACTCACCGGCAGGCAGGCGGGAATCTCCGTCCTTTAGGGCGGAGAGGACGTCAAGTCACGGACTTACGCAGACGGCGCGAGGCTGCCGGGATCACCCAGCGGCACTTCGCGAGGACGGCACTGATGGCGCCCTCGCTCCTCAACAAGATCGAGGCGGCTCAACGGCTGCCCACGAAGGAGCTGTCCGCGCTGGCGGACGAGAAGTTCGGCACGGGCGACCACTTCAAGCGGCTGTGGCCCCTGGTGATCAAGTACGCGTACCCGAAGTGGTTTCGGCCGTACGTGGAGCTGGAGGCGGCGGCGACTCGTATTCGATCTTTTGAAGTGCAGTCCGTACCGGGGCTCTTGCAGACCGCAGACTATGCGCGAGCCATCCTCGGGACGCGGCGAAACAACCCGGACAAGGTCGCGGAGATGGTGAGTGCCCGACTCGAGCGGCAGAACATCCTCAAGCGCCAGCAGCCTCCTGAACTCTGGGTCGTGCTTGACGAGAACGTCTTACATCGGAGGGCAGGGGGCGTTGACACGATGCGTCGTCAACTGGAGCATCTGAAGGAGGTGGCCGAGTCACCCAACGTCGTGCTCCAGGTGCTGCCGTACGACGTCGGAGTGCACGCAGGTAACGAAGGGCCCTTTGCAGCTCTTACATTGGACGAAGGCCCCAATGTCGTCTACGTGGACGGCTTTCTTCAGGGGCAGATCATTGCGGAAACTGAGCATGTAAGCACTGCCGAGCGTGTCTATGATCTGCTCGCGGCCGATGCGCTTTCCATTGGCCGGTCATACGATCTGATCGATCGCGCCCTTAAGGACCTCTACGCATGACTCTCGCAAACAGCCTCACGAACGTCGTGTTGCGCACGTCCAGCTTCAGCAGCAGCAGCAACGGCGGGAACTGCGTCGAGGTCGGCGCCGGTTGCCCCGGCGTCGTGCCCGTCCGGGACTCGAAGCGTCCCGGCGGGCCGGTCGTCATCGTCGCGCCCGGCGCGTGGGCGCGGTTCGTCCGTCAGTTCTGAGGCGTCGGGTCCCCGTCGGCCCCGGCCCGTTCCCGGGCCGCCGCGCGCAGGGCCTCCTCGTCGACGGCGAGTGCGTCGAGCACCCGGTGCGAGCGGCCCTCCGGCTCGGCCAGCAGGCCCAGCAGCATGTGTTCCGTGCCGATGCCGGCGCCCGGATCCTCCGGGTCGTGGCCGCACGACCGCCAGGCGCGCACGGTCAGTTCGAGCGCCTTCTTGGCGTGCGGTGTGTACGCGGGCCGCGGGTACTGGAACGCGCCCTCGCCGAACGTACCGTCGGCCCGGCGCTTGATCTCGTCCACGTCAATGCCGAGCGCGGACAGGGCGTCCTTGGCGTCCTGCGCGCCCGTGCCGAAGATCCCGTCGGCCTCCAGGATCCCCACCGCGCGGGCCCGTGCGGCGGCCGGCTCGGCCCCGGCGGCGGCCAGGAGCGCGCCCGCCGTGCTCTCCGGCACGGCGACGAGGCCGAGCAGCAGGTGCTCGGTGCCCATGAAGTCGTGCCCGAGGGCCAGCGCCTCGTCCTGGCCGGCGACGATCGCGCGCTTGGCGCGCTCCGTGAAGTACTCGAACATCCCTGATCCCCTGTCTTCCCTCGCCCGATTCAGTTCTCTTTGCCGGTGGCCCTGCGCCGACTCGCGTGCTTCTCGTGCACCGACTGCCTGCTGACGCGCAGTGCGGTGGCGACGGCCTGCCACGACCAGCCCTCATCACGGGCGTTGTCGACGTGGAGGCGTTCGAGTTCGTCCAGCAGGCGGCGCAGGGCGACGACGGCCCGCAGACCGACGGCCGGGTCCTGGTGGGTGACCTGCCCGACGAGGTCCGCGGGGGTCGCCGGTGTCTTGTCGGCTTCCATGACTGTCAGGGTTCCCTGACAGGTGTGTCTCTGTCAAGGAAACCTGACAGCACCGTCCCGGAGGGGTTGTCGGCGGGGGTGGCGCCGGCCGCGCGGCCCGGCGCCGGGGGTCTCGGAAGACGGGGGTTTCAGAAGGCGGAGCGGATCGTCCCGCCGTCGACGCGGAGCGTGGCGCCGCTGACGTAGTCGGCGCCCGGTCCGGTCAGGTACGCGACGGCGGCCGCGATCTCCGAGGCGCGCCCGAAGCGGCCGGTGTCGTTGGGGACGAAGTCGGCGGCCGCTGCGGCCTCGATCTCCTCCCACTCCTCGCCCCACCCGTGTTCCGGTGCGATGTCGGTGAGCAGTTGGCGCACGGCGGGCACGAGGATCGCGCCCGGTGCCACCACGTTCGAGGTGACGCCCGTGCCCTTGAGGTCGCGGGCGAGGGAGACCGCCAGGTTGTGCCGGGCGGCGAGCGCCGCGTTGTAGTGCGGCTGCATCGGCTGGGGCTGTACGGCGAGGCCGCCGCCTATCTGGATCACCCGGCCCCAGCCGCGTGCGCGCATGGCGGGGACGAGGCGCTGGATCATCCGTACGCCCGAGACGACGTTGACCTCGTAGCAGTCGGCCCAGTCGGCGGCGGTGGCGTCCGCCCAGCCCAGGTGCCCGTACGCGCCCGCGTTGTTGACCAGGATGTCGACGGGGCCGTCCGCCGTCGCGGCTCGCGCCACCGCGTCGGCGCCCCCGTCGGTCGTGAGGTCGCCGACGGCCGTGGTGGCGTGCCCGCCGCCCGCGGTGACGGCGTCGGCGACCCGTTGCGTGCGGGCGGGGTCACGGCCGTGCACGACCACGCTCGCGCCCTCCGCGGCGAGCGTGGTGGCGATGGCCTCGCCGAGGCCCGAGCTGGCGCCGGTGACGAGTGCTTTCCTGCCGTTGAGCTGGAGATCCATGGGTGGTGCCCGGTCCTGTTCTCCGGGAGCCGCACCGTCCTGCCGTGCCGCTCCCGATTATGTATACGCCTGTAGACTTATGGCTAGTATACGCTCGTAGACATGACGGACGGCGACGCGACGCAAGAGGGACCGGGCCCCGGGTCCGGCGGGCCCGGCAAGGCCCCGGCGCCGACAGCGCGCAGGCGGCGGGACGCGGCGGCGACCAGGGAGGCGATCCTCGCGTCGGCCGTCGAGGCATTCACGCGGCACGGATACGCCGGAGTCGGCGTCCGGGAGATCGCCGCGCGCGCGGGCGTGACGGCGATGCTGATCAACCGGTACTTCGGCTCGAAGGAGAAGCTCTTCGAGCAGGCCGTGGACGTGGCGTTCGCGCCCCGGACCGTGGTCGGCGGATCCGGTCGCACACTGGCGCGGGCGTCGGCCGAGGCCCTGGTCTCGCGCACCGCGCCGGACGCGGACCGGCTCGGCCCGTTCCTGCTGATGCTGCGGTCCGTCTCCGACCCGCGGGCGGCCGAGATCGTACGGGCGGGCATGGAACGGCACGTGGCGCGCGACCTCGCGGAGCGGCTCGGCGGACCGGACGCCCGCGAGCGGGCGGACCTGCTGCTCTCGCTGATCGCCGGGGTCTGGCTGATGCGCAGCGTGGTCGGCACGCGCGCGCTGGCCGAGGCGGACGAGACGCGGCTCGCGCGGCGCGTGGAGGCGATGTTCGCCGCACTCGTCGACGAGGACGGCTCGGCGGGGTCCTGAACGCGCGGCGGCCGCGCGGGCGCGGTACGGGCGGCGTACGGCCCTGTGCGGCCCTGTGCGCCTCGTCCCGCTCGGCGGATCCCGCCTCCGCCCCCGCCGTATGCCCCGAAACGCCCGAAAGCCGCTCCGCGTCACCGGGCGGGGAGGCTGGCCCGGTGGGGCGGAACGGCGGGGGGACGGGAGCGGCGGTCAGGCCAGAGCGCCGGCCTTCCGCGCCGGGGCCGCAGGTGCTTCCTGCCGCGCCCGGGCGGCGACGAGGCGGCCCCGGATCACGATCGTGCCGATGCGGACGACGACCTCGCCGAAGGCCATGAGGATGAGCGCGACGACCCAGGCCTGGGCGGTCGTGATGTCGTGGGCGGCCGAGAAGTGGGCGATGTGGCTGATGCCGGCGGCGTGCGAGGACCAGATGACGAAGCCGAGCCGGAAGCCCATGCTGAGGACCCACAGCGCCGCCGCACTCGGGGTGGCCTTGATGCGCACATGGCCGTCGTGGTGGCGGACCCGTGTCAGCAGCCCGCCGCACAGGCCGAACACGACACCCGTCGCGGCGAACGCCCCGATCAGTGCGAGGTCGTTGCCCGCGGTCGGTATGGAGTGGAGGTACTGGCTCGCCGCCCAGCCGATGATGGCCAGCGGCAGCAGGATCGTGCGGGCCGTCAGCCGCTCCTCGCGCAGCTGGCGGAAGACGATGAGGACGAGCGCGATGTCGATGATCCAGTCGGTGAGCGTCATGTCTTCGAGCATCCGCTTCCGGGCCCCGGATTCGATCAACCCGCGGGTGGGACGTGGGGTGGAAATCCACCCTCCACCCGGGGGTGGACGCGGGGCCCCGGCACGCGACGCGGGCCCCGGGGACGCGCCGGTGCACCGGCCACAGTGAACCGTCCGGTGGCGCCGCCTCCCCGCCGCACCTCCCCGCCGCACCTCCTCCCCGTACGTCTTCCCCCGTCTCCCCTCCCAGGCCGCCGGGCCGCTGGGACGGCCCGGGCCGTACAGGGGCGCGACTCGGCCCTGCCCGGCGCGACCCGGCCCGGCCGGCGGGACCCGCCCTGCCGCGACCCGCCCCGGCCCCTTCGCGGCACGGCCGTGCCGACCTGCGTGCCCGTGCCGGAATCACCGCGTCCGGAGGGTGCTTCCGCCCCTCCGTATGCTCGAAGGATGACTACGCACGTGTCTGACGGGTCAGGGGCCGCCGGCCGGCCCACCGCCAACTCCATGCGCCGCGCCCTGAAACGTGCCCGCGACGGTGTCGCCCTCGACGCGGGCGAGGCCGCCGTGCTGCTCCAGGCGCGCGGGGAGGACCTCACCGACCTCGCCGCGTCCGCCGCCCGCGTCCGCGACGCGGGCCTGGAGGCGGCGGGACGGCCCGGGATCATCACGTACTCCCGGAAGGTGTTCATCCCCCTCACCCGCCTCTGCCGTGACAAGTGCCACTACTGCACCTTCGTGACCGTGCCCGGCAAGCTGCGGCGCGCGGGCCACGGGATGTTCCTGTCGCCCGACGAGGTCCTCGCGATCGCCCGCGAGGGCGCCGCCATGGGCTGCAAGGAGGCCCTGTTCACCCTCGGCGACAAGCCGGAGGAGCGCTGGCCCGAGGCCCGCGAGTGGCTGGAGGCCGAGGGCTACGACGACACCCTCGCGTACGTGCGGGCCATGGCCATCCGCGTGCTGGAGGAGACCGGGCTGCTGCCGCACCTCAACCCGGGCGTCATGTCGTGGACCGACCTCCAGCGGCTCAAGCCGGTCGCTCCGTCCATGGGCATGATGCTGGAGACGACCGCGACCCGCCTGTGGTCCGAGCCCGGCGGCCCCCACCACGGCTCGCCCGACAAGGAGCCCGCCGTGCGGCTGCGGGTCCTGGAGGACGCGGGCCGCTCCAACGTGCCGTTCACCACCGGCCTGCTCATCGGCATCGGCGAGAACTACGAGGAGCGCGCCGACGCCCTCTTCGAACTGCGCCGCACGGCCCGCGCCTACCACGGCATCCAGGAAGTGATCGTGCAGAACTTCCGCGCCAAGCCGGACACGGCGATGCGCGGCATGCCCGACGCCGAACTGGAGGAGCTGGCCGCCGCCATCGCGGTCGCGCGGCACATCCTCGGCCCGTCCGCGCGCATCCAGGCCCCGCCGAACCTCGTCGACGCCGAGTACGCGCTCCTCATCCGGGCCGGCATCGACGACTGGGGCGGCGTCTCGCCGTTGACGCCGGACCACGTCAACCCGGAGCGGCCCTGGCCGCAGATCGACGACCTCGCGGCGCGGACCGCCGAGGCCGGCTTCTCGCTGCGCGAACGCCTCACGATCTACCCGGAGTTCATCCGGCGCGGCGAGCCCTGGCTCGACCCCAGGCTGCTGCCGCACGTGAACGCGCTGGCCGACCCGGAGACCGGGCTCGCCCGCGAGGACGCCAAGCCGGTGGGCCTGCCCTGGCAGGAGCCCGACGAGGCGTTCACCTCGGCCGGCCGCACCGACCTGCACCGCACCATCGACACCGAGGGCCGCACCGCGGACCGGCGCGACGACTTCGACGTCGTGTACGGCGACTGGGAAGCCCTGCGCGAGGCCGCCGCGCCCGGCATGGTGCCGCAGCGCATCGACGGCGACGTGCGCGAGGCCCTCGGGCAGGCCGCCGACGACCCGACGAAGCTCACCGACGAGCAGGCCCTCGCCCTCTTCCACGCCGACGGGCCCGCGCTCGACGCGCTCACCCGCATCGCGGACGAGCTGCGCCGGGACGTCGTCGGCGACGACGTGACGTACATCGTCACCCGCAACATCAACTTCACCAACGTCTGCTACACCGGCTGCCGCTTCTGCGCCTTCGCGCAGCGCCGCACGGACGCCGACGCGTACACGCTCTCCCTGTCCCAGGTCGCCGACCGGGCCGAACAGGCCTGGGACGTCGGCGCGGTGGAGGTGTGCATGCAGGGCGGCATCCACCCCGACCTGCCCGGTACCGCCTACTTCGACATCGCCCGGGCGGTGAAGGAGCGGGTGCCGGGCATGCACGTGCACGCGTTCTCGCCGATGGAGGTCGTCAACGGCGCCACCCGCACCGGCATGTCGATCCGCGAGTGGCTGACCGCCGCGAAGGAGGCCGGGCTCGGCTCCATCCCCGGCACGGCGGCGGAGATCCTGGACGACGAGGTCCGCTGGATCCTGACCAAGGGCAAGCTGCCCACCGCGACCTGGATCGAGGTCGTCAAGACCGCGCACGAGCTCGGCATCCGCTCGTCGTCCACGATGATGTACGGGCACGTCGACCAGCCCCGCCACTGGCTCGGCCACCTGCGCACCCTCGCGGGCATCCAGCAGGAGACCGGCGGCTTCACGGAGTTCGTGACCCTGCCGTTCATCCACACCAACGCGCCGGTCTACCTGGCGGGCATCGCCCGCCCGGGCCCCACCGACCGCGACAACCGGGCCGTGACGGCGATGGCGCGCCTGCTCCTGCACCCGTACATCCCCAACATCCAGACGAGCTGGGTGAAGCTCGGCACCGAGGGCGCCGCGGAGATGCTGCGCTCGGGCGCCAACGACCTGGGCGGGACGCTGATGGAGGAGACCATCTCCCGTATGGCCGGGTCGAGTTACGGCTCGTACCGGTCCGTCCAGGACCTGCGGGCCATCGCCGAGGCGGCGGGCCGCCCGTCGCGCCCGCGCACCACGCTGTACGGGGAGGTGCCCGAGGAGCGCGTGCGGGCGGCGCGGGCGTCGGACGGCCACCTCCCGGAGCTGCTGCCGCTGGTCGCCGACTGACGGCACGGGAGAGCCGGACGACGGCGGGGGAGGCGGGAGAGGCGGGAGCGCGCGCCGGGTTTCCCCGGCCGAGCCGGGGCATCCGGAGGAGGACGAGGGGCCGGCCCCCGGCTCCCCGGCGTCGCACCGCCCCCGGCTCCCCGGCGTCGCGCCGTCGCCGGCTCCCCGGCGTCGCACCGCTCCCGGCTCCCCGGCGTCGCACCGCTTCCGGCTCCCCGGCGTCGTGCCGTCGCCGCCGAGAGCCTCGGCTGGCGCGTCCGATTCGCAGTAACTCATACCGATCGAGGGCGAGTTGGGGACCGGCGCCACGCCGGGGACCGGGGGCGGGCCGGGGCGCCGCACGGCATGCGGCGGTAGGTTTCGCTTCGCCGGTGGCCCGGGAAGAGGGCCCGGCGGGTCGACGGCTACCTGAGTGTGGGGAGTGGAGCGTGAGCACGCTGTGGGGCCGGGCCGAGCAGCTGGACTTCCGCAGCCGCGTGCGCGGCTGCCTGCTGGGCGGCGGCATCGGCGACGCGCTGGGCGCGGGCGCCTCCGGGAAGGTCCCCGAACCGGGGTCGCTGCCCGAGGAGGTCGACCTCGTGCCCGTGTACGGCCGGCGCGGCGCGGTCACCTGGGCCACGCAGCTGACGCTGTTCACGACCGACGGGCTGATCCGCGCGCAGATCCGCCGCGACCGGGGCCACTGGCACCCGCCGACGGACGTCCACCGGGCCTGCCTGCGCTGGTACGCGACGCAGCACGAATGGGGGCCCGACGAACGGCGCGCGGACAACGGCTGGCTGGGCCTTGAGGAATGGCTCTACGCCCGCCGCGACCCGGCGCTGCCGCTCCTGCTCGGCCTCGGCGACGACGTCATGGGCACCCGAGCGGCACCGAAGAACCCGCGGGCGCGGGACGCGGGCGCGGTGCTGCGCTCGGCGCCGTTCGGGCTGCTCGTGGGCTGGGAGCCGGAACTCGTCGGCCTGCTCGCCGCCGAGTGCGCCGTGCACACGCACGGCGATCCCGCCGCGTGGCTCTCCGCCTTGGCGTACGCGGTGATCGTGCACGGCCTCGCCCGGCGCGCCCCGCTGGAGGCGGCGGCGGGCTGTGCCGCGGCGGTGTCGGCGTAGATCTGGGCCCCGGTGAGGCGGCCGCCCGCGGTGCGGAAGAGCCACAGGTTGTCGAAGGCGAGTTCCCGGCCGCCGACGCGAGGTCGCGGCGCGACTGGGGCGAGCGCGCGTTGAACG
>NZ_JAKGCV010000114.1 GCF_021556455.1 Streptomyces fuscigenes | reverse complement strand
CCCGGCCCGTGGCGACGCCGGGGGACGCGCGCCGGCCTCCCGGAGGCCGGCGGGCCCTCCGCCCGGGCCGACGGGCGCCCCCCGGGCATCGCCGCGCCCTGGGACATCGCCGCTCCCCGGGCATCGCCGCTCCCCTGACGTCACCGCTCCCGCGTCATCGGCGCCCGCGGACACCGCCCGTCCCCGGGTGCGGAACAATTGCCCCATGAACGGCTCCCGCTCCTCCGCCAGGACCCACTCGGCCCCGGCCTCCGACTCCGCCGCCGCCCGTTCCCCCAAGGACACGTTCATCACGGTCTACGGGCGCATGCCGGTCCTGGAAGTGCTCCAGGACGACGGCCTGCGGGTGGACAAGCTGGTCGTGGCGGACAACGCACGCGGCGACAACCTCGACCGCATCCTCCGGCTCGCCTCCCGCCGGGGCGTGCCGATCAGGGAGGCGAGCGCGCACCGGGTGAAGGTGCTCGCCGGGAACGGCAAGCACGACCAGGGCATCATCGCGGACGTCGTCGCGCCGCGGATGGCGCCACTGGCCGAGTTCCTGGAGCGGCCCGCCCGGGAACGAGCGGGGCAGGGCCGGGGAATCCTGGTGCTGGACGGCGTGAACAACCCGTCCAACGTCGGCATGATCCTGCGTACCGCCACCGCGGCGGGCGTGACCGGCGTGGTCCTGCCGCGCGTCGGCTCCCCGAGCGTCGACCCGCTGGTGATCAAGGCATCGGCCGGGGTCGCCTTCCACGCGCCGATCCTGCGCTGCCGCACGGCGGCCGAGGGCCTGGAGGCGCTGTCGGACGCGGGCTACCGGATCTACGGCCTGTCGGGCGAGGCCGAGGAGTCCCTCTACACCGAGCGCCACCCCGACGACGTGGCGTTCGTGCTCGGCAACGAGACCGAGGGCATCTCCGAGGCGGCGAGCCGCTGGATCGACGGCTGGGTGCGCATCCCCATGTCGGGCGGCGTCGAGTCGCTGAACGTCTCCAGCGCGGCGGCGGTCCTCTGCTTCGACCTGGTCCGCCGGGCCGAGGAGGGGGACTCCCGGCGCGCGAGGCGGCGTTGAGGTAGGGCGGCCACTCCGCAGCGACCGTTCCGCGACCGGCCCCGCCCCGCGGCGGCGCGTCCCGTGGCGGCCCGCTCCGGAACCGGCGCGTCGCGTGGCGGCGCGAACTGGCCCGGTGGGGCGAGCCGGGCCGTGCCGTGCACGGACCTCAGCCCGCGGATCCGTCGCCCGCCCGCGCCCCGGCGGCGTCCAGCGCGGCGAGCGTCGCCCCGTCCAGCGCGACCGCTCCCGCCGCCACGTTGGCCGCCAGGTGCTCGGCGTTCGCGGTGCCGGGGATGAGCAGGACGTTCGGCGCGCGGTGCAGCAGCCAGGCCAGGCCGACCTGGGACGGCGTGCACCCGAGGGCCTGGGCCGCGGCGATCACGGCGGGCTCGTCGGTCACCTTCGGCATCGCGGGGAACGCGCTGCCGAGCGGGAAGTACGGCACCCAGGCGATGCCCTCGGCGACGCACAGCTCCAGCAGTTCCTCGTCGTCGCGGGAGACGAGGCTGTAGGAGTTCTGGACGCAGGCGATGCCGGCCGGGACGCCCCGGCGCAGGACGTCCGCGGTCACGCTGCTGAGCCCGATCGCCCCGATCTTGCCCTCGTCCCTCAGCGCCACCATGGTCGCCAGCTGGTCGTCGAGGTCCACCACCTGGTCGCCCTCGGCCCGCAGTCCGGGTCCCCGGTCCGCCCGGCGCAGATTGACCAGCGGGATCCGGTCGACCCCGAGGCTCGCCAGGTTGTCCTCGACACTCGCCCGCAGCTCGTGCGGCTTCTGCGCGAGACGCAACCGGACGGGCCCCGGCACGGGTGTCGCGCCGACCTTGCTCACGACCAGGACCTCGTCCTCGGGCCGGAGGGCCTCGCGGATCAGCTCGTTGGCCAGGCCGTCGCCGTAGAACTGGGCCGTGTCGATGTGGTCGACGCCGAGTTCGACGGCGCGGCGCAGCAGCGCCACGCCGGCCGCCCGGTCGTCGCGTACCCGCTCCAACTGCATCGCCCCGTACCCGACACGCGAGACGGTGCGTCCCGCGAGCGTTCCCGCACCTCCGGGACGGGGGGTGCCGGCGGGGGTGGTCCCTGCGGAGGAGGTGCCCGTGAGCGTCATGGATGTCCCATCGTCGTCGAAGCGAAGAAAACGAGCGAAGAAAACGGAGAGTTCTCCAATCCGGCGAGCGTAGCACTGACGGAGAATTCTCCACTTCATCCGCCGCCACCGGCGGACCCGCCACTGACGGGGCGCATCGCGGGAAGGCTGCCAGCATGGACACCGCAAAGCTCGAACTCGCCGCCCAACGCCACCGCGAAGCCGAGGCCGCACTCGACGCGGCCCGCACCGACCTCCAGGCCGAGGCGGTCGCGGCGCTCCAACAGGACCCGCAGCCCGGCGCCCACGCCGAGATCAGCCGCATCACCGGCTGGAGCCGCACGTACGTCCGCCGCCTGGCAAGGCGCGCGGGCCGCTGAACCTCGGGGCGGCCACGGCGACGGGGCGGTCGGCCACGCCGGGGAGCCGTGGTGTGTTGGGCTGCTGTCTCGTGGGGGATCCCCGTCTTCCCCGGCTTCTTGCGAACCGTCCTGGTTCAAGCCCGCAACGGCTGGGACGTCTTGACCCGACTGCTGTGAGCGCGGCAGGAGGTACGTCGGGCCCTCAGCGGGAGGGCCGACGCACGCGGCGACCCGGAATGATGGACTCCACGTCCGGCCGCACTCGAACGGGCCTGCCCAGTACTGGATGGCCTTCGGTGCGGGGAAGGACCGCCCGATCGCCGAAACCGCGAAACGTGCCCTGCTCGACCGGCCCGATCAGCCCGGCAAGATCCAACAGAAAACCCCAGGCCAGAGAGTATCTGGCCTGGGGTTCGGGTGAGCCCCCTGTCGGATTCGAACCGACGACCTACGCATTACACGGGTCTACTGAGACCATAACTGAGCCCAACCGCCGTTCCACTCCAGCGATCTGACAGATCATGACGCGAGGCCCGAAGTGATCATGTCTAACAAGTCGGTTGTCGGTGGGGCGGGTTAGCCTGATTCGGTCACGGGGCGCGTAGCGCACCACAGGCCACAAGGGTGGATCATGACCGCACTCTACGAAGCAATCGACGCGTACCTGGCAGATCGCGCCCCTAAGGACTGGGAGAAGGCCGAGGTACGTCAATACCGCAAGCGGATCAACGAAATCCTAAACTCCGAGTTTAATCTGATGGCATTCTTCCAAAGTGGCTCTTTCCAGCACGGAACAGCAGTCATGCCCTACAGCGATGTCGACTACATGGCTCGCATATATTTTGAAGATAAACCGGCCTCCTCCAACACCATCCTGAACAAAATTCGCGACGTCATGAAAAGAGAGCTGTGGGAAGCGAACGAGGTGTTCGTAGCGCGACCAACAGTTACAGTCAAGTTCAACGGAATAATCTCCGCATACGAAATTACACCTGCGTTTCTGATCAGTGGAGAGACGGACGCCGACAGGGTCGTATCAATCCCCGCCCCTAATGGCGAGTGGCGCGAAGCGGCACCTCAGGCGCACAATAAGTTCGTAGCAGAAATGGATCGAAATCACTACGGTAGCGTTCGCGAAATAGCCAGGCTTCTCAAAGCTTGGAAGTATGAGCATGGCGTACCAATCTCATCCTTCTACCTGGAAATGCGTTGCGCCGAATACGGAAAGAACAATGACAGCGTTTGGGCGTTGAGCGCACTCCGCCATATTGCTGCAAAGATGATTGACAGCAACCTCGCCGCAATAAATGACCCAACGAAGCTCGTCTCCCGAATTACAGCATGTTCTAGCGAATCGAGCCGAACAATTGCTAAAGCTCGACTGCGTACGTTGAAGCAGAATCTCGACACTGCATATTTTGCCTGGCCCGCTGGCGATGAAAAGCGGTGGGAGATGAACAAGGCACTTCAGGAGATTTGGGGAACAGGTTTTCCTTACTCCGACGCCTATAGGGGGTGAGTGAACATGGCCACCGGAGAGACAGAGCCGATTTTCAGCGCCCAAAACACCGCCCGATCTCGGCGCCTTCTCGCTGCGCAGGCTCAGCTTTACACGGACGCGAAACGGGTCCACGACATCCGGATCATGACGGTGGTTTCGCTAGCTTTGCTAACTATCATCGTTGCGGTAGCCGTTCCCGACATGCGCGTGGTTGTTGGAGCAACAGGTGGGTCCATTGCGTTCCTCTGGTCGATCATCTCAAGCGACAGGGAAAAACGGAGACGTCGCGAAGCTTCATTCATCCAAGAGGAGTTCGACACTCAGGTCTTCGGACTTCCCTGGAACGACTTCGCCGCCGATCATCCGTCGCCAACGCTAATAACAGAGGCCGCGACCAGATACCGTGGAAATCGCACCAAAGATTGGTACCCTAATACCCGAAATGTCGATCGCCCTTTGGACGTCCTCATTTGCCAGCGCAGCAATCTCGGCTGGGGCGCGTCAATGCACCGATTCTACGCAGCTTGCTTGACAGGGGCATTGATCTTCTTGGTGGCTTCGGGCGTAACCGTCACACTGGTCGCCCACCTGTCAACGCCTCAGGCCTTGACGGCAGTGTGCGTGCCGCTTCTCGGACCAGCGCGCGAGATTATTGAAATGATCAGATCTAATCGCGAGAGTTCGGAAACCAAAGCCAAGGCTGAAGGCAGAGTCCTCTCGCTATGGAATCAGGGCGTCCGAGGCACGCTAACAGTAAGCATCGACGACTGCCGCTCCGTACAAGACAGAATTCTGAACATCAGGCAATCCAATGCCCACATACCGGATTGGCTCGATCAGCTCAGGCGCACAAAGAGTGAATCCCTAATGCAACAAAGTGCGGACTACTTGATCGACGAGGCAATCAGGTTCGGGAAGGTGACCTGATCAGGATTCACTCAAAGCCAGCGCCAAGCGCAGGGGCAAAATTGAGGTTCCTAATCTATGCCAAGACCCCGTCAGGTGAACCGACGGGGTCTTGGCGTTTCAATCTTCTTTTCCTTCAGGTCACCGCTTTGGTGGGCAACAATCTGCTCGTCATTCCCTGCTGGGAAAGCCGCCCGTATGCCAACACGACGTCATGGGGCACGTCCTGCGGCACGGCAAGACCCCATTCAGGGAAAACCAGAACCCTCTGCAGAGCACCCACGATCATGTCGATCACCATCGGAGCATCCCGACGGCGTCGGCGTACTCCTCCAGCCCCATGGGCGAAGACGCGCTCACGATGTCCACCGTCGGCCAGAACTTCCGCATCATGGCGTAGGAGCGTCGCTCTTCGTACGGCTTACTCACGAGCAGGACCGACGAAGCCTCGATTCCTGCACTTGCGAGCACCTCCTTGGTGAACTCGATGTTCTCGCCTGTGTTGGTCGCACGCGGCTCCACCAGGATGGCGTCATCGGGCACGCCGAGTTCCATCGCTCGCTCGCGATAATGGACAGCCTCGCCTCGGGGCATCCGTGCTCGCGTGGTGGGACTGGTCGAGCCAGTGAACTCGATCCTTCATCCCGTTCCTGAACGACCACAAGGCCCGACAGGAGGAGATGCAGGCCGCCGCTGGTGAGCTGTGGGAGGAACATCATGTTGTGTTCTCTCGGCCGGACGGCCGGCCGCTCGATCCCCGGCAGGACTACGAGGAGTTCAAGGAGCTGCTCGCCGAGGCCGGAATCGACGACCGCCGCCTGTACGACGGGAGCCGCCACACGGCCGGCACGATCCTGAACGAGTTGGGCGTCGACATGCCCACGATCATGGAGATCCTGCGGCACACCCAGATCAGCCAGACCCGCCGCTACGTAAAGGGCCGGTCCCACCTATCGAAGGACGCCATGCGGCGCATGGGCGAGTTCTTCGTCCCTGGCTCCCAGCTCACCCCCGACATCCCCGCGACCCTGGATGAGACCACCGACAGCAAAGCGGCGCGGTCCCGGAGGCGGCGTCGTATCCGCTGAAAGCAATGCCCCAGGACGAGATGGCCTTTCGGCCTGGGGCCAGTAGCAGCAGGCGGGTACAGGACTTCCCAGTCCATTGACTGACGGACATAATGTACCGCCGTGAAAGACTTCGTGATTCCTCTCGCAATCGCAGTCATCGGGCTTGCAGCGACTGGCTGGGGTGCACTCGTTGGGGCGCGAGCAGCCAGGTTCGGTGCAGAGAAGAACGCCGAGGGCGTTCGACGGCAGGTGCAGGATCAAGGTGCCGTCGAGCACGGTCACTGGATGCGGCAAGAGCGCATGACCGCGTATGAGAGCTTCCTTGCAGCCTGGGATGAGTGCCTGCGCATCACCCAGACGCCTGCCGAGGATTACGCTTCCGATTCAGCGGCGTTGGAAACCCTTCGAGTGGCCGCAGTCCGCATGGCTGAGCGAGCACGGCGCATCGCCATACTCGGCCCCTTGGATGTCACGCGTGCCGCTGAGTCTCTATCTAAGACAATGGAGCGAGACGTAAAGATCGTTGCTCGACTCACCACCGAGGTCCAAGAAGCGGTCGCTGACGTGGACGGACGTCCCATCGACAACAACGCCCTAGCCGAGGCGACAGCAGAGTTCCAGCGCCGGAATCGAGACCTCACAAACCTCGTGACGTCGTATCGGGCACAAGGGCGAGACCTGCGTGACTTGGATGGACACCCAGTGCTCCGTGCAGCGCTGGAGAGCATGCAGCAGTACCGTCAGGTCGCCAGCGCCGCTCGTGACGCACTTACAGAAAACTTTGAACGACTCTCAGCAGCATCGGAGCAAGCGTTCCCGGTGGGAGCAGAACTCATCTTGAGCCGGGAACAGCATGAGATCGACCGGCAGGCGTTCACACGTGCAGCCCGTACGGCGCTGAGCACGCCACCCCCGCTCTCGACGTCGACTGAGACCAGAACTGAGACCTCTGGCACCCGCAGCAGGCTCCCCCGGCGTCGCAATCGCACTCCCTGAACGACAAAACCCCAGGTCACGAGCCAAGTGACCTGGGGTTCCCAGTTGAGCCCCCTGTCGGATTCGAACCGACGACCTACGCATTACAAGTGCGTTGCTCTGGCCAGCTGAGCTAAGGAGGCGAATCGGACCGTTTTCACAGGATCCGAGGCGGTCCTACTGTACACAGCGGCGCGAAGCGCCAGCCACCGGCTTCCCGGCCCGGGAGGGGCTCAGGGGCTGATCGGGGGCCGTTCCCGGGGGCCGGCCGGCGCGGCGGACGCCTGCGGTCGTGTCGGGTTCCTCGTGCCGGGGCCGCGTGCCGTGCGGGGGCGGGAGCGTTCACGGGGTCCTGCGCGGGTGGCGGCGCTCGCGCGGTGTGCGCGGGCGGGCGGTCTCCGGCCGGGGTCGGGGGCCCTTCGGGCATGGCATCGTAGGCGCATGCTGTCCCTGAGCATCCTCGGGTTCCTCGCCGAACAGCCCCTCCACGCCTATGAACTTCGCAACCGGATCTCCGGACTGTCCGGCCACATCCGCCCCGTGAGCGACGGGGCCCTCTACCCCGCGCTGGACCGGCTGCGGCGCGCCGGGTTCGTGGTGCGCAACGAGGCGCCCGGCAGTGGTGCCGCGCGTCGGCAGGTGTTCACACTGACCGACGCGGGGACGCAGGAGTTCCTGCGCCGGCTCAGCGAGCCGACCCCCGTCGAGATCACCGACCGCGACTCCTTCATGATCCTGCTCGCGTTCCTGGGCCGGCTGGACGACCCTGCCGCTCAACTACGGGTACTGCGAAGGCGGTTGAGTTTCTACGACCGGCCAGCGAGCTACTTCTACGTCCAGGGCCGGCCCCTGCGGGCCGACGAGATGGCCGACCGCTTCCGGCGAGGCATGATCACTACCGCCGCCGCGGCCAAGCGTGCCGACGTGCAGTGGCTGCGCGCCGTGATCGCGGAGTTGGAGGCCGAGATCGCCGGGCGCGTCGAGCGGACCGACCGGGTCGGCCGCGTCGCCCGCCCGGACCGCACCGTCGCCGCGACCCCCTCCCCGCGGGCCGACCGGACCGACCGCGCCGACCGGGCACGCAAGCCGCCACGGTAGCCGGGCGCCTGCCGCGCCGACCGCACGCAAGCCGCGCTGCGGTGGCCCGCCCCCGCGGGCGGCTATCACCGGTCACTTCCCCGCCGGGCACCTCCCTGCCCCGTCCAGGGCGTCCCCCCGCCCTGGACAACACCGTCCCGCCCGGACCGCCATGCCCGCCCTTCCCCGCGTCCCCGCATGTCCACATGCCCGCATCCCGCCCTTCCCCGCGTCCCCACATCCCGCCCCTCCCCGTATCCCCCCGCGTCCAGGGGTTGAAGGCGGTGTGCGGGCGGTGTGCGGGCGGTGTGCGATCCGTTGAGCGACGGGCGGACGGCGGTGGGTGACGCCGGGCAGGTCGCGGGGGTCGTGCGCTGGGACGCGCCGTGCCGCCGGGCCCGCGGGCGGGCCGCGGGCGGGAAATTGCCTGGTCCCCGACTGCTGACAGATCGCAAAACGCCGGGTACCGTCACCCCCAGTTCACCCAGGTGAAACAGACCTCTCTTCCACTCGTCGGTGGGAGAGCCATTCCTTTACTCGGATCGTCCGGCACGTTCCTGCCGGTGAAGGGACATACCGCCATGGCTACTGTCACGTTCGACAAGGCGACCCGCATATACCCGGGTGGCACCAAGCCCGCCGTCGACCAGCTCGAGATAGACATCGCGGACGGCGAGTTCCTCGTCCTCGTCGGCCCCTCCGGCTGTGGCAAGTCCACCTCGCTGCGCATGCTCGCGGGCCTCGAGGACGTGAACGACGGCGCCATCCGCATCGGTGAGCGCGACGTCACGCACCTGCCGCCGAAGGACCGGGACATCGCCATGGTGTTCCAGAACTACGCGCTCTACCCGCACATGTCCGTCGCCGACAACATGGGCTTCGCCCTGAAGATCGCCGGCGTGAACAAGGCGGAGATCCGCAAGAAGGTCGAGGAGGCCGCGAAGATCCTCGACCTCTCGGAGTACCTGGACCGCAAGCCGAAGGCGCTCTCCGGCGGTCAGCGCCAGCGTGTCGCGATGGGCCGCGCCATCGTCCGCGAGCCGCAGGTCTTCCTCATGGACGAGCCGCTGTCGAACCTCGACGCCAAGCTCCGCGTCTCCACCCGTACGCAGATCGCGTCGCTGCAGCGCCGCCTCGGCATCACGACCGTGTACGTCACGCACGACCAGGTCGAGGCCATGACGATGGGCGACCGCGTCGCGGTCCTCAAGGACGGCCTGCTCCAGCAGGTGGACTCGCCGCGCAACATGTACGACCGCCCGGCGAACCTCTTCGTCGCCGGCTTCATCGGCTCGCCCGCGATGAACCTCATCGAGGTCCCCATCACGGACGGCGGCGTGAAGTTCGGCAACAGCGTCGTACCGGTCAACCGTGACGCGCTGAAGGCCGCCGCCGACAAGGGCGACAAGACGGTGACCGTGGGCGTCCGTCCCGAGCACTTCGACATCGGTGGCGGCGCCTCCGACGCGAAGACGCTGACGAAGGACGCGGCCCCCGGCCTGGAGGTCACGGTCAACGTGGTCGAGGAGACCGGCGCCGACGCCTTCATCTTCGGCACCATCGAGGTGAACGGCGAGCGCAAGGACCTGGTCATCCGCGGCAACAGCCGCGCGGTGCCGGAGAAGGGCGCGACCCTCAACGTCGTGCCGCGCGCGGGTGAGACCCACGTGTTCTCCACCTCGACGGGCGAGCGCCTCAGCGACTGACCCGTACGGCTGCGCGGGCCCCTTCGGCCCGCCCGCCGCGTGACGTGTGGCCCCCGTACTCCTTCGCGGTACGGGGGCCACACGCGTGTCCGGGGGCGCACGAAGCCCGGGCCCCCGCGCCCGGCGGCGAAGGCGTACCGGGCCGGGCCCGGACGACGTACGGGCGCCGGAGCGCCCGGTGCGGCCAGCAGCCGGGGCCCAGGCCCGCCACGGCGCCCGGACCTGCGGATTGCATGCTGTGCGGCGCGGCTACGGGCGCGGGCCGGCGGGGTGCGGCCGGCGCCCGTCCGTGCACGGGTTCGACCGGAGCGCGCGCCCGACCCGAAGGCGTGCGCGGTACGCGCGGCGGCGAGGCGGGCGGCACGGCGGAACGAGTCCGGCCGCGGGGGCGGCCGAGCAGGCCGGAAGGTCGCGGGCACCGGGTGACACGAGTCGACATATCGGCTTGCGCAACCAGGGCCCGTCAACACGGAATTCGAAAGAAACCTTCGAACCATCGCTCGCGCGGGTGACTAAATGTCGCCATATCACTACCGGCCGCTACGCTCGCCCTCGTGACTCACTCAGCACGGCGTATCGGCCGAACTCTCGCTTTCGTACTGCCCGTCGTCCTGGTGCTGTCCGGGACCCTCGCGGTGGCCCGCGTCCCCTGGGCGACCTCGCCCGAGACGCAGGCCCTGACGGCCTCCTCGGAGACCGCGTCGGCTCCTGCCAAGTCCCGCACGCCCCAGGATATTCTCCGCGACAAGCTCCTGGTGGAGCTTCAGGAGAAGGACCCGGGCATCGCCCTCACCCACCTCCAGCGCGAGGTCGAGGCACGCCCCTCCCTCGCCAGGCACTGCATGGCGATCGCGCGGGCCCTCGGCCGTGCGGCGGTCCAGCACTACGGGCCCACGCGCGCGCAGTCGTTCTCGCGCCCGGTGTGCGACACGTCCTTCGCGTACGGCGTCTCGCAGCAGGCCGCCAGCAGCTGAGCCGGGCCGGTCGGCGCCTTTGCCGACCGGCACCGCTCACGAACACCTCCCGCCCGGGCGTCCGCACGCTCGGGCCCGGCGCTCGGCTGCATGCGCCCGCCAGCCACGCCCCGGCCCGCGCCTTGCCCCAGGGCGCCCCGCCCGGCACGTGCCCGCGCCTTGCCCGGCACGTGCCCGCGCCCCGAACTGCCCGGCGCCTCGCTCCCCTGCCGTGCTTCCTCGCGCGCTTCCCGCCGTGCACGCGGTCACGCTCCCGCCCGCGCGGCCTCGGGGACGGCCGCCCCGCCGCCCCGCATAGGGTGCTCGCCATGCATACGTTTCCGACGCAGGCGGTCGTACTGGCGGGCGGCCAGGGGTCGCGGCTGCGCCCGTACACCGACGACCGTCCCAAGCCGATGGTCGAGATCCCCGGCACGGGCACGCCGATCATCGGCCACCAGCTGTCCTGGCTCGCCGCCGAGGGCGTCACGGACGCCGTCGTGTCCTGCGGGCACCTCGCCGAAGTCCTCCAGGACTGGCTGGAGTCGTCGGCGGCCGACCTGCCGCTGCGGGTCACCACCGTCGTCGAGTCGGAGCCCCTGGGGCGCGGTGGCGGCCTCAAGCACGCCGCGGCCCGGCTGCCCGCGCCCGACCAGCCCTGGTACGCGACGAACGGCGACATCTGGACGCGCTTCTCCCTGCGCGAGATGGCCGCCTTCCACGCCGAGCGCGACGCCGCGGCCACGCTCGCCCTCGCCCGCCCGCGGATCCCGTGGGGAGCCGTGGAGACCGACGAGTTCGGGCACGTCCTCGACTTCATCGAGGCGCCCCCGTCGCCCTATCTGATCAACGCCGGTGTGTACGTGTTCTCCTCCGAGTTCACGGCCCTGCTGCCGGACCGCGGCGACCACGAGCGCACGACCTTCCCCCGCCTGGCACGCGAACGGCGCCTGGCGGGCTTCCCGTTGCCGCAGGGCGCGTACTGGCGCGCCATCGACACCGCCAAGGACCTCACGCAGGCGGCGAAGGAACTCGCGGCAGGCACCACCCTGCCCGCCTGACCCGTCCGCGACCTCCGCCCGCCAGGCACCGAGCAAGGAGACCGGGCACGGGGCACCGAGCACGGGGACCGAGCAGCGGACCGAGCACGGGACACCAAGCACCGGACACCTGGCACCGACGTGCCCCGCGCGCACACGGCCGAGGGGCGCCGGGCCGGCCTCGCGGCCGTCCGGCGCCCCTCGCTGTGTCGCGTGCCGTCCGCGTGCGGCCCTTCCGGGTCCCTCGCGGCGCGGGCCTCAGCCGAGCAGCCCCCCGATGGGGCTGCCGCCGCCGGTGGACGAGCCGCTCGACGAGTCGCCGCTCTCGTCGCCGCCCGAGGACGTCTGGCCGCCGCTCGACGAGGAACCGGCGCTCGCCGAACCGCTGGTGGACGGAGCCACGTTCTGCCCGCCGACCGCCGGCGGCGCCTGCTGCCGGGTGGTGCCGGACGTGGCGCCGGTGCTGCTGCCGCCGCCGCTGGACAGGCCCTGCGTCGGGGTGCCGCCCTGCGTGGCGCCCGTGGCGGTGCCGCCACCGGTGCTGGTGGTGGCGTCCGGCGTACCGGGAGCGGTCCGCCCGCCCGCCGCCGGGCTGTGCGAACGGCCGGCGGACGGCTCCTCGCTGCGCGCGGCGCCCTTGCCGTGGTCTCCGGTGCCCGGCGTGCCGGAGGCCGTGGTGCGGCCTGCGGAGTCCTGCGGCAGCGGCTCGCCCGGGAGCTGGTTGACCGGGTCGTGGTTGGGGCCGGGCACGGTGACCACGCCCGACGAGCGGACCGCGCCGCCGAGCACCGAACCCACCAGCAGCGTCACGCCGATCACGACGCTCGCCACGACCGTGCCGCGCCGCAGCACGTATCGCCGCAGGTCCAGCAGGCTGGAGCGGGGCCCGAGCCGCCGCCAGGCGTCGCCCGCGAGCTTGCCGTCGACGGAGTAGACGGGCGCCCCGGCGATGATCAGCGGCGACCAGGCGGCCAGGTAGATGATGTCCGGCGCGTCGTACGCGGGGACGGTCTTCCAGCTGACCGTGACCAGGAGGGCCGCGGACAGCAGCGCGCCGAGCGAGGCGGCCACGCGCTGCCAGAGGCCGAGCGCGGTCAGCACGCCGGCGACGATCTGGAGGAACGCGACGCTCAGTCCCGCGCCCACCGGGTGGGAGAGCGCGAAGTCGCGCAGCGGCTCGGCCAGCGCCCACGGGTGCAGCGAGGTCAGCCACTTGACCATGGAGCCGCGCTCGCCGCCGTCGAAGTAGACGGGGTCGCACAGCTTGCCCATGCCGGCGTAGACGGAGATCAGGCCGAGGAAGACGCGCAGCGGGAGCAGGACCACGCCGAGGTTCATCCGGCGGCCGGGGAAGTACGCGTGGCGCACGGCCTGGTCGGCGCCGGCGCGTGCGCGGGGGCGCGAGCCGGTCTCGGTGAGCTCGTCCTCGTCGGGGGTCAGGTCGTACGCGCCGTCGCGGTCGTACGCCCCGTCGGGGTCGTAGGCACCGTCGCGGTCGTAGGCGTCGTCCTCGTCGAAGCCGCCGTCCCGGTCGTGGGCGCCGTCGCGGCCGTACGGGTCGTCGTCACGGAACCGGCCGCCGGGGGCGCCGGCCGGCGGCGCGTCGTACGCGCCCACCGCCTGCCGCATCGGCGGCAGCAGCGGCCCGTCCCCGGAGCGGCCGCGACCGCGACCGCCGACCGCGGGGCTCTGCACCGTGTTGTCGCCGTTGCCGCCGTTGCCGCCGTCGCTGCCGTTGCCGCCGTCGACCCCGACGCGCGGGATGACCTGCGTGGCACCCGCGTCGTACCCGCCGGGCTCGAACCCGCCGGTGTCGTAGCCCCCGGTGTCGTACGAACGGCTGTCGTAGCCGCCGTCGTACCCGCCGCCCACGACGGGCACCGCGGTCGTCGCGGTCGCGGCGGCCGTGCCGGAGTTGCGCACGGCCTGGAGCAGCCCGCTGGCCGCGGGATCGCCCGGCTGCGACTTGCCGCTCCACACGACCGGGGCCCGGCGCCGCCCCCCGGCGGGCGCCGCTCTGCCGCCGCGGG
>NZ_JAKGCV010000113.1 GCF_021556455.1 Streptomyces fuscigenes | reverse complement strand
GAGGTGCCCGCCGGGGGCGACGACGCGGCCGAGGCCGAGGCCGCCGCGCTGGCCGGGGCCCACGCGTCCATGGTGCGGCTGCAGGAGGAGACGCCGGACCTGGCCCCGCACCAGGAGGCCCGCCTGCTGCGGCTGCGGGCGACCGCGCTCGGCATCCGCCTGCAGAAGACGGCCGGGGAGCGGGACCGCGCCCCGGTCCTCGCCGAGGTCGACCTGCTGCGGGACTTCGCCCTCCGGCACGGCATCGCCGGGCAGGTCTCCGGCGCCCTGCTGCTGCGCGCCAGCACGTACGCCGTCTCCGGCGACCTGCCGGGCGCGGTCACCGAGGCGGACGCCCTCGTCGAACGGCTGGAGGAGGAGGGGCCCGCCTGGCACCTGCCCCGCGCGCTCGGGCTGCGCGGCCGCCTCCGGCTCGGGCTCGCCGACGCCCGGGCCGCCCACGCGGACCTGACCGAGGCGCTGCGGCGGGCGGCCGAGTGGCCCGCCGAGGCGGTGGACACCGCACGGCTGCACGGCGACCTGGCCGAGGCGCTCATGCACCTCGGGCGCCCGGACGAGGCGCTGGGGCACCTGACGCGCTCCGCGGAGCTCGACCTGCGCCACCGCAGCCGGACCGAGGCGTACTGCACCTACAGCAACGCGGCCGGGCTCTGCCTGGACCTCGGCCGCGTCGAGGACTGCATCGCGCTGCTCGACTCGCTGCTGGCCGAGCCGGAGGCGGCGGCGGGCGAACTCGACGACCGCCTCCTCGCCCAGCTGCGGCTGACCCGGGCCCGCGCGCTGCACGCGGGCGACGACCTGAAGGCGGCGACGGCGGAGTTCGTCGCGCTGGCCGCCGAGTCGGCGGGCTGGGACGACGACCGCGGCAGCCACGCCATGATCGCCGGGGAGACGGCCGTGCTCCTCGCCGAGGCGGGGGAGTTCGACCGGGCGCGCGAGGCCATGGACCGGGCCCTGGCCGCGCATGCCGAGTCCCCGCGCCACGCTCAGCTCAGCAACTGCCTGCGGGAGGCCGCCCGGCTGCAGGCGCAGCGGCAGGGGCCCGACGGCCTGGCCGGCGCGCTCGCGTTCCTCGCGGACGCGGACCGCGTGGCCGAGGAGGCCCGCGCGGCCGGCGGCGGGACGCGGGGCCGCTCGCTGGAGACGGCGCTCGCCTACGAGTACGGGCGGGTCAACGCCTACGCCCGCGCGTACGAGGACTCCCTGGCCGCGCTGGAGCGGGCGCTCGGCCTGCTCGGCGAGCCCGGGCAGGAGGCGGAGCACGCGGGCGAGTGGGCCGAGTGCGTGCGCCTCGCGGGCGCCGTGGAGGGCATCTACCTGGAGCGGACCGGGCCCGCGCTCGCCCGGGTCGACGCGGCGGCCGCCCGGCTGACCGCGCTGGGCCACGCCGGGGCAGCGGAGTCGCTGGTCTCCCTGGCGGCGCGGCTGCGCGACGAGGAGTGAGGGGGCGCCGGACCGGGCGGGACGGGGCGTGACGCGAGAGCCGGGACGAGGTCCGGGGGCGGGGGCGGCCGTGCGGTGGCCGGGGCCGAAGGACCGACCGGTGGCCGGGGCCGGCGGGGGAGAAGGGGGAGCGCGTCGGTGCCCTCGTGTTCGCGGGCCCTCGCCGAGCCGCTCCGGCGCCTGCCGGGGCGGGGTCACCCGGTGGGCGGGCGCCTCAGCGCGTCGGCGGGGCCTTCGCCGGCGACGGCGTCCGCGGGGCCGCCGCGGCCTTCGGGGTCTTCGGAGTCTTCCTCCGGGCGCGGTAGGCGGCGGCCTTCATCTTGTTGCCACACGACTCCATCCCGCACCACTGCCGCCGCATGCCGCGCGAGCGGTCGATGTAGACGCGGGTGCACTCGGGGTTGTCGCACTCCTTGAGCAGGGGCACGTCGGGGCCGGCCAGCAGCTCGACGGCTTCCCGGGCGACCGTGGACAGGGCCTCCTGGGGCGTGGCCTCCGTCCGGCGCCCGGACGGGGTGAGCTGGGGGGCCGCGGCGGGCCCGCGGGCGGTGAGGTTCACCGTGGCCAGGGCCGGGGCGGGGTAGTCCTCGCCGCGCCGGCGGGCCGATACGAGCTCGTAGACCGCCTCGCGGACCGCGCGGGCCCGCTCGACGTCCGGCTCCGCCGCGGGCGAGACCGCGTCCACGATCCCGGACTCCACGTACCAGGCGGCCAGCCGGTCCGGTGTCGCGAACATCTCGAACCGAACCGAGCGGCGGGCCCTGAGAGTGGCGGCGAAGTCCAGGGCCGGGTTTCCGCAGACGAACACATGATTCGGATTCACGTCACCATCCTGACAGGTGACCAAGAGTGATGCAACGGCTACGCGTCACCGGTGGGCCCGGCCCGGGTGCCGGACCGGGACGGGCGCGGTCCCGGACCGGGCCGGGGAGTGGTGCCCGGCGTCGGGCGCGGCCCCGGGCCGGGGAGTGGCGCCCGGGCGGCGCGGTGGCCGCCCGGGGCCGGTGAGGCGCGGGCGGGGCCTTCAGAGGCCCAGGTCGAGAGCCAGGCAGTTGTAGTGGCTCCAGGCGCCCTCGGGGTCGTAGGCGTCGCCCGCGCCGCCCGGGCGGGCCGGCTTCTCCTCGACCATCTCCTCGAACCGGATGCGCTCGGGCAGGGCTCCGAAGCGTGCGTGACGCGCGGCCGCGGCGCCGTCCGTGATGCTCTTGCTCTCCATGGCCAGTCTCCGCTCGATCGGCGGCGGGTCGCCCCGCCGCTCCGTGTCCACCAAGCTGCCGTCTCACATGTCACCTGTCAAGGAGGTGACATGTGACGTGATGCGAACGTCCCGACCGGTGGGAGGGCCGCGGCCGGGAGGGCCGGGCCGCGGCCGTCCGGGGGCTCAGAAGTGGTCGACGTCCACCACGGCCCGGGCGAAGGCCTCGGGGGCCTCCTGGGGGACGTTGTGGCCGATGCCCGCCAGTGTCCGGTGGTCGTACGCCCCGGTGAACCTCGCCCGGTAGGAGGCCCCGTCGCCCGGCGCGGTGAACGGGTCGCGCTCGGCGTCCAGCGTGATGGTGGGCACCGCGATGGACGGGGCGGTCGCGAGCTGCTTCTCGTAGCGGTCGTAGCGGCGCTCGCCGTCGGCGAGGCTGAGCCGCCAGCGGTAGTTGTGGAGCACGATCGCCGCGTAGTCGGGGTTCTCGAAGGCCTTCGCCGTGCGCGCGAAGGTGGCGTCGTCGAAGTCCCAGGTGGGGGAGACGGTGTCCCAGACCAGCCGGCACAGGCCGTCGCGGTCCGTGGGGTCCTCCATGGCGAGCTTTCCGCGCTCGGTGGCGAAGTAGTACTGGTACCACCAGGCGTACTCGGCGGTGGGCGCCAGCGGCTTCAGGTTGGCCTCGAGGTTGGTGATCAGGTATCCGCTCACCGACACGAGGGCCTTGCAGCGCTCGGGCCAGAGCGCCGCGACGATGTCGGCGGTGCGCGAGCCCCAGTCGAAGCCCGCGAGGACGGCCTTGTCGATCCGGAGCGCGTCCATCAGGGCGATGACGTCGAGCGCCACGGCGGACTGCTGCGCGTTGCGGAACGTGTGGCCGGACAGGAAGCGCGTCGTGCCGTGGCCGCGGAGGTACGGGACGATCACGCGGTAGCCCCGCGCCGCGAGCAGCGGGGCGACGTCGACGTAGCTGTGGATGTCGTAGGGCCAGCCGTGCAGGCAGATCACCACGGGGCCGTGGGCGGGTCCGGCCTCGGCGTATCCGACGTCCAGCAGCCCGGCCCGCACCTGCTTGAGCCGGGCGAAGGAGGTGTGCGTCCCCGGCGTCCCCGCGACGGCGGCGGGAGCCGCGGGGACGGCCGGCGTGCCCGCCGCGCGCCGTGGGGCGGCCGAGGCGGAGGACATCCCGGGCAGTGCGGCGAGCGAGGCGGCGGTGGCGCCCGTGCCCAGGGCCGCGCTGAACATCCGTCGGTTGATCATGTGGGGCCCTCCGCGGGGTTCGGTGCGCCGGCGCGCCGCGCCGCGCCGGATCCGTGCCGGGGCGGCTGCTCGCGCCGCCGTCGGCGGTGTGTGCGCGACGACTGTGGCACGGGATGCGTCACCGGTCAAACAGGTGACGCACGGGGCGGGCCGGCGGTCCGGCCGCGCAGCGACGGCGAGTTCGCCGCCGGGAGGCGGGCGCGCCGACGTGCACGCGGCGGCGGGGCGGGGTCGCCCGGGCGGCGCCGGGCCCCCCGCCCACCGGGGGCGGGCGGCCTACCGGCCTGCGCAGGACACGAGTTGGCCTCTCGCGGACCTGCGGCTGAGGCTGGTGTGGCAGGCTGGCGCCGGCAGGTCGCGGGACGGCCGTGGCGGTAGTCGAGAGGGGCGGCACCATGACCCGCAAGAGCTTTCACCGCGACGAGATAGACACCAGCAAGCCGCATCCGGCGCGCATCTACGACTACTTGCTCGGCGGCAAGAACAACTACGAGCTGGACCGTGCGGCGGGCGACCGGCTGGCCGGCGCCGCCCCCGAGGTGCGCGCCGGTGTCCGGGCCAACCGCGCCTTCCTCGGGCGGGCTGTGCGCCACGTGGTCGGCACCGGCGTGCGCCAGATCCTCGACATCGGGACCGGCCTGCCCACCTCGCCCACCGTGCAGGAGATCGCGCGGGAGGTGGCGACCGGCGTGCGCATCGCGTACGTGGACAACGACCCGATCGTGAACACGTACGCCGACGCCCTGCTCGCCGGGTCCGACGGCACCGGCGTGGTGGTCGGGGACCTGCGCGATCCGGCCGCGCTGGTGGAACACCCGGACGTGCGCCGGGTCGTCGACTTCGACGAGCCCGTGGCCCTCCTCCTCGTCGCCGTCCTGCACTTCCTCACCGAGGCCGACGACCCCCGGCGCGTCGTCGCCACCCTGCGCGACGCCCTCGCCCCGGGCAGCTTCCTCGTCCTCTCGCACGCCACGGGCGACTTCGCGGACCGCCGCGAGGCGCAGGCCGTCTACGACAACGCCAGCGCAAGCCTGAATCTGCGCACGAAGGCCGAGGTCGAGCGCTTCTTCGACGGTTTCGAGCTGCTGGAACCCGGCCTGAGCGAGGTGCCGTTCTGGCGTCCGGACGCTCCGCCCCCGACCGCGCCGGGCGAGATCGGCTTCTACGGCGGTGTGGCCCGGCGGCCCTGAACCCGCCGCCCGCGCGGGCCCGCCGCCGACGGACGGCCGCGGACGGCCGCGCCCCCGGCCCCGCCCCGGACCGTCCGCCCCCGTCGCGCGCTTTTGCACGGCAATGTGACGGCTTTTACCCGCCAACCCGGCTGATTACTTGCGGGTATCCCGTTCACGGCGGCGCGCATGAGCTTTGTCACAGACCGTCCGGTCTGTCGCGCGCCGGCGGATGCCCAGGGAAATTTCTTGTGAATTCACCTCCATGGAATTCCTGTTCGCGACGCTCATTCCTCCCCTCTCCGCCCATCATGCGGAATCTCCGCCACTCCTGGTCAAGAAGGGGCGTACGGGGAGTAACGAGGCGGTGGTTTTACGGTGGTTGATGCCTGATGCCCCTTTCTTACCGGCGTGACCTTGACATCCTCCTTTTGAGCGTGGATCGCGTTCGAGGACGCGATAGCGCATCATTTACCCGGGGGTGTGCGCGCGTTCTTCGAACATCCCTATAGTTGACAGCCCATTAGCGCGCGCGTGGAGCAGGAAAGAGAGCCGATTTGAGCACCGTGGTCGCAAAGCGCTCACCACGTGCCGAGGCGCCCCGGATGCCGGAGGGACAGGTCGAGCTGGCCGAGCCCCCGGTCCTGGGTGAGCCGGCCGCCGCGGACTTCGGGTCCGCCATGATGTATCTGCCGATGGGCCTCGGCGCCGGTGCGATGGTGCTGATGTTCTCCATGCGCGGCGGCGGTCCCACGACGTACATGATGTCCGGGATGATGGCCGTGGCCATGGTCAGCATGACCGTCACGCAGATCGGCCGGGCCGGCGCGGAACGGCGCAAGCGGATGCGCGCCGAGCGCCGCGACTACCTGCGCTACCTGGCGCAGAAGCGCGCCCAGGCGCGGCAGGCCGCGGACGAGCAGCGCGCCGCCCTCCTCTGGGACAACCCCGACGCGGCCGACCTGTGGGCCCTCGCCCTCGGCGGCCGCCTGTGGGAACGGCGCCCCGCCCACGAGGACTTCGGCCGGGTCAGGATCGGGCTGGGCGTGCGCAGGGCCGCCCTGCAGTTCCTGCCGCCGCAGACCAAGCCGGTCGAGGACCTGGAACCGCTGTCCGCGATCTCGCTGCGCCGCTTCACCCGCGCCCACCAGACCGTGCCCGGCCTGCCGATACCCGTCGCACTCGGCCGTTTCACCAGCGTGGAGTTCGCGGGCGAGGCGGACGGCGCGCTCGGACTGATCCGCGCGATGGTCGCGCAGCTCGCCGTCCTGCACTCGCCGGACGAACTGCGCATCGCGGTCCTCGCCGACGAGCAGGGCCGCGCCGAGTGGGACTGGCTCAAGTGGCTGCCGCACAACGCGCACCCCTCCGAGGAGGACGACGCGGGCCCGGTGCGGCTGTGCTCGGACGACTACGACACGCTCTTCGACCTGCTGGGCACCGACGTGCAGTCCAGGCCCGACCACGACCCGGCCTCCACGCCCGGCTCGGTCGAGCCGCTGATCGTGATCATCGCGCAGGGCGTGCGGATACCCGACGGCTCGCGGGTGATCGGCGGAGGCATCCGCGGCGTGGTCCTGCTGGACGCGACCGGCGCGATGACCGGCGGCCCCAAGGTCCTGCGCCTGACGGCTCGCGGCGGCGAGGTGGAGTTCCCGAGCGGCAGCGACATGGTGACCGCCCGGGCCGACTCGCTGACCGCGAGCGGGGCCCAGCACCTGGCGCGCATCCTCGCGCCGATGCGCACCGGCGGCAGCGTCGACCTGTCGGACCAGGCCCTGGAGTCGGACTTCGACCTGACGGCGCTGCTCGGCATCCGCGACCCGTACACCTTCGACGTGCTCGGCAAGTGGCGCCCGCGCACCGAGCAGGCCGCCCGCCTGATGGTGCCGCTCGGCGTCACCGACGACGGCGAGGTCGTCCAGCTCGACATCAAGGAGTCGGCGCAGGGCGGCATGGGCCCGCACGGCCTGCTCATCGGCGCCACCGGCTCCGGCAAGAGCGAGCTGCTGCGCACGCTCGTGATGGGCCTGGTCGCCACCCACTCCTCCGAGGTGCTCAACCTGGTCCTCGTGGACTTCAAGGGCGGCGCCACGTTCCTCAACATGGACCGGCTGCCGCACACGTCGGCCGTCATCACCAACCTCGCCGACGAGATCCACCTCGTCGACCGGATGCGCGACTCCATCAACGGCGAGATGATCCGCCGCCAGGAGCTGCTGCGCGAGTCCGGCTACGCCTCCCTCTTCGACTACGAGAAGGCGCGCGGCGCGGGCGCCGAGCTGACCCCGCTGCCCTCGCTGCTGATCATCGTCGACGAGTTCTCCGAACTGCTGGCCAGCAAGCCGGAGTTCGTGGACCTGTTCGTCTCCATCGGCCGCCTCGGCCGAAGCCTCGGCGTGCACCTCCTGCTCGCCTCGCAGCGCCTCGACGAGAGCCGCATCCACAAGGTGGAGGGCCACCTCTCCTACCGGATCGCCCTGCGCACGTTCTCCTCGATGGAGTCCCGCAGCGTGATCGGCGTGTCCAACGCCTACGAGCTGCCCTCGGCGCCCGGCAACGGCTACCTGAAGGTCGACACCACCAACCTGGTCCGCTTCAAGGCGGCCTACGTCTCCGGCGCCGCGCCCGCGCCGAGCGGCACCGGCGACCCGTACGCCGTCGGCGGTGAACTCTCCACGGAGGTCGTTCCGTTCGGCCTGGCGCAGAGCGGCGAGCTGCGCTCCGCACGCGAGGAGGACGAGCTCAGCGCCCTGACCGAGGAGTCCCTGCGCGGCGCCGACGACGCCCAGGGTGTCGAGGAGAGCGACGAGAGCCTGCTCGAGGTCCTGGTGGGCCGGCTGGAGGAGAGCGGCCCGCCCGCCCGCCAGGTGTGGCTGCCGCCGCTGACGTCCCCGCCGAGCCTCGACCAGCTGCTGCCGGGCATCGTGCCGGACCCGGTGCGCGGCATGACGGCGGCCGGGCACCCGGCGCTCGGCTCGCTGCGCATCCCGCTCGGCATGGTGGACCGCCCCTTCGAGCAGCTGCGTGAGCTGCTGGTCGCGGACCTGTCCGGCGCCGACGGCCACATCGGCCTGGTGGGCGCGCCGCAGACCGGCAAGTCGACGATGCTGCGCAGCCTCATGCTGTCGCTGGCGCTCACCCACACCCCCGAGGAAGTGCAGTTCTACTGCCTCGACTTCGGCGGCGGCGGCCTGGTCTCGACCGCGGGCCTGCCGCACGTCGGCTCCGTCGCGACCCGCCTGGAGCGCGACCGGGTGCTGCGCACGGTGGCCGAGCTGACGCAGCTGCTGGAGCGGCGCGAGCAGCTGTTCACCTCGCGCGGCCTGGAGTCCATGGCGTCCTACCGCGCGCTGCGCGCGAGCGGCGAGATCGAGGACCCGTACGGCGACGTCTTCCTCGTCGTGGACGGCTGGGGCACGCTGCGCCAGGACTTCGAGGACCTGGAGCCCCGCGTCAACGAACTGGCCGCGCGCGGCCTCTCGTTCGGCCTCCACGTCGTCGCCTCGGCCGTGCGCTGGTCGGAGATCCGCTCCCGGCTGCGCGACATGCTCGGCACTAAGTTCGAGCTGCGCCTCGGCGACTCGATGGAGTCGGAGGTCGGCAACAAGGCCGCCGCGGGCGTCCCGCACCAGCCGGGCCGCGGCCTGACCTCGGCCGGGCACCACTTCCTCGCCGCCATCCCGCGCCTCGACGGCTCCTCGGAGACCGCCGACCTGACCGTCGCGACGAAGTCCGCCGTCGTCGAGATCGACACGTTCTGGACCGGCCGCTCCGCGCCCGGCGTGCGGCTGCTGCCGACCGAACTGCCGGCGTCCCAGCTGCCGCCCGCCGAGGGCGACGACGACCTGCGCGTCTGCATCGGCCTCGACGAGCAGCGCCTCGCGCCGTACTGGCACGACTTCGGCACCACACCGCACCTGATGGTGCTGGGCGACGGCGAGACCGGCAAGACCAACGCGCTGCGCCTCGTCATCGAGGGCATCACCTCGCGCTACACGCCGGACGAGGCCCGCATCATGGTCGCCGACCCCGGACGCGGCCTGCTCAAGTCCGTGCCCGAGGCGTACCGCGTCGGATACGTGGTGGACGCCGAGGCGCTCGTCCAGCTGGCGAACAACGCGGCGGTGTCCGTCGGCAAGCGCGTCCCCGGCCCGGACGTCACACCGGAGCAGCTCGAGAAGCGCGACTGGTGGTCCGGCCCCCGGCTGTTCGTCCTCATCGACGACTACGACCTGGTCACCGGCGCGCCGGGGATGTCCTCGCCGGTGGGGCCGCTGACGCAGCTCCTCGCCCAGGGCACCCACATCGGGCTGCACGTGATCGTCTCCCGCAGCACCTCGGGCGCCATGCGCGCCATGATGGACCCGATGCTGCGGCGCCTGTGGGAACTGGGCAATCCGGCCCTGCTGTTCTCCTATCCCAAGGAGGAGGGCAAGTTCCTCGGCGAGGCCAAGCCCCGCACCCTGCCCGTGGGCCGCGCCCAGCTCGTCACCCGGCGTGGCGTGCGGCTCGTCCAGACCGGTCTGGTGGCCCCCTCGTGACGGGCGGCCGGCGCGCTCCCGCGCCCCCGCCCGCCGCGCGTCCGCGCGCCACCCGCCGGTCCCTCTGCCCCTGTCCCCCTCCGTGCCCACCGGGAGCGTCATGACGACCTCGCCACCCGCGGTGTCCGTGTCCACGACCGACGTCTGCCGGATCACCGTCGAGGGCCCCAACGGCCGCGCCGACCTGGCGCTGCCGGTGGCGACCCCGCTCGCCGCGCTGCTGCCCACGCTGCTGCGGCACGTGGCCACCTCGCCCGAGCGCGCCAACGCGCCCTGGGTGCTCCAGCGCCTCGGTGAGGAGCCGCTCGACCTCGACGGCAGCCCCGACTCGCTCGGGCTGCGCCACGGCGACGTGCTCTACCTGCGGCCCGCCGACGAGCCCCTGCCGGGGCTGCAGTTCGACGACATCTCCGACGGCGTGGCCCACGCCGTCGGCAGCCGCTCCGACCTGTGGCGGCCCGAACTGACCCGGGGCCTCGGCCTCGCGGTCGCCGGTCTGGTGCTGGCCGCGCTCGGCGTCACCGCCTTCCAGGCGGGCCCGGGCATCCTCGCGACGGCCGCCTGCGCGGTCACCGCCGTCGTCCTCACCGCGTTGAGCGCGGTGCTGTCCCGGGCCGGCGCCGACCGCATCACCGCCGGCGCGGCCGGCCTCGGGGGACTGCTGTCCGCCGCGGTCGCCGGCTTCGCGCCGTTCGCCGCCGCCAAGGTGCCGGCCAACGGACTGCCCCCGGGGCGGCACGGCCACGCGGCGCTCGGGCACTTCGCGCTCGGCTCCGAAGGCCTGCTGATCGCGGCGGGCGCCGTCGCGGTGCTCGCGGGCCTGCTGCTCGCGCTGCGGGTCGTGCCGTTCACGCTGCCCGGCACGGCGCTGGTGTGCGCCGTGGCGGCCGCCGTCGGCGTGGGGGTGGCGCGGATCGGCGACCTGTCCGCCGTGCGCGCCGCCGGCATCGTCGCCGTCGCGATGTTCGTGCTCGGCCACTTCGGGCCCCGCCTGACCCTGCGCGCGGCCCGGCTGCGGGTGCCGCAACTGCCCCGTACCGCCGAGGAGCTGCAGCAGGGCATCGAGCCCGAGCCCGAGGAGACCGTGACGCGGCGGGTGCTCGCCGCCAGCTCGTACCTCAACACGCTCAGCATCTCCTCCGCGCTGGTGTACGCCGTGGCCTTCGCGGTCCTCGTGCACGAGAGCGGCTGGATCGGCTGGCTGCTGCCGCTCGTGTTCAGCGCGGCCGTGCTGCTGCGCGCCCGCGGCCTCGGCGGCGCCTTCCAGCGGGTGCCGATGACCCTCGTGGGCGCCTTCGGCCTCGCCGTCGTGGCGATCACCCGGCTCGCACCGCTCGGCACCACCGAGCGCGCCGCCGTCCTCGGCGTGCTCCTCGCCGCCGTCGGACTGCTCCTCGTCGCCGCCTGGCGGCTGCCCACCGGCCGGCTGCTGCCGGTGTGGGGCCACCTCGGCGACATCGCCGAGACCCTGACCGCCGTCGCGCTGCTGCCCCTGCTCCTGCAGGCGCTGCACGTGTACGCCTTCTTCCGCCAACTGGCCAGCTGAGGAGCGCACCGTGCAGACCCGCAAGGACCAGGTCCAGGCGTACCAGTTCGCGATGGGACGCCTCGCCACCGCGCTCGTGAGCGGCAACCCGGGCGGCGGCGACAGCCCCACCAGGCGCGCCTCCCTCGGCACGTTCTTCGGCGCCGCGATCGTCGTGCTGCTCTGCATCGGCTTCGGCGTGTACGGGCTGATCTCGCCCGTCGCGAAGACGTCGTGGAAGACGCCGGGCGCGGTCGTGGTCGAGAAGGAGAACGGCAACCGCTTCATGTACGTGGGCGGCGTGCTGCACCCCGTGCGCAACCTCGCCTCCGCGCTGCTGATCGCGGGCCGCGGCGCCGCCTCGCCGCAGAGCGTCTCCGCCAAGTCGCTGGCCGGGACGCGGATCGGCTCGCCCGTCGGCATCCCGGACGCGCCCGACGCGGTCCCCGACCCGGCGACGCTGCTCGGCGGCGCCTGGACGCGCTGCCTGCGCCCGGGCCTGCCCGGCGGGCAGGTCGTCGACTTCGCGCCCGGCTCGAACACCTCGGCCCTTCCCGACGACCGCCAGGTCCTGCTGTCCGGCGCCAAGGACGCCCGGTACGTGCTGTGGCACGGCGCCAAGTACCGCGTCGGCGACGCCGCCGTCCTGATCGCCCTCGGCATGGACGACGAGCAGGCGCTGCCCGCGCCGCAGGACTGGCTGGCCGCGCTGCCCGACGGGCCCGCGCTCGCCGCCCCGAAGATCGACGGCGCGGGACAGGCCGCCGGGCAGGTCGCCGGCAAGTCCGCGGCCGTGGGCGACCTGTTCACGACCGGCGGCACCGGCGGCTCCGCGCACTTCTACGTGATGCTCTCCGACGGCCTCGCGCCGGTCACCGCCACCGAGTCCGCGCTGATGTCCGCCGCCTCCGGCGCCACCAAGCCGCGCACGGTCACCGCGGCCGACGTCGCCGTCGCGCAGGTGTCCAAGGACCGCACGATGATGCACCGCCTGCCGGACCTCCTCGACATGCCGGCGGCCTCGGCCAAGGGCTCCGCGGTCTGCCTGCGCCAGGAGTCGAGCGGCAAGGACCTGCGCACCGGCGTCGTCCTGGAGCGCGGCAGGGCCGCCACCGGCTCCACCCGGGTGCTGCTGCCGGCCGGCAGCGGCCTCGTCGCCCTCGACCAGGCCCAGGTGGGCCGCCAGGGCGTCGTCCCGCGCCAGTTCCTCATCACCGAGGACGGCACCGAGTACGCGATCGGCGACGACCACGCGTCGGCCGCCCTCGGCTACGGCGCCGGCAACGGCCTGCCGCTGCCGGAGGACGTCCTCGCGCTGCTGCCGCGCGGTCCCGTACTGTCCCAGGCCGCCGCCGTCGCCACCGTACAGAGGGGGTAGTCGTGCACATCGGGCTCAAGCCACCCCGCCTGCTGGGCGGTCCTCTCCAGGCGAGGACCGCCGGGCACGCGCTGCTGCTCCACCACAAGGGCGAACCCGACCCGCGCGCGGTCGCGTTCGCCTCCGGGCTGGCCGCCGACACCCAGCACACGCTGGCCGTCGTCGACCTGCCGCCCGGCACGGTGGAGGCGGAGTGGGAGTCCGTGGCCAAGACACTCTCCGGCCGGACCGGAAGCGTGCGGATCGTCTTCGCCCGGCCCACCACGGCCCGCGAGTCGCGGGCCATGGGCCAGCGCCTCGCGGACCGGCTCGACCGCACCGTCGTCACGCCGGACGGCGAGGTCGTCCCGACCGTCGACGGCGGCCTGTTCATCCCCAGCGACCGGGGCATCGGCTGGCTCTCGTACCGGCCCGGGCGCGGCCCGCAGCGCGACTCGCAGCGCTTCCCGAAGCCGCCGTGGGAGTTCTCCACCTTCAGCCGCCCGTGGGAGACCAGCCCGGAGGCCACCGTCGAGCCGCTGCCGAGCGGCGTGTGGGTGCGCGGGCCGGGCCCGGGCCACAGCGCGCGCGGCCGCAAGTGGCTGATGGAGAGCCTGCCGTGCCACCCGGAGATCCTGACGGTGGTGCTCGGCACGCCGGGCGGCCCCGCGGTGCCGCTCGCGGACGTGGCACGGTTCTGGGACACGGTGCTGCCGTCGGTGCGCTCGCGCGTCCGGTTCGTGCACTACGGGCCCGTCTCGACGCCCGAGGGCCGCGCCTACGGCCAGGAGATCGCCGACCGGCTCGGGCAGCAGGTCGTCGTGTACTCGGGCATCCCCGTCGAGACGCGGACCAGCCTCCAGGCGCCCGCCGTCATCGCGCTGCACAAGGACGGCACGGCCGACTCCCGGCCGTTCGCCAGCGAGTTGATGTACTTCCCGCGCCACAGCCCGGCCGCGCGCCCCGCGCCGCCCGCGCTGTTCGGCGTGCGCCGCCCGCTCGACGGCGTGCCCGAGATCACCCCCGGTGTGTACGAGTACGCGGCCGACGCCGTCCTGGAGGTCGTGCAGAGCGGCCTGTGGATGCGTCCCGCGGCCGAGCCCGCCGACGCGGACGAGGTGCGGTGCGTGCCGGCGGGCCCCGGCCGCCTCGCGATCCTCTACGACCGCAGTACGCCCTCGACGGCGGCGCGCATGAAGGCGCTCGCCGAGGACATGCTGTGGAAGCTCGACCCGGCGACCCGCGTCACCTTCCAGGTCGCTCCCGCCGACGATCCCTGGTCCGCGTTCGGTTACGCGGACGACGGGGTGTGGTCGGTGGCCGCCGCGACGGAGACCGCGGACACCGAGACCGCGGCGCAGAGCGCCCCCGCGGCGAGCGCCGCGCGCGGCCGGGCCGAGGGCCGGGCCGGGGCC
>NZ_JAKGCV010000112.1 GCF_021556455.1 Streptomyces fuscigenes | reverse complement strand
CTGCCCTTCATGGTGCCCGCGCCCCCGCCCTTCGCGGTCGTCGCGGCCGCGCGGCGGGCGATCGTGAACGGCACCGCGACCGTGCGGCCCGGGAGCAGGTCGTCGCTCACGGCGGCCGGAGCCTCGGCCGTCAGCGACCCGCCCGCCGTCCGGGTGACCGCCGCGGCGATGCCGTTGACGGTGACGGTCAGGTCGCCGGGGGCCGGGTCGGTGCTGTCGTCGATCAGCAGCCGCGCGCCCACGCCCTGGTAGCGCGGGCCGCCCGCCGGGCTGCGGAAGGCGGCGACGCCGGTCACGGTGCGGGCGGCGGTCGCGCCGGACGCGGGGGGCCCGGCCGTCCCGGCTGTGTCGTGGCGCAGCGCGACGCGTGCGCTCGCCGCGCCGGCCACGGCGAAGTCGTACGTGGTGCCGGCCACGGCCAGGTCGTCGACGTACGAGTCGAGCGTGGCGGACGCGTCGCCGACGCCTCCGGCGTTTGCGATCAGCCCGATGACCCCGCTGGTGTCGCCGGCGCAGGCGTCCGCGAAGTCCCCGAGGGGCGCGTCGGCGCCCGCGTCGACGTCGCCGATCGCGCGCGAGGTGCGCCAGATCGCGGTCCGGCCGGCGTCCCAGTGCTGCCAGACGCCGGGGACGACGCCCGCCCGGCCCTCGCCGTCCGTCGCCTTCTGCGGCTGGAAGCTCAGGGTGGTGAAGGCGCCGTGGCAGAACATCGGCAGCCGGAGTTCGGGGCCCGCGCCGGTGGCCGTCGTGTGCGCCCCGTCGACGTAGGACGCGTAGGACAGGGGGTCGGCGAGGACCGTGGCCAGCGGCACAGCCTTGGTGAAGTAGTGCGCGGCCTGCGCCTGCTGACCGGCCCCCGCGCCCAGATGGAGGCTGCCGTCGAAGCGGCCGGGGGCGGCGAGGGGCGCGATCTCCTCGACGCCGGGGTGCCGCGTCGTCGAGGGGTCGTCCCGCAGCCGCAGCCAGGCGCGGTCGGGGCCCAGGTCGGCGGCGGTGACGCGGCGGGTCACCGGGGTCGCGGGGGCCGCCGCGTGCGCGGCCTCGCCCCCGCACGCGACCGCCGCCAGGGCGGCCGCGGACAGGGACGCGATGAGTCGGTTCATGCGGGGAACTCCCGTCGGAGGGGAGCCGCGGTCGCCGCGGCGGGGGAGCACGGGCGCGGCGCGGGGCCGCGCGGCCCCACTCTCCCCGGTGGGCCCGTACGGTGGTGTCCGCCACGTCGCGCACTCACCCGATGAGACTCATGGGAATATGCAACCTTCCTATGGATCGTCGGGGTTTGGCGGGTTCGTCACCCCCTCCGGAAGCTGCACCGCGGACAAATGAAGCAGGCAGGACGGCGGTCCGGCCGTCACGCGTCGTTATGGTGAACCACATGAGCACTTCCGCCCGTCGCCCGGGGACCCGCTTCGACCGAAGCCACACCGACGACCTGATGGCCTTCCTCAGCGCCTCGCCGTCTCCGTACCACGCGGTCGCGAACGCCGCGGCGCGGTTGGAGAAGGCCGGTTTCCGCCAGGTCGCGGAGACCGACCAGTGGGACGGCGCGGCGGGCGGCCGGTACGTGCTCCGCGGCGGGGCGATCGTGGCCTGGTACGTGCCGGAGGGCGCTCCCGCGCACACCCCGTTCCGGATCGTCGGCGCCCACACCGACTCCCCCAACCTGCGGGTCAAGCCGCTGCCCGACTCCGGCGCGTACGGCTGGCGGCAGGTCGCCGTGGAGGTCTACGGCGGCACGCTGCTCAACACGTGGCTCGACCGCGACCTCGGCCTGGCCGGCCGGATCACCCTGCGCGACGGGAGCATCCGGCTCGTCACGGTGGACCGGCCGCTGCTGCGCGTGCCGCAGCTCGCCGTCCACCTGGACAGATCGGTCAACACGGACGGTCTGAAGCTGGACCGCCAGCGCCACATGCAGCCCATCTGGGGCCTCGGGGACGCGCTGGAGGGCGACCTCATGCGCTTCGTCGCGGACGAGGTGGACGTCGAGGCCGCCGACATCATGGGCTGGGACCTGATGCCGCACCCCGTGGAGCCGCCCGCCTACCTGGGCCGCGACCGCGAGCTGGTGGCCGGGCCCCGGATGGACAACCTGCTGTCCGTGCACGCGGCGACGGCCGCCCTCGCCTCCGTGGTGACGACGGCCGGCGGCGACCTCCCGTACATTCCGGTCCTCGCGGCCTTCGACCACGAGGAGAACGGCTCCCAGTCCGACACCGGCGCCGACGGGCCGCTGCTCGGCTCGGTCCTGGAGCGCTCGGTGCTCGCCCGCGGCGGCTCCTACGAGGACCGTTCGCGCGCCTTCGCGGGCACCGTGTGCCTGTCCTCGGACACGGGCCACGCCGTGCACCCCAACTACGCGGAGCGGCACGACCCGACGCACCAGCCCCGCGCCAACGGCGGCCCGATCCTCAAGGTCAACGTGAACATGCGGTACGCGACGGACGGCGCCGGGCGTGCCGTGTTCGTGGACGTGTGCGAGCGCGCGGGCGTGCCGTGGCAGACGTTCGTCTCCAACAACGCGATGCCCTGCGGCACGACGATCGGCCCCATCACGGCGGCCCGCCACGGCATCACCACGGTGGACATCGGCGTGGCCATCCTGTCCATGCACAGCGCCCGCGAACTGTGCGGCGCGGACGACCCGTTCCACCTGGCCAACGCCCTCACGGCGTTCCTGGAGGGCTGAGTCCCCGTCACCGCCGCCCGGCCGCAGGCGCCGCGACAGCGGACGGCCGGGCCCCGGGCGCCGGCCGGCCCGCCGATCGGCACGAGGCGCCGCCCGTCGGCCCGGGGCACTCGTCCCGATCGGGGGGAGCGGCCCCCGGTCCGCGGTGGTGCGTGAGGGGCTGACGCCACGGCAGGTCCCCGTGTCCGCATGCCTGTTCCCCGCCTGGGTACCCGATGGCAAGGCCCGGAAGGCCACCACGCTTACCAGGAGGCGGTACCCATGGGCATCGGCGGATGCATCGCACTCATCGCGATCGGCGCGATCCTCACCTTCGCGACCGACTGGCACATGAACGGCGTGAACCTCGACCTCGTCGGGATCATCCTCATGGCCGTCGGCATCATCGGCATCGCGACCTTCACCAGCATCGCCCGGCGCAGGCGCGGGGCGATCATGGAGGAGACCGTGGTCGAGCGCGACCACCACCACGGCCCGATCCTCTGATCCGGCCGACGGGAACCGACTCCCGGACCGCCGGGCCGGCCGGCCCCGCCGCGCCGGCCGGCCCGGCTCTCAGCCCGCTTCGGCGGGCGCGTCCATCCCGGCGAGCACCAGGCCCAGCCGGCCGGTGCCCTCCGGCGTGAGGCGCACCGGCACACCCCAGTCCTGCTGGTGCACGTGGCAGGCCGGGTACTCGATGCCGGGGTCGTCGTCACACGACGCGGCCATCGCGGACACGTGCAGCACGCCCTCCGCGATGCCGTCGGCGAGCACGAGGTCGCGGCTCAGGTCGGTCCCGGCACCCTCGCCGCCGACCAGCAGCTCCGGCGGGGTGGACGACACCAGCAGTCGTGTCGAGGGCCCGTAACGGGTGTCCAGCTTCTGCCCGTTCGGCGCGGTGAAGACCACGTCGAGCCGGACCGTGCCGGGCGCCACGTCCGTGGCCGCCCGCTGCGTGCGGTGCGCGACGGCCTCCACCCGCACCGCCTCCTCGGGCAGGCGCAGCCGGGTCAGCCGGTGCCGGCCCGACTCCACGACCACGATGTCGTCGCCCGCGAGGACCGCGCCCGAGGGCTCCCGCAGGTCCGTGGCGAGCGTGCTGACCTCGCCGCTCGCCGGGTCGTACCGGCGCAGCGCGTGGTTGTACGTGTCGGCGAGCGCGAGCGAGCCGTCCGGCAGGGCGGTCACCCCCAGCGGGTGCTGGAGCAGCGCCTGGTCCGCCGGGCCGTCGCGGTGGCCGAAGTCGAAGAGGCCCAGGCCGAGCGCCGTGCCGACGCGGTAGGAACCGTCCTCGGCCCGCTCCACGTACCGCAGCGCGCTGTTCTCCGCGTCGGCGACCCACAGCCGGTCCCCGGCCACGGCCAGTCCGGACGGCTGCGCGAACAGGGCCTCCGACGCGGGGCCGTCGACCAGGCCCTCGCCGGTCGTCCCGGCGACGGCCTCGACCGTGCCGGTGGCGGGGTCGTACGTCCACAGCTGGTGCACGCCCGCCATCGCGATCCACAGCCGGTCCTGCCACCAGGCGACGTCCCACGGGGAGGACAGCGGAACCTCGGTCGCGGGACCGGACGTCGGCGACTCGTGCCACCACCACTGCTTGCCCGTGCCCGCCAGCGTCGTGACGGCGCCGGTCGCGGGGTCGAACGAGCGCAGCGCGTGGTTCACCGTGTCGGCGACGGCCACGGTCCCGTCGGGAAGCAGCGCGAGGCCCTGCGGCTCGCAGAACGACTCGGGCCCGAACCCGCGCACTCCGCTGCCGACGCGGCGCAGCACGCTCTCGCCGTCGGCGGCGAGCTCCACGAGCTGGTGGCGGGTCGTGTCCGAGACCAGGAACGTGCCGGTCTCGGGCAGCAGCACGGCCTTGCCTGGGAAGCGCAGGTCGGTCGCGACCGGTTCGGGCTCCACGTAGGGCCCGTCGCCGCGCCGCAGTGTGCCCTTGGCCTCGTGCTCGGCCTCCAGCTCCTCGACGAGGCGCTCGATCGCGTGCGTGTGCCCCTCGCCGGCGTGCTGGGCGACGATGTAGCCCTCGGGGTCGATCACGACCAGCGTGGGCCACGCGTGCACCGCGTACTGCTTCCACGTCGCGAGCTCCGGGTCGTCGAGGACGGGGTGGCGCACCTCGTAGCGCTCCACCGCGTCCACCACGGCCTCGTGCTCGGCCTCGTGTGCGAACTTGGGCGAGTGGACACCGACGATCACGGTGGTGTCCTGGTGCTTCTCCTCCAACTCCCGCATGGAGTCCATGGCGTGCAGGCAGTTCACGCAGCAGAACGTCCAGAAGTCGAGTACCACGATGCGTCCCCGCAGGTCGGCGAGGGTGTAGGAGACGCCGCCCGTGTTCAGCCAGCCGCCCTTGCCGATCAGCTCGGGGGCACGGATGCGGGCTCGCCGGGGCGCGGGCGCGGAAGTCGGGTTGTTCATGGTGTCAAGGGTGCCATGGTGGCCGGGGAGGCCCTACGGTGCCGTTTCGGGGGGCCCGGGCACGCCGGGAACACCGCGACGACGGGGTGGGGAGCCTGGTCATGGGAGCTGGGGAAGAGCACGGGGCGACGGCGGCGGCGCCGGGCCGGACGTCGGAGCCGGGGGCACCGGGGCCGCTGCTGGGATCCGGCCGGGACGCGGACGTCTACGCGTACGGGGGCGAGGATCCCGATGGCGCCGAGACCCTGGGGACGGTCGTGGGCGGGGCGTCCGGGACCGGCGGGCGCGGGAGGGACCGGAGCGGCGGCCCCGGGGAGGGCGGGCGCGGCGGCTGGGTGCTGCGGCGCTACCGCGACGGGCGGGACGCCTCGCGGGAAGCCGTCGTGATGGCGTAGTACCTGCACGGCCGGGGCTATCCGGTCCCGGAGGTGCGGCCGGCGGGCGCACGGGGGCCGGCCCGGCCCTCGGATCTCGTGATGCGGCGGCTGACCGGGCCGACGCTCGCCGCGTCGCTGATCGCGGGGGACACCGCGCCGGCCGAGGCGGGTGCCCTGCTCGCGGAACTGCTGGGGCGGTTGCACGCCGTGCCGTCCCGGCAGGGCGGCGGCTCGATCCTGCACCTGGACCTCCACCCCGAGAACGTGATCCTGACCGGCGACGGGCCGTTCGTGATCGACTGGTCGAACACCGAGGAGGGCGACCCGGGGCTGGACCGCGCCATGTCGGCGCTGATCATGGCGCAGGTCGCCGTGGGCGACTTCGGGCTGCCCCGGGAGCCGGTACGGGGGGTGCTCGCCGCCCTGTTGGCGCACGCGCCTGTTTCACGTGAAACGCTCGCCGCCGCCCGCGCCCGGCGCCGTGCCAATCCGACGATGTCGGCGGCCGAACTCGCGCAGCTGGACGACGCGGTGGCGCTGGTGCGGGAGACAGGCCGGGCCCGCGGGTAGCCATGGACGCATGAAATATCAGGTGAGGGACCGGATCTTCGGCATCGGCGACGACTACTGGATCGAGGACGAGCACGGCCGCAAGGCTTTCCTCGTGGACGGGAAGGCGCTGCGGTTGCGGGACACCCTGGAGATCAAGGACCCGTCGGGCCAGGTGCTCATCACGCTCCGGGAGAAGATGTTCAGCATCCGGGACGCGATGACGATCGAACGCGACGGGGAGACGCTGGCGACGATCCGCAGGAAGCGGCTGTCGCTGCTGCGCAACCACTACCGCGTGACGCTGGTCGAGGGCACGGAGCTGGACGTCAGCGGCAAGATCCTCGACCGCGAGTTCGCCGTCGAGTACGACGGCGAACTGCTGGCGGAGGTCTCCCGGCGGTGGCTGTCCGTGCGGGAGACGTACGGCGTGAACGTGGTGCGCGAGGACGCCGACCACGCACTGCTGCTGGCCGTCGCGGTCTGCGTGATCCGCATGGCGGAGAAGGAGCGCGAGGACCACTGAAGCCACTGACCCGGTGAAACCTTCGGCCCGGAGCCCGGCCCTGATTCGGATCCGGATCCGGATCAGGGGATGCGCGGGAGGGAACGGGCCCGTGCGCTGTCGGACCCGGCAGGCCGACCAGCCCGGGGTCGGCCTGCCGGCGTGGGACGGGCCGGGCCCCTGCCCTAGGTCACCGTCGTGCCCTGTCCGGCGGCCGGTTCCCCCGCCTCCGTGCCGTGCTCGCGTTCGGTGGACGAGGACGAGGCGACCACCGCGGAGCGGCCCGTGCCCCGGTCCATCACCCCGCCGGTGACGGCGAGGCCGAGACCGGCCAGCGCGAGGGCCGCGCCGACCAGCGCGGGCGAGGCCCAGCCCCAGCCCGCCCCGATGACCAGGCCGCCCAGCCACGCGCCGCCCGCGTTGGCCAGGTTGAACGCCGAGTGGTTCGAGGCGGCGGCCATCGTGGGGGCCTTGTCCGCCTTGGCCATGAGCAGCATCTGGATCGGCGTGGTGATCAGCGCGCCGACTCCGCCGATGAACGTGATGGTGATGAGCGCGGGAATCGTGCTGTGGACGGCGAAGTAGAACGTGACCAGCGCCGCGGCCAGGAGCACCAGCCCCGCGTACAGGGAGGGCCGCAGGGCGCGGTCGGTGAGCGGGCCCGCCACCAGGGTGCCGAGCGTCATGCCGACGCCGTAAAGCGCGAGGACCAGCGTGGTCGAGGAGTCCGACAGGCCCGTCAGGTGGGTGAGCATCGGGACGAGGTAGCTGTAGACGGCGAAGAAGCCGCCGAATCCGACGACCGCCGTGACCAGGCCGATCGCGACCTGCCGGTTGCCCATGGCGCGCAGCTCGTGCCGGATGCCCGACTGGGGGCCGCGCGGCTGGTGCGGCACCAGGAAGGCCAGGGCGGCGAAAGCCAGGAGGCCGAGGACGCCCACCGCGAAGTACGCGTACCGCCAGCCCAGTTGCTGGCCGAGCGCGGTGCCCGCGGGGACGCCCACGATGTTGGCCACCGTCAGGCCGAGGAACATGGTCGACACCGCGCGGGCGGCCCGCTCGGGGGCGACCAGCCGGGACGCGACGACCGCTCCGACGCCGAACAGCGCGCCGTGCGGCAGGCCCGCGAGGACCCGAGCCGCGAACAGCAGGCCGAAGTTGGGCGCGAGCGCGGAGGCCGTGTTGCCGATGATGAACAGGCCGGACAGGAGCAGCAGCAGCCGCTTGTGGGGTATGCGCGCGCCGAGGCCGGTCAGCAGGGGCGCGCCGACGACGACGCCGAGCGCGTAGGCGGAGACGAGATTGCCGGCGTGCGGGACCGAGACCCCGACCCCGTCGGCGATCTGGGGCAGCAGCCCCATCGTGACGAACTCGGTCGTGCCGATGCCGAACGCGACGACAGCCAGGGCCAGCAGAGCCAGTGGCATGGCGCAGGGAGACCTTTCGGAAGTGGGCGGGTGCCCGGTGCCCGGGCGTGGCGCGACCTGTCTGTACGGGCGCGGCACGACCGGTCCGGACGCGGGGTGCGCCGCGGGGGCGGCGCGGTGGAGTGCACGGTGCGGTGGAGGGTGCGCGGTGCGATGGCGGACTGCTCGTTGTCCTGCTGCGGACGGTTGCTGCGGGCTGGTGCTCTGCGGGCGGTTGCCGTGCGGTCGGGCATCGTCGCCCGGGCACGCGAAAGGAGGGGCCGACCGGACCGGCCCCCTCGATTGAAGCAGCGCCGGAGGCCCCCGCATTCCGTTACGGGGCACCCCGGTAGGTGACGAATGTCGCAGTAGCCGCTGTTTCGCACCGGCCGCGGGAGCCGGGCCGGCCGACGCCTCCCGTCGCGCGCCCGGCCCCGCGGGGGACCGGCGGCGTCACGAAGGGGCGTTGAGCTCCCGGTCCAGCAGGCCCATGGCCTTCACGAAGGTCGTGCGCTCCGAGGGACTGAGCTGCTGGAGCGCCCGCACGATCGGCGCGGTCGCGCCCTCCAGCCAGGCGTCCACCAACGATTCACTGCCCGCGACGAGCCGCACCAGCGTGCGGCGCCGGTCTCCGGGGTCCGGGGAGCGCTCGGCGAAGCCCACGCTCTCCAGATCGGCGACGAGACCGCTGACCGTGGCCATGGTCAGGTCGAGCGCGGTGGCGAGCGCGCCGACGCTCACGCCTCCGTTCTCCTGGATCAGCGCGAGCGCCGAGCCGTGTGTCGGGCCCAGCGGCACGTTCTCCAGCACGATCGGTCCGGCCGGGCGGCGGCGCAGGCCGCGCGTGACGCGGGGCAGCAGCTGGATCAGCCGCCGCATGCCCTCGTGGGCGGTGCATCCGCTCTCCGCGGCCTTGGAGGCGTGCGGGCGTGGCGTCCTCGATGGCGCGGGCTGGGAGCGGTCGATCTTCACAGGGCCGATTCTAGTGAGCCATTTAGTTCGGGGCACCAAACAGTTAGGCTGACCGAATTATTTTCCGGACCGGCGCGACCTCGCCGGACCCGTCCGAAGGAGAGCTCTGACATGACCGACGCAGCCAGGACCCCCACGGCACCGCAGGCGGACACGGCGCGGCAGCTGATCACCGACCGGGCGGGGGCCGGGGCGTGGGTGCTGGACCCCGCGTCCAGCAGCGTGCGCGTCTCCGCCAAGTCGATGTGGGGGCTGGTCACCGCGGTGGGGACGTTCGGCGAGGTGGCGGGCGAGGGCACGCTCGCCGCCGACGGGACGGTCAGCGGCAGGCTGGCCGTCGGCGCCGCGTCGATCGACACCGCCAACGCCAAGCGGGACAAGCACCTGCGCTCCGCCGACTTCTTCGACGTGGAGCAGCACCCGGAGATCGTGGTGGCGGTGAGCGGTGGCGCCGCCGGCCTTACGGCGCAGGGCCTGGCGCTGGAGGCGGAGATCACGGTGCGGGGCGTCACCCGGACGGTGCCGGTGACCGCCGCCGTCGCTCCGGCCGAGGAGGTCGAGGCAGCGGACCCGCCCGCGGCGGGCACGACCGGTGACGGCACCTCGGCGGCGAACGGGGCGGCCACCGGGCCCGCGGCGGTGCGGCTGACCGTCGACACGGTCGTCGAGCACCGCGAGTTCGGGATCGTGTGGAGCCCCATGGGCATGCTGAAGCCGCTCACCGCCGTGACGGTCGAGGCCGTCTTCCGCCGGGTCTGACCCGGCCCGGCCCGGCCGGTGCGCGCACCGGCCGCCGCCGAACCGCTTCAACCGGCTCGCGCGGGCGCGGGCACCCCGGGTCAGGCGGGGCCGGGCGCGGCCAGCGGGATCCGCCGGTCCCTGAGCACGGGGAACTGCCCGCGCGTGCGGGCCACCTTCGTGATGTCCAGATCCACCGTCAGGACCTCCTCGGCGGTCCCCGCCTCCGCGAGGACCTCGCCCCACGGGTCCACGACGATGCTGTGCCCGGCCTGCTCCACGCCCGCGTGGGTGCCCGCCGTCCCGCAGGCGAGGACGTACGCCTGGTTCTCGACGGCCCGCGCCCGCGCGAGCAGCGTCCAGTGCGCGGCACGGCGCGCGGGCCAGCCGGCCGGGACGGCCAGGACGTCGGCGCCCGCGTCGACGAGACCCCGGAACAGCTCGGGGAAGCGCAGGTCGTAACAGGTCGCCAGGCCGAGCACGGCGCCCGCCGCGGCGACCGTCGTGATCTCCGACCCCGCGCTCATCAGCGTCGCCTCGCCCTTGTCGAAGCCGAAGCGGTGGATCTTCCGGTACGTGCGCACGAGCGTGCCCTCGGGAGAGATGACCAGCGACGTGTTGTACAGCCGCGGGCCCTGCCCGGCCTCCGGCCCGTCCGGGGCGGCGCCCGCCGCGGCGCCCGTGTGGACGGGCCCCGCGCCGGCGCCGGCGCCGTCATTGTCATTGGCGGTTGCCCGTTCGACGATCGAGCCCGCGTGCAGGAACACCCCGGCGTCACGGGCCGCCGGCGCGAGCGCCGCGAACGTCGGACCGTCCAGCGCCTCGGCCTCGTCGGCAAAGGATTCGTAAGCGAATGCGCCCATGGGCCAGAGTTCGGGAAGGACGACCAGGTCCGCGCCGCGCTGCTCCCGTACCAGCGAGGCCACCCGCGCCCGCCGGGCCTCGACCGATTCGTGCGGATCTACCGCGATCTGGATGAGCGAAGCGCGCACACTACCACCGTCCTGGCATTCGATCCGTCAACGCGGGCCTACGATCGTCACACGAAAGCACTGCCGGGGTGCCACCGGGCAGCGTAACTTAGGCGCCGAACCTCCCACGCAGCCCGCGCAGCCCGGTGCCAGCCACGCCGCCACAGCCAGCAAGACAGCCCGCGAACCGCAGAACCGCCGAGGGGTCCCGTGACCGTCCATCCCAGCCTTCAGAACTACGCCGATGCCTGGACCCACTCCGTCGAAGCGATAGCCGCCCTGGTGCAGCCGCTCGCCGAAGGCGACTGGAACAGGCGAACCCCCTGCCCAGGCTGGTCGGTCCGCGACGTGGTGTCCCACGTCATCGGCATGGAGTGCGAGATGCTCGGCGACCCGCGCCCCATCCACACCCTCCCGCGCGACCTGTACCACGTGACCGACGAGCTCACGCGCTACATGGAGATGCAGGTCGACGTGCGCCGCCACCACACCTCCCCCGAGATGACGTCGGAGCTGGAGTACACGATCATCCGGCGCGCCCGGCAGCTGCGCAACGAGACCCGTCAGCCGGACGCGACGGTCCGCGCGCCGCTCGGCAAGGAGCAGACGCTCGAACGGGCGATGCAGCTGAGGGCCTTCGACATCTGGGTGCACGAGCAGGACTTGCGCACCGCGCTCGGCCAGCCCGGCAACCTGGACTCGCCCGGCGCGCACGTCACCCGGGACCTGCTGCTGTCCGCGCTGCCGAAGATCGTGGCGAAGGACGCGGAAGCGCCTCGCAATTCGGCCGTCGTCATCGACGTGCACGGCCCGCTGGAGTTCATGCGCACGGTTCGGGTCGACGCGGACGGCCGCGGCACGATCGACGGCGCACCCTCGCTCGGCCCCGTCGTGTCCCTCGCCCTCGACTGGGAGACGTACTTCCGCCTGGCCTGCGGCCGGGTGCGGCTCGCCGCGGTCGCGGACCAGATCAAGGCCGACGGCGACCAGGAGCTCGCGGACGCGATGCTGCGGGCGTTCACGGTCACGCGGTAGCGACCGCGCCGCCGGCGCCCGCTCCGCGCACCGCCCCCCTCCCCGGCCGGGAGGGCCCGGGGGAGGACGGCGGAGGGGCCCCCGGCCGGACCCGTACGAGTGCCGCCGGGGCCCGGCCGCCGCCGGGAGCGCTCGGACGGGGCGTCAGGCCGGGACGTGCACGGCCTCCACCTTGCTCGCGACGATGTGCTCGCGTTCGCGCCGCGCCGTGCGGGCGCGCAGCCGCAGGATCTGGACGACGCCGAGGGCCTCCAGGACGAAGACCGAGGCGAAGGCGATCCGGTAGTCGTCGCCGGTCGCGTCCAGCAGGAGGCCCACCGCGAGCAGCGTCGCCATCGAGGCCGTGAAGCCGCCCATGTTGACGATGCCGGAGGCGGTGCCCTGGCGGGACGGCGGGTTGGCGGGGCGCGCGAAGTCGAACCCGACCATCGAGGCGGGGCCGCACGCGCCCAGCACCGCGCACAGCGTGACGAGCAGCCACATCGGGTCGTGGTGCGCGGGCCAGGTGATGGCGGCGGCCCACAGCAGGGCGGTCGAGCCGACGGTGCCGAGCGCGAGCGGCAGCCGCGCCGCGTGGTGGCGGGCTATGACCTGGCCGAACACCAGGCCCACGACCATGTTGGACAGCACGACGAGCGTGAGCAGCTCGCCGGCCGTGGCCCGCGACAGGCCCTGCGCCTCCACCAGGAACGGCAGCCCCCACAGCAGCAGGAAGACCATGCCCGGGAACTGGGTCGTGAAGTGGACCCACATGCCGAGCCGGGTGCCGGGCTCGCGCCAGGCGGCCGCGATCTGCCGCGCCACCCGGCGGGCGCCGAGGCCGCCCCGCTCCGAGCGCGGCGGCGGCTCGTGGCCCTCGGGATGGTCCTTGAGGAAGACCAGCATCAGGGCGAGGACGACGACGCCCGCGGCGGCGCTGCCCGCGAAGGTGGTGGTCCAGCCGAGGCCGTGCAGCGTACGGGCGATGACGACCGTCGAGACGAGGTTGCCCGCGACGCCGAACAGCGAGGCGATCTGGGCGATGAGCGGGGCGCGCCGGGCGGGGAACCACCGGGTGCCCAGGCGCAGCACGCTGATGAACGTCATCGCGTCGCCGCAGCCGAGCAGGGCGCGGGAGGCCAGCGCCGTCGCGTACGAGGGGGACAGCGCGAAGCCGAACTGGCCGAGGGTGAAGAGCGTCGCGCCGAGCGCGAGGACCTTCTTCGTGCCCAGGTGGTCGACCAGCAGTCCGACCGGTATCTGCATGCCCGCGTAGACGAGGAGCTGGAGGATCGAGAACGTCGAGAGGGCGGACGCGTCGACGTGGAAGCGCTCCTGGGCGTCGAGGCCGGCGACGCCGAGGCTGGTGCGGAAGATGACGGCGACGAAGTAGACGCTGACGCCGATGCCCCACATCCACGCGGCGCGGCGCCCGCCGGGCGGGTCGCCGGGCAGGGCCGGGGCAGCGGGCCGCCGGCGGCCCGAGGGCGCGGGAGTGGGGGAGGCGGCGGACGGCTCGGTCACCGCTCCTCCCCGCGCACCAGCGTGGACACCCGGCCGAGGTGGCCGCGGACCCGCGAGGCGGCGAGTTCCGCGTCGCCCGACCTGATGGCCTCCAGCAGCTCGGTGTGCTCGGTGACGTTGGTGGCGATCCTGTCGGGGTGCGCCTCCAGCACGGCGACGCCCATGCGCAGTTGGCGGTCGCGCAGCCGGTCGTAGAGCTTCGAGAGGATCTCGTTGCCCGCGGTGCGCACGATGTCCGCGTGGAAGGAACGATCCGCCGCGGCCGAGGCGGCGAGGTCCCCCGTCACGGCGCACGCGCGCTGCGCGTCGAGGAAGTCCTCCAGGCGGGCCAGCAGCGACGCGGGCGCGGCCCCGGCCGCGAGGACCTTGCGCACCGCGAACTCCTCGACCAGCAGCCGGGTCTCGACGACGTCGGAGATCTCCTGAGCCGAGACGGCGAGGACGAGCGCGCCCTTCTTGGGATAGAGCTTGATGAGCCCCTCGACCTCCAGCTTGAGCAGCGCCTCGCGCACCGGGGTCCTGGAGACGCCCACGGCCTCGGCGAGCTCGCCCTCCGTCAGGAGCGTGCCGCCCTCGTAACGGCGCCCGAGCACCCCCTCCTTGACGTGGCTGTAGACGCGGTCGGCCGCGGGTGGCTGTCTGACGGGCGCGGATGTCATGAGCACAGCTTAGATACAACATGTACGCAAGCGGTACGGGCGTCCGGCATGCGGACGGCGCCGGAGTGCCGGGCGGCCCGTCCCCGAGGTGCGGCGGCGCCAGGCGGGACGGGCGCGCCGGGCGGCACGTGACGCCCCCGCGCCATGCGTGACGTGCCGCGCGTGACGGCGCCCGGACCGG
>NZ_JAKGCV010000111.1 GCF_021556455.1 Streptomyces fuscigenes | reverse complement strand
GGCCTCGCCGTCGAGCAGGGCGTGCCCGCCGTCCTCGGCAACGCGGTGCGCTACGCGGACCCCGGCCTCGGCCCGGTCGCCGACGTGCTCGACGCGGCGCGCCGCCTCGTGCCCGTCGACCCGCGCAGGGGCCTCGACACGGGGGAGCGGTGGCTGAAGGGCGCGGAGGCGATGGCCCACACGGCGGACCTGGTCGCCGAGGCGGCCGGGCTCGGGCGGGAGGCCGCGCGCCGGCTGCTCGACCTGACCGAGCGGACCGCGGACGCCTGCCGGGTCGACCCCTCGGACGACATCGGCATCATCGACATGGCGAAGGGGTTCGGCGCGCACAACGTGCACTTCCCCGAACCCCGCCTGGTCGGCGCGGACCGCCGCACCGCGGCCCGGGTGCTGCGCTCGCGCGCGGCCGCCGGGATGGTGGCGCGCGGCTACGACCTGCGGCCCGACCACCGCACGTACTGGCAGCGCCTGGACTCCGAGCTGCGCACGATCGACTCCTTCGGCTTCGCCTCGTACTTCCTCACCGTCGCCGGAGTGAGCGACGACATCAAGAAGATGGGCATCCGGGTCGCCGCGCGCGGCTCGGGCGCCGGGTCCCTCGTCAACCACCTGCTGGGGATCGCGCCCGCGGACCCCGTCGAGCACGGACTGCTGATGGAGCGGTTCCTCTCCAGCCGGCGCCCCGGGCTGCCCGACATCGACATCGACGTGGAGTCCGCCCGCCGCCTGGAGGTCTACCGCGCGATCCTCGACCGCTTCGGCCCCGAGCGGGTCGCGGCCGTCGCGATGCCGGAGACGTACCGGGTCCGGCACGCCGTACGGGACGTCGGCGCCGCGCTGTCCATGGCCCCGGCCGAGATCGACCGGATCGCCAAGGCGTTCCCGCACGTCCGGGCCCGGGACGCCCGGGCCGCGCTCGCGGAACTGCCGGAACTGGCGGAACTGGCGGAACGGACGGAGCGGTCGGAGGAGAAACGTTACGGCAGGTTCTGGGACCTGGTGGAGGCGCTGGACGCGCTGCCGCGCGGCGTCGCCATGCACCCGTGCGGCGTGCTGCTCTCCGACGCCTCGCTGCTGCGCCGCACCCCGGTCGTGCCGACCAGCGGCGAGAACTTCCCGATGTCCCAGTTCGACAAGGAGGACGTCGAGGACCTCGGCCTGCTCAAGCTCGACGTGCTGGGCGTGCGGATGCAGTCCGCCATGGCCCACGCCGTCGCCGAGATCCACCGCGCCACCGGCGAGGAGGTGGACCTCGACGACCCCGCGCAGGTGCCCGAGGGCGACCCCGAGACGTACCGGCTGATCCGCTCGGCCGAGACGCTCGGCTGCTTCCAGATCGAGTCGCCCGGCCAGCGCGATCTGGTCGGCAGGCTCCAGCCGGCGACCTTCCACGACCTGGTCGTGGACATCTCGCTGTTCCGTCCGGGCCCCGTCGCCGCCGACATGGTGCGGCCCTTCATCGAGGCGCGGCACGGCAGGGCGCCCGTCCGCTATCCGCACGAGGACCTGGAGGGGGCGCTGAAGGAGACCTACGGGGTGGTCGTCTTCCACGAGCAGGTCATCAGGATGCTGGACGTCATGACCGGCTGCGGCCGCGAGGAGGCGGACCGGGTGCGGCGCGGCCTGTCCGACCCCGGCTCGCAGGAGCAGATCCGCGCCTGGTTCGAACAGGCCGCCACGGCGAAGGGGCACCGCCCCGCGACCGTCGCGCGCACCTGGGAGATCGTCGAGGCGTTCGGCTCGTACGGCTTCTGCAAGGCGCACGCCGTCGCGTTCGCGGTGCCGACCTACCAGTCGGCGTGGCTGAAGGCCCATCACCCCGCCGCGTTCTACGCGGGGCTGCTCACGCACGACCCGGGGATGTACCCGAAGCGGCTGCTGCTCGCCGACGCGCGGCGGCGGGGGGTGCCGGTGCTGCCGCTCGATGTGAACCGGTCCGGAGTCACTCATCGAATCGAACTGGTGTCTGAGGATGGGCCCGTGGCGGGGCGTTGGGGGCTGCGGCTCGCGCTGGGCGACGTCCACGGCATCAGCGAGGCGGAGAGCGCGCGCATCGAGGCGGGCCGGCCCTACAGCTCGCTGCTCGACTTCTGGCAGCGGGCCCGGCCCGGCAGGCCGGTGGCCGAGCGGCTCGCGCAGGTCGGCGCGCTCGACTCGTTCGGCGCGAACCGCCGCGACCTGCTGCTGCACCTCTCCGAGCTCGGCGCGGCCCAGCGCGGCAAGGGCACGCGAAGGGGTGGGAGCGGAGCCCAGCTGCCGCTGGACGAGGGGCGCGCCACCGCGGCGATCGGGCTCCCCGACCTCGACGACACCGAGCGGCTGAGCGCCGAACTCGGCGTGCTGTCCATGGACGCGTCCAGGAACCTGATGGACGACCACCACGAGTTCCTCGCCGAACTCGGCGTGTACGGGGCGAAACGGCTGCGGGACGTGCCGCACGGCGCGACGGTCCTCGTCGCGGGCGCCAAGGTGGCCACCCAGACCCCGCCGATCCGCTCCGGCCGGCGAGTCATCTTCACCACGCTGGACGACGGCAGCGGCCTGGTCGACCTGGCCTTCTTCGACGACTCCCACGACGCGTGCGCCTACACCGTCTTCCACTCCTGGCTGCTGCTGGTGCGCGGGGTCGTGCAGCGGCGCGGGCCGCGCAGCCTGAGCGTGGTGGGCGCACGGGCCTGGAACCTCGCCGAACTGGTGGAACTGCGCGCCCGGGAAGGGCTCGAGGCGGTCGCCGCCGCGCTGGCCGCGCCCGCCCGGGGCGCCGGGGCGCCGGACGGCGGCGGGGGCAGGACCGGCGACCCGGCAGGCGACGCGGCGGGAGGCGACGAGGGCACCTCCGGGCGGCGCATCCACCTGCCCACCGGTTACGAGATGAATCCCTGGGCCGACCTCCGTCCGGCGGGCGAAGGGCAGGCCACGGGGCGGAAGTTGTGGCATTCGAGCCCGGGGAGTGCGGGATGATCATCTGTGTGCGGCTGCGCGACGGGGCGGCCCTGCCCGACCTGCTCGACGTGGCGCGGGGCATCAGCCCGGTCGTCCAGGCACTGCCGCCGGACGGCGCGCTCGTCGATGTCGCGGGCGCCGAACGGTACTTCGCCCAGGACGCCGCCGGGCTCGCCTCGGTGCTGCGGGTGCGCGCCCTCGCGTACGCGGGCGCCGACTGCGCCCTCGGCGTGGCCCCGTCCCCGCTGCTCGCGCGCATGGCCGCGCGCCAGGCCGAGTACGGCACGACGGTGACGGTGGGCGACGACCCGCGCGAACCCACCGTGTTCCTCGCCCCGAAACCGGTCTCCGCCCTCCCCGGCGTCGGCACCGCGACGGCGCGCACCCTGCGCGCGTACGGGCTCGGCACGGTGGGCAGGGCGGCGGGTGTCCCGCTGTCCACCCTCCAGCGGCTCCTCGGCGCACGGACCGGCCGCGAGGTGTACGAGAAGGCGCACGGCATCGACCGCACGGCGGTGGTCCCGGACGCGGCGAGCCGCGGCGTCACCGCCCGGCGCTCCTTCGACCACGACGAGCTGGACCGTGGCGCGCACCGCCGCGCCCTGCTGTCCGCGGCCGGCGAACTCGGCGTCGCGCTGCGCACGGACGGCCAGGCGTGCCGGTCGCTGACGCTGGTCGTGCGCTACGCGGACGGCTCGTCCACCGCCCGCACCCGGGCCCTGCCCGAGGCGAGCGCCCACTCGCCGGCGCTGACCGCCGTCGCGTACCGCATGCTCGACGCGCTCGGCCTCCAGCGCGCCAGGGTACGGGCGCTCTCCCTGCGGGCCGAGGCGCTGATCCCCGCGGACGAGGTCACCCACCAGCTCACCTTCGACCCGGCGGACGAACGCTCCCGCCGCCTGGAGGAGACCGCGGACCGCGTCCGCGCCCGCTTCGGCCCGGGGGCGATCGGCCCGGGGGCGCTGGCGGCGTGAGGGCAGCGCCGGGCCGTCGTGCCGGCCGTCGGGCTGCTCGCGGTGCTCGGCTGCAACGCCCCGATCGGCCTCGGCGACGCACCGCGACAGGAAGGACCGCCCACGCACTCCCGCAGGCCCGCGCGGCCCGCCTGTTCGGCTCCCACAGCGCCGGGGGACAGCGGCTCCAAGCCGCCCTCGCCGGAGGGACTTCGGGACGTGACGTCCAGGACGGAGGCCGCCGTGCGAGCGGCCCTCCGCGCCGGATGCGCCGACTTCGAGTCCGTCGCGGCCGCCTACTGATCGCCGGGCATGCGTACCGCCTCCTGCCCGCGGACCAGGGACGCAGGATCGAAGGCGAGAGGGAAGGGCTCCTCGATGCGGGAAACGACGCCGGCGAGCAAGGGCGCCTGGTCGACGTAGGCACCGTTTTCCAGGCGGGCGGGCAGGAGACGGGGCGCGGGGGCGAGCTCGATGCGCCAGTAGTGCTCGATGGCGGCCGCCTCGTACAGCGAGGGCTTGAGCGGCCGGTCGGTGATCCGGGTCGACGGCGAGGCGATCTCGATCACGACCAGGACGTCGTGGGCGGAGAGAGCGACGGTCGCCTCTTCGGCGGCGGCAGCGTCCACGACGGCCAGGTCCGGGATGAGCAGGCCGTCCGGCACGACCACGTTGATGCCCTCGAAGACCTCGACATCGGCACCCGCCTCTTCGGCGGCCGCCTCGAGGAGGTCGTGCAGCCGGTGCGAGGCACGCCGGTGTGCCAGGCCCGGAGCGGGGCTCATCATCAACTGCCCTCCGACCAGCTCGACGCGCTGCGTGGTGTCCTCGGGCAGGGCCAGGACCGCATCCACCGTCCAGGGGCCGGCATGGTTGTAGGCGACGCTCACGAGACCCTTCACCTCCTCTGGCGCTGCCCCCAGTCTGCCCTGAGCCCGAACCGCTGTCTCCGCCACCGTGACGAACATGCCGACGACAGCAGTGCTGTGCGCTCTCGACCAGCGCTGAATGCCTGTTCAACCGCTCAGGGGCGGGCGGAACGGGAGTCCCGTACCCGCACGCCACGCGATGCCGGTGACCCGCGATGCCGGTGACCCGCACGACGCCCGGCCCCGGTCCGCCTGCCCGGCCTGCCCGCCCGCGACCGCGCGCCGTGTGCCCGCCGGGCGGTCCCGGGCCCCCGCCGTCCCGGCCCATTGTCAGTGGCGTACGCCACCATCGGGGCATGACGACGATCGACTGGGACGCCGAGGCCGACACCTTCGACCGGGAGCCCGATCACGGCCTGCTCGTGCCCGAGGTGCGGGCCGCCTGGGCCGCGAAGCTCGCCGCGTGGCTGCCGGGCCGGCCCTCCGACGTGCTCGACCTCGGCTGCGGCACGGGCTCGCTCGCGCTGCTCGCCGCCGGGCGCGGGCACCGCGTGACCGCCGTGGACCTCGCGCCGCGCATGGCCGAGCGGGCCCGGGCCAAGCTCGCGGGGACGGGCGCCCGGGTGCTGGTGGGGGACGCGGGGGAACCGCCGGTGCCCGACGGCTCCTTCGACGTCGTGCTCGTCCGGCACGTGCTGTGGGCGATGCCCGACCCCGAGGCCGTGCTGCGCCGGTGGGTCGCGCTGCTGCGGCCCGGCGGGCGGCTGGTGCTGGTGGAGGGCGTGTGGGGGGACGCGGGCCTGCCCCACGAGCGGATCGTCGCGGCGCTCGAACCGCTGGTGGAGCGGGTGCAGTACATTCCCCTGTCCGGTGAACGCGCGCTGTGGGGCAAGGACGTCGGCGACGACCGGTACGCGGTCCTGGCCGGCGCGTCCGCCGCCGGGCGGCACACCGAGATCGTCGACGTCCACCTGATCCTGCGCCGGGGCGGGGAGGTGCTCCTCGCCCGCCGCAGCGGCACGGGCTACGCGGACGGCCTGCTGCACGCCCCGTCCGGCCACGTGGAGGACGGCGAGGACGTGCGGGCCGCGATGCTGCGCGAGGCATACGAGGAGATCGGTGTGCGCCTCGCGCCTGAGGACCTCCGGGTGGCGCTCGTCATGCAGCACCGCGGGCCCGGGGGCAGGCCCCGCACCGGGTGGTTCTTCGAGGCGGAGTACGGAGCGGGCGCGCGGGGGCACACGGAGCCGTACAACAGGGAGCCCGGCAAGTGCTCCGGCCTGTCCTGGCACGCCCTCGACGCGTTGCCGGACGGCCTCGTGGCGTACTGCGCGGCCGGACTCGACGCGTACCGGGCGGGGGAGCGCTTCGTCCTGCACTGGCACGAGGACGGTGACGGCATCGCCCGCGGCGCCGGGGACCCCGACCGGGCCGTGGCGCTCGCGGTCTCGGAGGGGCCGTGAGGGGCGAGGCCCTCCGCGCGCTGCCCGCTCTCCGGCAGGTCCCGCCCGCGTGGAGGGCTCAGCGCCTGCTGCCCCGCGCGATCCTGATGGTGGCGCTGCTCGGGACGAAGAGCCGCCAGAGGGCCCGCTGGGCGAACAGGGTGAGGACGCCGGCGACCAGCATGCCTCCGAGGTTGACGCCGAGTTGGATGAAGGAGGCGGCGACTTCGCCACCGTGGCCGAGGACGGCGGCGACGGCGATGTTGCCCGCGGCCGGAACGGTGGTGACGGAGATGAACACGCCCACCAGGGCGGAGGACTTGCCGGCCGTCAGCGACAGCACGCCCGCGATGCCGGCCAGTACGGCCACGATGAAGGACCACTTGTCCGTGTGGACGATGAAGTCCGTCAGGGGCCGGTGGTCGAGCATGCCGGGGACCACCCAGCCCAGACCGCGCCCCGCCGCCGCGCATGCCGTGGTGATCAGGATGGCGACAGCGAAGCCCACGACGACCGTGCGCGCGGCCGAGCCCACCCGGGCCCAGTCCCGGCGCAGCAGTCCCAGGCTCATGGCGGCCACCGGGCCGAACTCGGGGCCGAGCACCATCGCGCCCACGACCAGGATCGGCTGGTCCAGCAGCGCGCCGATCGCCGCGATCTGCGTCGCGAGCGTGAGGAAGGCCAGGAAGGCCCACGTGAGGCGCGCGTCGGCCGCGGTCCGTGCGGCCAGTTCCTCCCAGACCACGGCGTCGTCGCCGTCCCCCGGCGCGGCTTCCTCGGCCCGTTCGGCGGCCGTGGACAGCGAGACGTCGAGTTGCTCGACCGTCACGGCTCCCGTGTCCTTCAGACCGAGGTCGCGCAACTGGCCGAGGATCTCGTTGGCGGCTTCCCTCGCGACGTCGAACTCGACCAGGTCCCCGAGCGGGTCCTGGGCGGCGCCGGGCAGGACGACCACATTGGCGACGGCGGGGGACCGCCGGGCGATGGCCCGCACGTCGGGCGTGGTCGTGGCGGGGCTGATGACTCGGACGTGCAGCACGGCAAGAGTGTCCCGCATCGCCCTCGGGCCGCGGGAGGCGGGCGGCAGGAGGGAGCCGGGCGGCCGCCGCGTGGGGCCCGGGCACCGCACCTGCTCCGCGCCCGCCTTCCGGCCCGCGGACTCAGCCCGCGGGCAGGTCGTCGGGCGGTGTCTCGACGCGCACGCCGAGCTGCTCCGCCACCGCGGAGAGGGTCCGGCCGAGGGGGAGCGCGATCCTGGTGAGGGCGAGCCGGTCGCCGCGGGTGGCGTCCAGGTTGACGATCAGCACGGGCTTGTCGGCCTCGGCGGCCTGCCTTACGAAGCGCAGGCCCGAGAGCACCGTCAGCGACGAGCCGAGGACCAGCAGCGAGGACGCCTCGCGCACCAGCGTCCGGCAGTGCTCGACGCGCTCCGGGGGGACGGACTCCCCGAAGAAGATCACGTCCGGCTTGAGGACGCCCCCGCACCGCGTGCACGGGACCACGTGGAAGTCGCCGACCTGGTCGTCCGTGAGGTCGGCGTCGCCGTCGGGGTTCACGCCCGCCGCGACGGGGTCGAAGCCGGGATTCGCCTCCTCCAGCCGCCGGGCCAGCTCCCGGCGCGGGCTGAGGGCCCGGCAGGAGAGGCAGACGACCCGGTCCAGGCTCCCGTGCAGCTCCACCACGTCACCGCTGCCGGCGGTCTGGTGGAGGCCGTCGACGTTCTGGGTGATCAGGCCCGACAGCAGCCCGCGCCGTCCGAACGCGGCGACGGCCCGGTGGCCGGTGTTGGGGCGCGCCCGGCCGAAGGTGCGCCAGCCGAGGTGGCTGCGGGCCCAGTACCTCCTGCGGGCCTGGTCGCCCGCGGTGAAGTCCTGGTAGGTCATCGGGGTGTGCCGGCTCAGGCTGCCGCCCTCGCCCCGGTAGTCGGGGATCCCCGACTCCGTGGAGATGCCCGCCCCGCTCAGCACGAGGACGCCGCCCGCGCGCAGCAGATCCACGACCGGCGCGGGATCGGCGGTGCCCGGCGGCAGATCGTCGTCGGGCGTCCAGCTCAGGGTGGGGCGCATGCGCATGCCACCAGCGTACGGAATCCGCCGCGCTGCCCCCGCCGGACGCCCCGGACCCGCGCCCGCCGGGCAGGACGGAAGGGCCCCGGCTCGGCACGGGCACCGGCCCGGCCCGGCCCGGGCCCCGGCTCGGCACAGGCCTCGATCCGGTGCCGGGCCCGGCCGCCGCACAGGCCTCGACCGGGCGCGGCTCCCCTCAGGCAGGCGACGAGGAGGACTTGCAGCGGGCGTTCTCCTTCGGATCCGATCTGCGGCGCGCGGTGGGCGACGGCGGCCGGCCCGCGCACCCCGCGGGCCACGGGTTGAGGCGGTAGCACAGCAGCAGGCCCGTCTCCGGGCCCTTCGCCGTCGCGCGGTCGTCGGCGATCGACCGCCAGCCGGCGACCTCCTCCCGGACTTCGGTGACACCCTGGCGGTCACCCGCCGGCACCTGCAGCACGTACTCCCGGTCCGGCGCCGGGGTCTGGGACAGGCGGCGCTCGTCGGTACGTGTGGGTGCCGCGGGCCGCGCCGGCCCCCGCTCGTGGGACCGCGCGGCCAGCATGGCCCGCAGCTCGTGGGCGAAGTCGTCCCCGGGGACGGGGATCTCCACGCCCGGGTGGTCGGCGTAGCCCTGGGCGACGGTGGCGGCGACGAAGTTCATCACCGCCGTGATGCCGCGGGGCGCGTCGCGCTTCGCGGCCAGCGCCGGGTGGCACAGCAGGCGCAGCACGACCGACAGGTCGTTCCCGGCGCGGGCCTGCCGGCGCCAGAAGTCGGCCGCGCGGCGGTCGCCCCGGGCGAGGTGGTGCAACTGGAGGCAGTGGACGGCGGCTTCGTTCTCCGCCGCGGCCGCGTACTGCCACCAGTAGCGCGCCCCGTCCTCGACACCGGCGAGCAGGAGGGCGCAGCCGAGGATCCAGGCCGCGTGGGGGGCGGGCAGCCGGTCGGTGATGAACGACAGGTCGTCCGCGTCGGAGCGGTACAGGGCGGTCTCGCACAGCGCGGTGAGGTGGCGCAGGGCGACGGTGTCGGCGGCCCTCTCCTCGTCCTGCTCCCACAGCGGCGCGTCGCCGTGGTCGAGGAAGGGGTGGCCGCACCCGTCGTCGGGCACGGTGTCCTCGGGGATGTGGGGGCGGCTCAGGAGGAGGGAGCCGGCAAGGAGTTCGTCGACGGAGGTCACTGCTGACTCCTGGTGGTGGCGAGGTGGATGGCTTCCAGCGCCCCCCTGGCGTGGTGGTCCAGTGTGTGGACGAGGGTTTCGGGCAGACCGACGACGCCCGGGATGTCGTCCGGGGCGACGCCGCACAGGTAGCGCAGCACGACGACGTCGAACTGCCGCTCGGGCAGGCGCGCGACGGTGTCGAAGAACGCCGCGTGGGTGCTGATGTGGGCGAAGCGCTCCGCGAGGTCCTCGATGCGGCTCTGCGCGACGGTCGTGAACGCCGCGGCCCGCAGATCGACGTGGCCGTCGCGGAAGCGGGCGCGCTCCATGAGACGGGCACGCAGGAGGCACCAGGCGTAGCGCGGCAGGTGCTCGCTGGCGGCGGCCTCGTGCCAGCGCAGCCAGAGGATGTCGAAGGTCTCGCGGATGATCCAGCGGGCCCGCGCGTCGTGCTGCACGACCGCGTCCACGAAGGCGGTGTAGGGCTCGCGCATGGTCTCGGTGAAGGCCGTGTACGCGACGGGGGGCGTGCCCGGGTGCGGAAGGTGGACCTCCTGTATGCACTCGTGGATCCAGGCGTTCTTCTTGCCGGCCTCGCGGGCCCCGGCGGTCCACAGCCGGCACACGGGCGGCAGCGGAATGTCCATGCGCAGGGCCGCGACGACGCTGTAGGTCATCATCCAGCTCGGGTAGTAGCCCTTGCCCCGCAGGAACTCAGAGATGCGCGCCTTCGAGTAGCCGGAGCGCCTGACGAGCTCCTCCTGCCTGAGGCGGCTCTCGGTGAAGCAGTCGCGGACGTGCTCCAGCAGCGCCCGGTGGGCGGCGCCGACGGAGGCGTCGATCGGGGCCGGCTTGCGGCCGCGGCGGCGACTGGGCGGCTCACCGTCCGACTGCTCCCGTGCGGACGAGGGCTTCACCGAGGGTCCTCCGGGGGCTGCGTACCTCCCGGTGCCGCCGGCGCCGGCTCCTCGGCCGTGCCCCGCCGGGCCTGGGTGCCGTTGAAGGCCGCCACGACCTGCTGGACGAGCAGACCGAGCGACGGCAGCATCGCGGCCGCCGCCTGGAACTGCCCGAGCGCGGTCATCGCCGCACTCCAGGCGAAGATCATCAGCAATATGCAGATGATCAGTGCTTGCTTGTGTGACATCGAACCTTGTCTTTCAACTTGGTTTGTCTGCAAGGCCCTTGAGCGGCGGTGCTCAACGCGCTGCCCGAAGGTGAACGACAGCATGGCCCCATCGGAGCCCGGCACTCAAAGTGATCATGGAGTTACGGAACAATGCGGCCCGGATCCGCCGCCGTCGCGTTCAACACCGGTGCCGGTACGGTCGGATGCGGGCGCGAAGCCGTCGGTGGCGAACGTATTGGGGCGGGAGCGGTGCTTGGCTCCACAAGGGCGCGGCGAGGCCGCAGCATGGGAGCGCGGCGCTTCGCGCGTCGGACCTTCCCGTCTGGAAGGCACACCGGCCCCCTCGTGCTCAGGAACCACCGGAGGAGGGCCGCCCGCTCCCGTCCGGGCACTGCCGGGCGGGAGCGGCACCCGAGCCGGCCCCGGGACTCACGGCCGGCACAGCTCCAGCCCCTCCGGCGTGTAGCAGGGCAGGTGCCCGCCGGCACTCATCGCGTCCTGGCCGCGTCCGCGCAGCATGAAGTCGAGGAATCCCGCGGCCAGGGAGTCCGGGGCCGGGAACCCGTAGGTGTACGCGTATTCGATGTCGGTGAACGGGTAGCCCGCCGGGGCCGCCGCACGCGGTGCGGGCGCCCGCCCGTCGATGGCCACGGTGTGCAGCCCTGCCGACGAACCGGCGGCGAACGCCTCGCCGTAGCCGATCGCGCCGGGCAGCCGGGAGACGGTCCGCAGGACGTCCGGCGTGCTGTCGAGTTCGCAGCGCACGACCCGGTCCGAGGGCGCGTTCTTGTGCCGGCAGTCGCGGGAGGTGAAGGCGGGTTCGCCGCGGCCGCCGAGGACGCGGCCGCGGAAGATGTCGCGCGTCCCGGAGTCGGCGCTGCGGCTGACGAGGAGGACGGGCAGGTCGGGGCCGCCGGGCAGCTGCTTCCAGTTGGTGATGCGGCCGCTGTACAGCCCGCGGATCTGGCCGGTGGTCAGGTTCTTGACGGGAACGTCGTCGTCGACCACGAGGGCGAAGGCGATCACGGCGGCGCGGTGTTCCTTCAGGCCCGGGTAACTCCCCGGCGGCCTCGGCCCGTCGGACATCGCGACCACGGCCGGAGCCGCGCCCCGCGGCGCCGCGGCCCCCGCCTCCGACAGCTGCCGCACGCCCTGCTCGCTGCCCTGGGCGTCCACCGTGATCGAGGAGTCCGGGCATGCGGAGGTGTACGTACGGGCCATGGTCCTCATCACGGGCTCGAAGGCCGTGGAGCCGGTGACCTCCAGGTGTCCGGTAGCGCAGTTCATCGGACGCGGACTGCCGTGCCCCACGACGATGATGGCCGCCAGGGCGCTGACGCAGAGGGTCAGCATGAGCGTGATCAGCCGGGCCGGGCGGCTGAACAGCGGGGGCTTGTCGTCCATCGGCACCGACCGGTTGGGCTTGACCTTGCCGCCCGCTATCCCGCCGGTGATCTCGACGCCGGAGCGGGTCGGGCCGCCCGTGAGCCGTATCAGCAGTTTGTAGTGCTCACCCGGGTTGAGCGGCACGCGGGGCAGGAAGACCTTGTTCGCCTCGTGCCGCACGCCGGTCGTGTCCGGGGACAGCCGGAAGTGCTCGATCAGATCGCCGGGATCCGGCTGGGTGACGGCGGCGCTCTGCACGTACCGCCCGGTGAACTGGACGGTGAGCGCCCGCTGCTCGTCGCGGGCGGTGTAGTCGCCCGGCCCGATGTCGACCGCGCCGTCGTTCTCGATGCGCAGCAGCACCAGCGTGGCATCGGGCGTCCGCTGCAGCGAGTTGAACAGCTCGTTGTCGCTGTCGACCGCTATGTCCATCTGCACGCGGTAGCCGATGCTCTTGCCCCGCACGAGGCGCTCGTACCAGACCATGGCGACGGACACGCCGACCCCGATGAGTGCCGTGGCCAGGGCCACGATGTTGTCCGCGCTCAGGTAATCACCCATGGCCGTCGCCTCGCCCCCCGTGAACCCTCCGACCCGGCCTGACGGTTCGGCCACCCTAGGCGCGCGCGGCGCGCCCGGGCGCGACTTCTCGAACGGGTCATCGGATGTGCATCCGCGGTTCGCTCTCCCCGGGGCGCCCCCCCGGAGGCGGCGGCCGGCGGCGCACGGCCGGCGGAAGCGGCGCGACCGGCGGGGCCGGCGGGGCCGGGGTGGTCGGCGGGACCGCCCGCAGGGCAAAAACGGCGGGATCAGCCGGATCAGCCGGATCAGCCGGATCAGCCGGATCAGCCGGATCGGCGGGACCGGCCGGGGCGGCCGGAGGTCCCCGCCCGGCCGGGCCCGGGTCTCCGGCCGCTTCAGCCGAGGTGCTTGACGTGCCGTACCTCCGTGCCGAGGACGCGGTAGCCGAGACGGCGGTTGACGGCCAGCATCGGGGCGTTCCGCGTGTCGTTGCCGGTGTACGCGTCGGTGCACCCGGCCTCCCGTGCCCGCCGCAGCGAGTCCGTCTTCGCGAGCAGGGCGAACCCCCGGCCGCGGAAGGCCCGCAGCGTGCCCGTCATGCCGGACCGGTAGCGGGTGCCGCCGTCGGTGTGGGCGAGGGAGAAGGAGGCGACCTGCCCCTCGACCTCGACCACGCTCGTCAGGGCGTGGTCCAGGCGCGGGTCGTGCCAGGTGGAGGTGAGCCAGTCGTCGAAGTCGGCCAGCTCCTGGGCCACGTCCCCCGGCTCGTCGGCGGTGACCTCGGCGTCCGCCGCGAACAGTACGCGCGGGGCCAGGGCGTAGTCGGCGAACGTGCGCAGCCGGACGCCCGCCGGAAGCGGGCCCGGCTCGTCCAGCCGGGCGGTCGCCAGGTCGAGGTGCTGGAAGTGCGAGGCCCGGCCCGGGCGGTAGCCGCGCCGGGCCGCGAACGCGAGCGGGCCCGGCTCGTCCAGGGCCCACGAGAAGACGTCGGTGACGCCCGCGGCGGCCAGATGCTCCTCGGCGGCACGCAGCAGCAGGGAGCCCGCGCCCCGGCCCCGGTGCTCGGGACTCACCTGGGGATTGGCCGAACCCTGTCCCGGGACGGGGCTGTCCTGCAGCACGTGTGTCTCACCGGCGCCGACGACCTGCCCGTCCTCCTCGGCGACCAGGATCCGCAAGTGTTCCTCGGGCAGTGCGGTCTGCACGCGGTAGCGCAGGTAGGCGGGGGTGAGTAGCAGGACGTGCGGCAGGGCCGCCAGCCTGGCGCTCAGCACGCCCGCCACGTCCTCGGGGTCGTCGGGGCGGAAATCTCGCACGATCACGGCCATGGAGGCAGACCGTACGCGCGGCGGGCCGGGGGCCGCGTGCCATTTTCCGCGGCGCGCTGCGAGAGGGGACAATCGGTGGCGTGACGTTGCACATCGAGATCGACCCCGAGGGCCGGGACGCGCCCTACGAGCAGCTCCGCTCCCAGATCGCCGGTCAGGTCCGGGACGGGTCGCTGCCCGTCGGCCACCGGCTGCCCACCGTGCGCGGCCTCGCGTCGGAGCTCGGCATCGCGGCGAACACCGCGGCGAAGGCCTACCGCGTACTGGAGGCGGACGGGGTGATCGAGACGCGCGGGCGCAACGGCACGTTCGTCGCGGCCGCCGGGGACGCCGCCGATCGCGAGGCGGCGGAGGCGGCCGCCGCGTTCGCCCGCCGGGCGCGCCGCCTCGG
>NZ_JAKGCV010000110.1 GCF_021556455.1 Streptomyces fuscigenes | reverse complement strand
CCCCGCCGGATCGGGCCGCCCGCCCGCCGGCCCCCGGGCTGTCCCCACCGCATCCGAGAAAAGGCATGGCCCATGGCAGCCCCTTCCGACACCCCGCCCGCACCGCCCGCCGTCCCGCCGCGCTCGTCCGTCCGCGCCCTGGTGTGGCCGGCCGCCGCGGTGCTCCTGGGCGCGCTCCTGGTGCACAACGCCGTCGACGGCACGCCGAGCGGTGCGCCGGGTCCCAAGCCCGCGGCCGTGGCGTCGAGCGCCCCCGTGCCGTCGGTCTCCCCCACCACCGACCTCGCCCTGCCCCGCTCGGCGCCGACGCGCCTGCAGATCCCCTCGATCGCGGTCGACGCGCCGTTCACCACGCTCAACCTGGACGCCACCGGCAAGCTGAACCCGCCGCCGGCGAACGACAAGAACCTGGTGGGCTGGTACGAGGGCGGAGTCACGCCCGGCGAGAACGGCACCTCGATCGTCGCGGGGCACGTCGACACGAAGACCGGGCCGGCCGTGTTCCTGCTGCTCGACGACCTGCGGGCGGGCAGCACCGTCGACATCACGCGCCAGGACGGGATCGTCGCGACCTTCACGGTCGACTCGGTCGAGACGTTCAGCAAGGCCGACTTCCCGGACGAGCGGGTGTACGGCAAGTCGACGACGCCCCAGCTCAGGCTCATCACGTGCGGCGGCAGCTACAACCGCCAGGTGAAGGACTACACCGACAACGTCGTGGTGTTCGCCCACCTCGCCACCGCGCGCGAGAACTGATCCCGCCTGCGCGCGGGTGCGGCCAGGCGACCGCACGCGCCCGGCGGCTGCCCGGCCGCCGGGCGCCCGCGCCGTGCGCGCCCACCGGCGCCCCCGTCGCTTCCGTCCCGCCCGTCGCTTTCGTCCCGCCCGTGCCGTCCGCCCCGCCCGCCCCGCGCGTCCCGTCCGCCCCGCCCGGCCTCCCCACGAGGGGGCCGGGCGTTTCTCGTCGTCGCTCGCGGAGGCCGCGCGTGGCGCCCCGCCGCCGGGGACCACGCCCACCGCGGCGGCCGGTGGGCGACAGGCGGCCCGTGGGCGACAGGCCTCCGAAACGGCGTCCGGGGAGGGCAGCCCGAGGGCCCCGCCGGCCGTCCGGCGGGGCCCTCGGGCGCGCTGCGCGCCGGGGTTCAGTCCCTGCGCAGTACGGCGCCGAGGACGTCCGCCAGGGTCCGCGCGGGGTCGGGGACGCCGCCCGTCTCCCGCCACGCGACGAACCCGTCGGGACGCACCAGCACCGCGCCCTCGCCGGTGGTGCCGTGGGCCGCGGCCCAGTCGGCGCCCTCCTCGGTCACCAGGTCGGCGCCCGATCCGGCGCCGACCTCGTACACGTCGAGCGGTACGGACATCCGCCGAGCGACGTCCCGAGCCGCCTCGCGCCATGCGCCGCCCTCCTCGCCCGTGACCAGGACGAGCGAGCGCTCGTACAGGTCGAGGGTGGACAGCCGCTCGCCCGCGCGCCGCACCCACAGGTGGGGGGCGCGGCTGCCGGGGTCGCCCGCGAGCCGCATGCCCTGGGGGACGACGGGCTGCTGCGGCTCGGCGCCGAGGACGGCGCCGCGCGGGTAGCGGTAGGCGAGGACCACCGGCAGCATCCCGCCGCCCTTGGGGCCGCCGGGGCCACTGGGGCTGCCGGGGCCGCCCTGGGACGGTGCCGGCTCGTAGCCGGGGTGGCTGTGCTCGGCGGAGCGGGACGACGCGCGCTGCGACGTGGCCTCGGCGACGGGCAGGCGCTCCGCCTCGTACGTCTCCAGCAGGCCGGGCCCCGCGTGTCCCGCGAGGACGGCCGCGAGCTTCCAGGCCAGGTTGTGCGCGTCCTGGATGCCGGTGTTCGAGCCGAACGCCCCGGTCGGCGACATCTCGTGCACGGAGTCGCCGGCGAGCAGGACCCGGCCGTCCGCGTAGCGCCGCGCGACGCGTTCGGCGGCGTGCCAGGGGGCGCGGCCGGTGATCTCGACGTCAAGGCCGGGGTCGCCGACGGCCGCGCGGATGTGCTCGGCGCAGCGCTCGTCGGTGAAGTCCTCCAGCGTCTCGCCCCGGTCGGGGTGCCACGGCAGGTGGAAGACCCACTTCTCCTCGTTGTCGACGGGCAGCAGCGCCCCGTCGGCCCGCGGGTTCGTCAGGTAGCAGACGATGAAGCGGCGGTCGCCCACCACTCCGGCGAGGCGGCGGGAGCGGAAGGTGACGCTGACGTTGTGGAACAGCTCGCCCGCCCCGGTCAGGTCGATGCCGAGGGCCTCGCGGACGGGGCTGCGCGGTCCGTCGGCGGCGACGAGGTACTGCGCGCGGACGGTGGTGTGCTCGCCGGTCTCCCGGTTCTTCGTGACGGCGGTGACCCCGTCGGAGTCCTGCTCGAAGGACATCAGCTCGGTGGAGAAGCGCAGGTCGGTGCCGTTCGCGCGGACGCTGTCGACGAGGACGGGCTCCAGGTCGTTCTGGCTGCACAGGCACCACCCGGTCGGGCTGAAGCGGGCGAGGCCGCCGCCCGGGTCGATCTCCTTGAACAGCCACTCCTGCTCCTCGCCGGCCAGCGAGGGGGCCTGGAGGATGCCGTGGTTGTCGGCGAGCACGGACGCGGCGTCCTTGATCGCCTGCTCCACACCGGCGGTGCGGAACAGCTCCATGGTCCTGACGTTGTTGCCGCGGCCCCTCGGGTGGGTCGAGGTGGCGGCGTGCTTCTCGACCACCATGTGCTCCACGCCGAGGCGGCCGAGGAAGAGCGCTGCGGACAGACCCACCAGCGAGCCGCCCACGATCAGGACGGGCACCTGGTGTTCGACGTTCTCGTTCATGACACTCCTACCGGGGACCCCCCGCGAACGCGCGGACGAACTACCCCTTCCCGCCCACAAGTCGGCCCGGACCCCGATTCCCCCGAATGGTGCTCACGTCTCGCGCGGTCCCGCCGCTGACCGCACGATCGTGCAAGGGGGTGAGGCTCACGCATCCGCGGCTCCGCCCCCGCCCGCGCCCGCAGCGGCGCGGGCACCGCTCCCGATCGCGCTGAGCACCGGCCAACGCGGCCGCCCACAGGGGCGCCGCGGGACAGAGTGAAGGAGCGTTTAGATGACAGTGTTGTCGGAGCGGGTCAGCCAGTCGGTGTTCGACGGCTCGCGGCTGCGTGTCGTCCTCCTGCTCGACCTGCACGAGGGGGCTCAGGCCCGGTTCCTGCAGGCCTACGAGGAGATGCACCGCGAGGTCGCGGCGGTCCCCGGGCACATCGTCGACCAGCTGTGCCAGTCCATCGAGAACCCCTCACAGTGGCTCATCACGAGCGAGTGGGAGAGCGCGCCGCCGTTCCTCGCCTGGATCAACAGCGAGGAGCACGTGCGCATGGTGCAGCCGCTGCACGACTGCGTGCGCAACACCCGCTCGCTGCGCTACGCCGTGCTGCGGGAGACGGGCACGACGGTCACGAACCGCTCGACGTCGCAGGACACCGGCCAGCAGGCCCCGCCGCGGCTCGGTGACGGCGTGGTGCGCCACGCGCTGACGTTCACCGTCAAGCCGGGCACGGAGGAGATGGTCGCGAAGCACCTGTCCGACTACGCCTCTCCCTCCGCCCGGGTCGACGACTCCACCCGCCTGCGCAGGACGTCGCTGTTCATGCACGGCAACCGGGTGGTGCGCGCGGTGGAGGTCGAGGGCGACCTGCTCACGGCGCTGCGCCACGTCGCCCGGCAGCCCGAGGTCCAGGCCGTCGAGGAGGCCATCAACCCGTACCTGGAGCTGGAGCGGGACCTGAGCGATCCGCTGTCCGCGCGGACGTTCTTCACCCGTGCGGCCCTGCCGATGGTGCACCACCTCACGGCTCCGGGCCACGACCTGGCGGACGTGACCCGGCACGGCCTGTACTACCAGGCCAAGGAGGGCCGCGGCATGGCCCTGGCGCAGTTCCTCGCCGGCCAGGACGAGGCGGCGGCGGACGACCCGGCCAGCCACGTCGTGCGCTCCACGATCTTCCAGCGCGACGACAGCGTGGTGCGGATCATCGACGTGAACGCCGACCTGCGTTCGCGGCCCGAGGTGGCGCTGGGCATCGGCGACGGGCCGCGCAAGGCCGCGGTGCTGGGCCGGCTGCTGCAGGGGGGCGACGTGCCCACCAGCGACGAGGGCGTCGCCCGTCTCCTGGACCGGTGCCTGATGACCCCGCTCACGGACCGCACGGCGCCGGAGTCCTGAGCGGACCCACGGACACCGGCGACCCCGGATCCGGCGCCGGCATCGGCGCCCCCACCCCGAACACACGAACGAGAAGGACTGTCATGAACCTGCACAGGCCACGCATCGTGGACCTCGAGGAAGCCGCGCACAACACCAAGCGCGGCGGGGACCTGCGCGCCCTCCTCACCCCCACGGCCGTCGGCGCGACGAGCGGCTTCATGGGGCTCGCGACGATCGACCCCGGAGACCGCATCGGCGAGCACTACCACCCGCACTCCGAGGAGTTCGTGTACGTGGTGGCCGGGCGCATGGAGGTCGACCTCGACGGCGAGACGCACAGCATCGGCGTCGACCAGGGCCTGCTGATCCCGCCGTTCGTGCGCCACCGCTTCCGCAACGTCGGGGACACCGAGGCGCGCATGGTCTTCCACCTGGGCCCGCTGGCGCCCACGCCCCAGGAGGGGCACGTGGACACCGAGGAGACGGGCACGGTGGACCAGGGCCCGCCCGAACGCACGGGTGCGCTGTCATGACCCGGCGCGTGGCGGTCACGGGCATAGGGGTCGTCGCGCCCGGCGGCGTCGGCGTTCCCGCCTTCTGGGACCTGCTGTCGAACGGCCGGACCGCGACCCGGGGCATCACACTCTTCGACCCCGCGGGCTTCCGCTCCCGCATCGCCGGCGAGTGCGACTTCGACCCGGCCGCACACGGACTCGACGAGGACGACCGCGCCCGCTGCGACCGGTACGTGCAGTTCGCGATGGCCGCGGCCGACGAGGCGCTGCGCGACGCGGAGTTCGACCCCGAGGGGGCCGACCCGTGGCGCGTGGGTGTCTCCCTCGGCACGGCCGTCGGCGGCACGTCCCGGCTGGAGCACGACTACGTGGCGGTCAGCGGCGAGGGCGCGCGCTGGGACGTCGACCACCGGCAGGCCGACCCCTACCTGCACCGCGCGTTCGCGCCGAGCACGCTGTCGTCCTCCGTGGCGGAGCGGATCGGCGCGAGGGGCCCGGTGCAGACCGTCTCGACGGGCTGCACCTCGGGGCTCGACGCGGTCGGCTACGCCTTCCACGCCATCGAGGACGGGCGCGCCGACGTGATCGTCGCCGGCGCCTCCGACTCGCCGATCTCGCCGATCACGGTGGCCTGCTTCGACGCCATCAAGGCCACCTCGCCCAACAACGACGACCCCGAGCACGCCTCGCGGCCGTTCGACGCCGACCGGGACGGGTTCGTGCTGGGCGAGGGCGGGGCGGTGCTCGTCCTGGAGGAGCTGGAGCACGCGCGCGCCCGGGGCGCGACGGTCTACTGCGAGATCCGGGGCTACGCCACCTTCGGCAACGCCTACCACATGACGGGGCTGACCACCGAGGGCCACGAGATGGCGCGTGCCATCACCACGGCGCTCGGGCACGCCCGGCTGGACGCCACGGCGATCGACTACGTCAACGCGCACGGCTCGGGCACGAAACAGAACGACCGGCACGAGACGGCCGCCGTCAAGCGCTCGCTCGGCGAGCACGCCCGCAGGACGCCGATGAGCTCGATCAAGTCGATGATCGGCCACTCGCTCGGCGCCATCGGGGCGATCGAGGTCGCCGCGTGCGTGCTCGCGCTGAACCGGCAGGTGGTGCCGCCGACAGCCAACTACGAGACACCCGACCCGGAGTGCGATCTCGACTACGTGCCCCGCACCGCACGCGACGCGTCGCTGCGCAGCGTGCTGTCGGTCGGCAGCGGGTTCGGCGGTTTCCAGTCCGCGGTCGTCATGAGCCGCGGTGACGGGAGGTCCTGATGAGTGCTCGAACGGGCAGGCGCCCGGTCATCACGGGCATCGGCGTTCTCGCGCCGAACGGCACCAGCGCGGAGACGTTCTGGAAGAGCACGGTGGAAGGTGTCAGCGTGCTCGACCGCATCACCCGCGAGGGCTGCGAGGACATGCCGCTGCGCGTCGCCGGCCAGGTCCGCGACTTCGACCCGGCCGACCTGATCGAGGAGCGCTACCTGGCGCAGACCGACCGCTTCTCCCACTTCGCCCTGGCCGCCGCGCAGGCCGCGCTGACGGATGCCAGGCTCGGCCGCAGCGACTACGAGGACGATCCGTACAGCATCGGCGTGGTCACGGCGGCCGGTTCGGGCGGAGGCGAGTTCGGCCAGCGCGAGTTGCAGCGGCTGTGGGGTCCGGGGCCGCGTGCCGTGGGCCCGTACCAGTCCATCGCCTGGTTCTACGCGGCGAGCACCGGGCAGATCTCCATCCGCGGCGGCTTCAAGGGCCCCTGCGGTGTCGTCGCGAGCGACGAGGCCGGCGGCCTCGACGCGCTGCGGCACGCCGCCGCCACCGTCCTGCGGGGCACGGACGCCGTGGTCGCGGGGGCCGCGGAGGCACCTTTGGCGCCCTACTCCGTGGTCTGCCAGCTCGGTTACGAGGGGCTCAGCCTGCGCGAGGAGCCGGACCGGGCCTACCGGCCGTTCACCTCCAGCGCCTGCGGGTTCGTGCCCGCGGAGGGCGGCGCCGTCGTGCTCGTCGAGGACGAGCGGGCGGCCCGCCGCCGCGGCGCACCCGTGCGCGCGGAAGTGGCGGGCCACGCCACCACCTTCACCGGCGAGGCCCGCTGGGCCGCTTCGCGCGACGGGCTCGCGCACGCCGTGCGCGGGGCGCTCGCCGAGGCGCGCTGCGCACCCGAGGAGATCGACGTCGTCTTCGCGGACGCCCTCGGCATCCCCGAGGCGGACCGCGCCGAGGCGCTGGCGATCGCCGACGCGCTCGGCCGCCACGGCACCCGGGTGCCGGTGACCGCCCCCAAGACGGGCATCGGACGCGCGTACTGCGGCGGCCCGGTGCTCGACGTGGCCGCCGCGGTGCTCGCGATGGAGCACGGCGCGGTCCCGCCGACCCCGAACGTGTTCGACGTCTGCCACGACCTGGACGTCGTCATGGGCCGCGCACGCGCGTCCGAGCTCCGCACGGCCCTGGTGCTCAGCCGGGGCCTGATGGGCTCGAACTCGGCGCTCGTGGTGCGCCGCGTCGAGGACGGCACCTCCTGAGCGGCCGCCTCCGGCCACTCGCCCCCGCAACCAGCAAGCAGGTACGCACGTACGACAGGAACAAGGAGAAGAGCATGACCGATCAGCTGACCTACCAGGATCTGGCGGCGCTGATGAAGAAGGGCGCCGGCCTCACCGTCGACCCCGACGCGCTGGAGCGCCGCCCCGAGGGCGAGTTCGCCGAGTTCGGGCTCGACTCGCTCGGGCTCCTCGGCGTCGTCGGGGAGCTGGAGAACCGCCACGAGCTCGCGATGCCGCCCGAGGCGGACAAGTGCCGCACGCCCAAGGAGTTCCTGGAACTCGTCAACGCCCAGCTCGCGGCGGGGGTCTGAGATGGCAGGGCACACCGAGAACTCGATCGTCGTCGCGGCCCCGTTCGACCTGGTCTGGGACATGACCAACGACGTGGCCAACTGGGCCGAGTTGTTCAGCGAGTACGCGGCCGTGGAAATCATCTCGCGCGAGGGCGACACCACGACCTTCCGCCTCACGATGCACCCCGACGCCAACGGCCAGGTGTGGAGCTGGGTCTCGGAGCGCACCACCGACCGCGCCGCGCGCACGGTGCGCGCGCGGCGCGTCGAGACCGGTCCCTTCCAGCACATGGACATCCGCTGGGAGTACGAGGAGGTAGCGGACGGCACGCTGATGCGCTGGGCGCAGGACTTCGCCATGAAGCCCGAGGCGCCGGTCGACGACGAGTGGATGACGGGGAACATCAACCGCAACTCCGTCGTGCAGATGCAGCTCATCCGGGACAAGGTCGAGGCGCGCGCCCGCGACGGGCGCAGCCCCCAGGCCGCCACCAGCTGACGTCCCGTCCCTCCCCCGTGCCGCCCCCGTACCCCGGGGGCGGCACCCCTGCGAACCCGGGCCGCGGCCCGAGAGGTGGATTCCCATGCACCAAGCCCTGATCGTCGCCCGTATGGCGCCCGGCTCCGCTCCCGACGTGGCCAAGCTGTTCGGGGAGTCGGACGCCGGCGACCTGCCGCACATGGTCGGTGTCGTGCGGCGCGGCCTGTTCCAGTTCGGCGACGTCTACATGCACCTCGTGGAGACCGAGCAGCCGCCCGGCCCCGAGATCGCGAAGGCCTCCCGCACGCCGCAGTTCCAGGAGCTGAGCGCGCGCCTCGAGGCGTACATCAGCCCGTACGACCCGCTGACGTGGCGCAGCCCGAAGGACGCGATGGCCCACCAGTTCTACCGGTGGGAGCGCCCCTGACACACCCTGCGCGCGCGGCGGCGCGCTCGCGCCCCGCACGTCGCACGTACGGACGCCCCGGGCGGCTCGCGGAGTCGGCGCCCGGGGCGTCCGTACTGCTGTGTGCTGTGATGTGCTGCGCTGAGCCGAGCTGTGTGGTGCGCTGTGCGGCGTCGTGGCCGTCCCTACGCGGGCACGGTGCACTCGAAGGCGTGCAGGTAGGCGTTGACGGGCCGCACGTCGGTGACCGTGAGCCCGGCGTCGGTGATCCGGTCCACCAGGCTCTGCCTCGTGTGCTTGGCGCCGCCCACGTTCAGCAGGAGGAGCAGGTCCATGGCGGTGGTGAAGCGCATCGAGGGGCTGTCGTCGACGAGGTTCTCGATGACCACCACCCGCGCCCCGGGACGGGCCGCGCCGATGATGTTCGCGAGGCACTTGCGGGTGCTCTCGTCGTCCCATTCCAGGATGTTCTTGATGACGTAGAGGTCCGCCTCGAACGGCACCGCCTCCCTGCAGTCGCCCGCGACGATCCTCGTCCTGGCGGCGAGGGCGCCCTCGTCGCGCAGCCGTGCGTCGGCACGGGCGATCACGCCCGGCAGGTCCATCAGCGTCCCGGTGAGGTCCTGGTGGCGCTCCAGCAGGCTCGCGAGGACATGGCCCTGGCCGCCGCCGATGTCGGCGACCGTCCCCACGCCCGTGAGGTCGAGGAGGTCCGCGACGTCCAGCGCGGACTGGATGCTCGATGTGGTCATGGCCCGGTTGAAGACGCGGGCCGACTCGGGGGCGTCCTCGTGCAGGTGGTCGAAGAACTCCTTGCCGAAGATGCGCCGGAAGACGCTGGAGTCCGACCGCACGGCCTCGTCGAGGCGCGGCCAGACCTCCCACGTCCAGGGCTCGGTGCACCACAGCACGATGTCGCGCAGGCTGTGCGGGTCGTCCTCGCGCAGCAGCCGCGAGAGCTCCGTGTGGCTGAAGGTGCCGTCCTCGTTCTCCGTGAAGACGCCGTAGCAGGCGACGCAGCGCAGCAGCCTGCGCAGCGGCCCCGGCTGGGTGCCGACGCGCTCCGCGAGGTCGGCGACCGCGGCGCGGTCGCCCTCCAGCGCGTCGGCGACCCGCAGCCGTGCGGTCGCCCGCAGGGCGGCGGCGCACGCGGCGCCGAAGGCGAGTTCACGCAGCCGCATGGACGGGTGGCCGGCGGCCTTCGCGTCTGGGCCGTGGCCCCGGCCGCGGTCCTGGCCGGAGGGGGGTTCGGTGGTGCTTACGGTGGTCATGCGTCGTGTCTCTCTCGTGAGGGCGACGGCCGGTCAGCACATGCCGGCGGGCAGGGAGGCGGAACACTCGTTGTGGTCGATGGCGTTGACGGTGCCCGTCTCGCCGTTGGCGAGGTCGGCGGGCTTGTTGCCGTCGAGGACGTTGTCGCGGACGGTGTTGTGGCTGTTGTGCACCCCGACGAAGCTCTTGAACAGCACGATGCCGCCGCTCATCGGCGCGGTGCCGGCGTTGCCGGTGACCGAGTTGTCGCGGATGACGGTGTCCTCGGCGCCGGTCAGCACGATGCCCGCGCCCTGGACCGCGGAGAGCCGGGCCGTGGCGGGGCAGAACTTGTTGTTCTCGTGGATGCGGTTGTGGCTGATGGTCATGGCGCCGGCGAGCGGCTTGGACTCGTCGCCGACCACGAACACCCCGGCGCAGTTCGCGGAGACGTCGTTGCCGCGCACGAACAGGTGCCGCACCCGCCGCAGGGTCAGGCCCGTGGCGTTGCCGGTGAAGGTGCTGTCCTCGACGACCGTTCCGTGCGTGTCGGCGGCGCCGCCCTCGGCGTTGGCGAGGTTCGTCACGAACACACCGGCGTCACCGTTGTCGCGGGCGGTGACGTGCGTGATCACGGAGCGCACCGACTTCTCGGCCGCGATGCCCCGGACCTTGTTCTTCTCCGCCACGACCCGGTCCAGCACGAGGTGGTCGGTGCCCGACGCCCACAGGCCGTTCTTCGAGAAGCCGGAGACCGTGAGCGCCCGCACGCGTACCCCGTCGACGGCCTTGGTGCCCGTGCCGAGGACGCACACACCGGCGCCGAGCCGCGCGCAGGTGCCCTGCGCGGTGCCCGCGGCCGGGCTGATCACGGTGCGGGGACCCGCGCCTTCGAGGGTGATGCCGGGCTTCGTGATCGTCACGCTCTGCCGGTAGGTGCCGGCCGCGAGGGCCACGGTGTCGCCGGCCCGCGCCGCGTCCACCGCCTTCTGGATCGACTCCCCCGGACGGACCTCGTGCCGGGCGGAGTGGGCGGGAGCCGCCGCACCGATCCCGCAAGCGAGGGCGGCTGTGGCACATGCAATGGCTGTGACCTGCAGTTTCATCATGTTCTGACGGTAAGAGAGAAATCGGCGGGCCGCCACACAGTGTGACCAAACGGCTACTCCTGGCGCATTGGGCCGACGGGGTGACGGATGCGCCCCTCGGCCCGTGCACCCGTGCGCCGGCCAAGATCACTGCTAGCTTCGCGAGCCGTCGGGCGGCCCAGGGCGCGTCGGGCGAGTCAGGGGCAGCCGGCAGAGCGGAGGGCAGCGGTGAGCGACAGCGGCGGGAACGGTGGACACACCGAGTACACCCAGTACACCCAGTGCACGGACGACACCCACGGCACCGGCGACACCGGTACGGCCGGACACCGGGAGGGGCCCGCGCTCCCGCCGTTCGCGCGCCGGAACTTCCTCGCGTCGGCCGTGCTCGCGGCGGCCCCCGCGGCGGTGGCGGGCTCGGCGGCGGTTGCTGCCGCGGAGCCCGCACCGGGCGCCGGACCGGCGGCCGGCCGGGCCGCCGCCGGCAGTGTGGCGCGTCTGCTCGCGGTGCCCGGCCTCCGGCGCGACGTCGGCTGGCTGCGGGAGGCCCTCCAGGTCGCCGTGCAACTCGAGCTCGCGACGATCCCGCCGTACCTGTGCGGCTGGTGGTCCGTCAAGGACCGCGGCGGCGAGGCCGCCCGGCTGATCCGGCGCGTGGTGGGCGACGAGATGTACCACCTGGGAGTGGTGTGCAACCTGCTGGTCGCCGTCGGCGGGCAGCCGCGGATCAAGCAGGCCGCGACGGTCTACCCCGGCCCGCTGCCCGGCGGCGTGCGCCCCGGCGTGAACGTGTACCTGTCGGGCCTGACCAAGCCGTTCGTCCGCGACGTGATGATGGCGATCGAGGCGCCCGACGAGCCGCTCACGCGCAGCGCGGGCGACGCGCCCAGCGTGGGCGACTTCTACGGCGACCTGCTCGAGGCGTTCCGCAACGAGGCGCCGCGGCTGTCGGCGCGGGGGCAGTTGTCCGAGCGCATCGGCTCCGACTCGCTGGCACCCGTGCGCACCCTCGACGACGTCGAGCGCTGCATCGAGACCATCAAGGAGCAGGGCGAGGGCACGGACGGCTCGCCGGGCCAGGCCCTCCACGACGACAACCCCGCGCACTACTACGCGTTCGGCGAGATCTACCACGGAAAGCGGGTGCGCGAGGAGTCGGGCACCTGGCGGTTCACCGGTGCGGCGGTGCCGTTCCCGGCGGCCCGGCCGATGGCGCGCGTGCCCGCGGGCGGCTGGGATCACACCTCGACCCAGGTGCGGCGGCTCGTGGACCAGTGCGACGCCACGTACGCCGGGGTCCTGGAGGGTCTCGACAAGGCGTGGGCGGGCGGCGGCGCGAAGAGCATGAGCGCAGCGGTGCACGCCATGCGGGGCATGGAAGGCCCGGCGGTGGAACTCATGGACCTGACCCGCCCGGACGGACCGGGCAACTACGGGCCGCAGTTCCACGTGTCGTCCTGACGGCGCCGGGGCGCCGACCCGCCGACCCGCCGACGCGCCGACGCGCCGGGACGCCGTACGACCGGTGCGGGGGCGGCGGGCCCGGGCCGCGCGGGTCGCACGGCGCCCGGCTCCGGCCCCGGCGCCCCGGTCCCTGACTCCCGGTCGCGGGCCCCCGGGCCCTGGCTCGCGGGCCCTGATTACCGGTCCCTGACTCCCGGACTCACCCGGTGGAGCCGGACGCGTCCTGCTCCGTTCCCCGCCACCGTCGGGTCGCGGTGACGGCGGGCCCCGCGCCGACGCCGGCCGTGAGGGCCGCGACCAGCCTGCGGTTGGCCTCCCGGGGGCCGAGTCCCCAGTCCCACTCGTCCTTCTTGTGCAGGCGCAGCGACGCGATGCCGTGCCAGGCGGACCACAGCAGGAGCGCCGCCGGGAAGGGCGCGTCCGGGTCGACCCGGCGCGCGAGTTCCACGATCCGCCGCTGCAGGCGCGGCCCGTGCTCGGCCCGGTCGGCCGGCAGCGTGTCGCCGCTCTCGAACAGGAGCTGGTAGGCACCGGGGTGCTCCAGCGCCCACGCGAGGTAGGCGTCGCCGGCGGCGACCAGCGGGTCCGCGTCCTCGCCCGCGGCGTCCAGGGCCGCCTCGACGGCCCCGATCAAGGAGGCGTACTCGGCGTCGAGCACGGCGGAGCGCAGATCCGCCTCCGAGGGGAAGTGCCAGTACACGGCCGACGGGGCGACCCCGCAGGCCCGGGCGATGGAGCGGAGCGAGGGCACGGCCACGGGCTGCGGCCGGGCGAGCGCGGCGACGGCCGCGGCCACCAGTTCCGCGCGCAGGTCCCGGCCGCCGCCGGCTTCGGCTGGAGGGGTCACGGACCCATTGAACACCTGTTCACGATAGACTGCGATGAACAGGTGTTCAGGAGAGGGACGGCGATGCTCACGCTGATGACGGTGATACGCAAGCGGCCCGAGGTCGCCACGGACGACTTCCGCCGCTTCATGGAACACGAGTACGGGCCCACGTACGCGGCCCTTCCCCAGGTGCGGGAGTACGAGCAGTACTACCTCTCCGACCTGGCCGCGGACGGCGTCGAGGAGCCGTTCGACGCCATCGTGCGCATCGGTTTCGAGTCCGCGGCCGCGATGCGGGAGGCGCTGGCGACGCCCGAGTACCGCGCGGCGCACGAGCTGCGGAAGGCGTACCTGCGCGAGACGTCGGCCGGCATCCACTCCGCGGTGGTGGAGCGGGAGGTGCGTCTTGTCCCCGCGGCCGGATGACGGGCCGCGGGATCGCGCTCCCGGGAGCGCGGGCATGACGGACGGGACGGCCGCGGACGCGCCGAAGGCCGCGGTCCGCGACGCGGCACACGGCTCCCCCGGGGCGGGGCTCCGGGTGCTCGGCGCGGCGGAGCTGTGCCCGGACCCCGGCGAGGTGGACCGCTTCGCCGGGGACGCGCACCGGATCCTGGCGGACCTGGTGGCCGCGGGGGCGGCGCTCGGCTGGGTCGAGCCGCCGTCCCGGGACGAGATCGCCGCGCTGGTCGGGCGCGTGGTGGAGGCGGCGCGCACGGGCGACGCGGCCCTGCGGGGTGCCCGCCTGGACGGGCGGCTGGTCGGACTGGGCTACTGGCTGCGCTACGCGCGGCCGACCCACCGGCCGAACGCCGACGTGGAGAAGATCGCCGTGGCCGGCACCGCCCAGGGCCAGGGCGTGGGCCGGGCGCTGACGGAGGCTCTGCTCGCCGACGCCCGTTCGGCCGGCGTCGAGGTCCTCACCCTGGACGCGCGGGGAGACAACGCGGGCGCCCTGCGGCTGTACCGGTCGCTCGGCTTCACCGAGTACGGCCGGCTGCCCGGCTTCGTCGCGGTGGGGCCGCGCCGCTACGACAAGGTGTTCCTGATGCGGGACCTGCGCGGGGAGCGCTGACCGGGCGCCGCCTCGCCCCGCCACCCGGTCGCGGACGCCGGGGGCGGCGGTGCCGGGCGGCCGGTCGCCGGCACCGGTC
>NZ_JAKGCV010000010.1 GCF_021556455.1 Streptomyces fuscigenes | reverse complement strand
GCCCCGGCGGCGCCTGCCGCGCCGGCGGCTCCGGCGCCCACGGCGACCGCCGCAGCGATCACCCGCCCCGCGCTGAACCTGAGTGCCGTGCGCCGAGGGCAGCCGCGCGTCCTCCCGGAGCCCCCGGCGCCGACCACCCGCATCACCGCGGCCGTGGACGTCCCCGGCTACACCCCGGGCACGGCGCTGGACTTCAACGACATCACGGCCGGGATCATCTCCCGCGCCAACGCTTTGAAGACGGCGGGCGGGGGCGTGGGCCAGGTCATCTCCTACCGGCACCCGTACCCGCAGGAGCTCATCGTCACGGACTCCTCCTCCGCCCCGGAGGGCACCACGGTGTCCCTCCAGGCGTCGAGTCAGCGGCGCCTCCCGGAGGGGGAGCTCGTCGCGTCGGGTGGCTGGTGCGCGCCGTCGGAGACGATCTACGAGCTCACGGACACCGCGTGCCCGGACCTCCTCTGGGACGCCCCGGAGATCCAGCTCGCCCGTGGCGGCCTGCGTTACTACAAGCCGCTCAGCCTGGACGTGGCCGCGATGACGTGGGTCCACACGGAGGCCGACGACATCAACGGCTCCGAGAAGCCGTGCTTCCGCATCCCGTGCCCGGACCCCGTGGAGGTCCGCTGCGACGCCATCGGCGTGTGCCTGGAGGCGGGCATCCTGACGCAGCGCCACTTCCCGGAGCTCGTCTCCTGGTACCTCCGCAACGCGATGGTGGCGCACGAGATCCGCGTCAAGCAGTACCTCTTCCAGCAGGCCCTGAACGCGGCGACCCCGGTCACCATGGACCCGACGTTCGGTGCGCTCTCCGCGACGTTCGCCGCGGTTGCCCTCCAGGCCGCCGACATGATCGAGCGTCACAGCCTCTGCGAGACCACCGCCCTGGAGGTGGTGTTCCCGTACTGGTCGCGTCAGCTCTTCCTCGCGGACCTCGCCCGCCAGAACGGCTCCAACATCTGTGACCTGGACCCGAACTGCATTCAGAGCACGTTCGCGAAGCTCGGCGTTCGCGTCCAGTTCGCCCGCGGCCTCAACCCGGCCGTGCCCAACGAGATCGGCGGCACGGTCCCGGCCACCGCGTTCCCGGGCGCCGTGAAGTTCCTGATGTACCCCTCCGGCTCCCTGGTCATCGGCCGGGGCGAGGAGGTCAACCTCGGCGTGGTCCACGACTCCACGAAGTTCCGCTTCAACGACTACACGGCGCTCTTCGCGGAGGAGTGCACCGCCCTGGTGGACCGCTCCGTGGACACCCGCCTGGTCACCGTCCCCGTCTGCCCGGACGGCTCGACCGGCGCGCAGCTGGAGATGGTCTGCACCGCCGGCGAGTCCGGCGGGGACGCGAGCTGACACACCCCCGGCCCGTGGCGGGCCCTGGTACCTGAGCCTGGGCCCGCCACGCCCCCACCCGCCCACGGAGGTGTGGCATGCCCGCAGGGATGCGGAAACTCGTCCAGCCGATCCCCGGCACCCCGCTGCCCCACGGCATCCTGAACACCTGCGCCACCGTGGAGGACGTCCAGGACGTCCACGAGCTCATGGGCGTGGAGTGGATGGCCCTCGGCTGCTGCCCCGTCCAGGAGTGGCAAGACCCGTGCCTCACGGACGAGTCCGCGGGGGAGGAGTCCCCCGGGGAGCGGCCGGAAAAGCAGTTCTGCCGGCCGAGCGTGGAGCACGCCTCCCCCATCACCCTCTATGCCGGCGCGGAGTGCTCCTCCATCGGCTGGTCCTACGAGGAGGCCGTGGCGCACGCCACGGCCACGATGGAGCTCGGGGAGCAGCACGGGTTGGAGGCCGCGTTCTGGTCCCGGCTCACCGCGGACGCCGTGGACCTCACCCCGCCCGCCGGGCCGGTGTCCGTCGCGCAGGGCGTGGCCGCGCTGGAGGGCGCCCTCGCCGAGGGGTACGGCGGCGTGGGCGTCCTCCACGTCCCGGCCGGCCTGGCCGCGCTCCTGGGCTGCTGCCGCATCCTCACCGAGGACCCCAGCACCGGCGCGCTCCTCACCCTGGCCGGGAACTGCGCGATCATCGGCGCCGGCTACTCGACGCTCAACACGGGGCCGGGCGGCATCCCCGCGGACCCCGGCACGGCGTGGATGTACGTCACCGGCCCCGTGCACATCCGGCGCGGCCCGATGGACGTCATCCCGGACCGCTCCGCGTCCCTGAACATCCGCACCAACGACCGGCGCGTACTCGTGGAGCGGACGTACGTCGTCGGCACCACGTGCACCGTGGCCGCGATCAACGTGGAGGCCTGCGCGTGATCGACATCATCCGTGTCCAGCCGGCGCGTGCACTGCGCCGGGACTTCGCCCGGTGGGCGGTCGCGCAGGAGCCGAAGGTCCGCACCGTGTCCGAGTCGGCGTTCGGCGTCCCGCCGCGCCTCTTCACGGACATGCCCGAGGCCCTGCTCCGCGGCTCCCTGGTCGACGGCCGCGCCTACGTGGCGGTTGAGGACGAGCCGGCCGCCCCGCACGACGCTCCGGAGCTCCTGGGCGTCGACCGGCCCGACGCGCCCCGGCTCCTGGAGTGCGGGCTCTGCTACGAGGAGAACGGGCAGGAGGTCCACCCGCATCCCGAGTGCCCCCGCCGGACCCTGGAGGCGACGCCCGGCGACGTCCTCCCGGCGGTCCCGGCGTCCGCGTACGGGCCCGGCGCGGTGCCGCTGGAGCCTCCCGTCTTCGCGCCGCTGGACGACGCCCCGCCGGAGCGCGAGGACTTCGTCATGGTCGGAGAGGACGGCCCGGAGACCGTTGTCCCCCTCGGGGACACCAGCGGGGACACGGGTGGCCCCCGGCTCCCGGACGAGGAGACCGCCGCCGGGGCGGCGCCCCCGGTGACCAGCGGGGACATCCCCGGGGACGAGGGGGACACCGGCGGGGACACGGCGGGGGACAGCGACTCAATCGACCCGGCCTCCCGGCATGCGTGCCCGGAGTGTCCCCGCTCCTTCGGATCCGGCCGAGGCCTGGACGTCCACCTCCGGCGCGCCCACCGGGAGGCATGACGTGCCCGTGCAACCGCTCCCGTGTACCGCGGGAGGAGGCAGCACCCCCGGAGGGGAGGCGTGCTGCTCACCCTCCACCACGTCCACCCCGGTATGCCTCGCGGACGGCACCCCCGTGCTCCTCCTCGTCGCCACCCCGTGCGCCTGCGACGGAGCCCCGCCCGGCGAACCCGGCGTCGTCGGCTGGCTCAACCCGACCACCGGAACGTTCACGCCCGGCCCGCTCCCCGCCGGCGCCGGACCGTGCCCGGACACCGCCGACTGCCCGCCGGTCCCCATGTGCCCCCAGCTCCTCGGCCTCACCGGCCCGGAGACCTGGAGCGTCCCGGACCGCACGGAGTCCGTGTCCGTGACCGTGGCGTGCGGCCCGGTCACCGTCACCGACTGCGCGGGCAACGCCACGGCCATCAACGAATGCGGGGTCGGATTCTCCTGGTCCGCTCCCGGCACGCCGTGCGCGCCCGGCGTGCTCTGCGGCTCCCTCGCGGTCGACGTGCCGGAGGGCTCAGCCGCGTACGTCCAGTGGTCCGCCCCGTGCGGAGGTGAGGAATCGTGACCGGCCCCTCCAGCCAGCGCGGTCCGGTACGAGCCCACGACCCCCTGACGGCCCACCAGGCCGCCCACTGGCGTGCCCGGCCCGGCACACGCTCGCACACCCCTTGAAGACGAGGAGACACCCCCATGGCCGGTAAGAGCTGCTGCGGCGGCGGTGGCGCATCCACCGTGACGGTGCAGATGCCCGCAGACAACGAGGTCGCCGTCCTCTGCGACGCGGCGCCGGACGGCACCAGCATTCCGTTCCTGCGCCGATACAGCGTGGCTGCTGACGGCACAGTCACGACGACGGACACCGCCCTGGACGGCACCACCGCCTACGCGACGGCCGGCACGGTCACCACGTGCGGACCGGGAGGCTCTGAGGAGTCCCCCGGCGCCACGCCGTCCGGCAAGACCGTCATCGAGCGGTGTGGCTGCGACGACACAGACGGCGACGGCACCGGGGACGTTCAGTACACGGAGCTTTGGGCGGTCGACCCGGACGGCGTGGACGCCCCGGCGCTCCTGGGCGCCTACCAGGACGGGGACCTGACGCAGCCCTACACGCCGGTCGCTCCCGTTGAGTGCACCAGCGACGGCGACGTGAGCACGCCGACCACCCCGGTCACCATCCACACGGGCGGCGCGAACCTCGACGCCTCGGCGTCAGCGACGCTTCCGGCGGGCCTCCAGTCCCTGACCGTGATCACGCTCACCGGGAACACCGTCGTGACCACGGACGCGGGGCCGGTCACCATCCCGGCCGGGGCCTCGCTCACCTGGTCCGTTACCCGCGGCCAGGACCAGGCCCTCACCGTCACGTCCGTCACCACGGGGCCGGCCGCCACCGCCCTCGTGGCCTGGACCTACGCCGCCTGAGACTCGGGGAGAGAGACATGAGCGGAACCAGCGGCGCCTACACCGTCCCCCGGACGTACGACAGCGGGACGTTGGCGGATGAGTTCAACCTGCTGCCGATCGCGGCCAACACCTGGAGCGGCGTGGGTCTCAACATCACGTTGCCCGGCGCGGGCGTATACCGCGTGGAGGCCGAGGTCCGCGCCTCGGTCGCCGGCGGCGGCTTCGTGTCCGCGCGCCTGTTCAACACCACGGACTCGGTGATCATCGCCCAGACGAACCGGCTCGTGAACCAGCTGAGCGGCGCCACTGCGAACCAGGGCCAGAACACCACCGCACCCGCCACGGCGCGCGTCGCCGTGGACGGGCCGACCGTAATTCGGCTGGAAGCCATGCGCGGGGACCAGGCCGGCGTACAGACCGGCGCCAGCATCGTCAGCAACCCCGGCGGCCAGACCTGGCTCAGCTACGAGCGCATCGCCTGACCGGTCCCCCCGCCCCCTCACGTCCAACCCGCCAACACCGCTGTACCGCAAGGAGATTGACGTGCCAGTCGGAGGAAACTTCAGCTGTGGGTGTGGCGGCGGTGCGGACTGCCCGTCCTTGACCACGCCCATCGCGACCACGGGACTCTGTCTCCCGGACGGGACCCCACTGGCGGTCATCCTCGAACGGGACTGCTCCGGGAACACCCAGCAGACCGGATGGATGAACCTCTCCACCGGGGCGTTCACCACCGGCGTGCCTCCGGCCGGCGCCGCCGCGTGCGGCGACTCCCGCTCCATCCAGGTGTCCGGCGTGTTCTGCGACGTCACCCCGGACGGCACGGTCCACGGCCTGGTCCTCGTGGAGTACCACTACGACGACGCAGGGGCCATCGACTCCGTCCGCCTGGTCGACGCGGCCACCGGCGCCACCTACGCCCTCACCGGCGCGCTCACCGTCTGCCAGGCCGGGGACGACGAGTCCCCCGGAGAGCCGGCACCGGCGCGCCAGATCGTGGAGCGCTGCGGCTGCGATGACACCACCGGGGACGGCGTCGGAGACGTCCAGTACGTGGAGCTCTGGTCCGTCGACACCAGCGGCGCCACCGCCCCCCTCCTCGTGGGCACCTACCGTGACGGCGACTTCGACCAGCCGTACATCCCGGCCGCGCCCGTCGACTGCACCCCCACCTCCGGGGATGAGTCCCCCGGCGAGCCGGAGCGGGTGTGCGCGCCCCAGATCGTGGAGCGCTGCGGCTGTGACGACCCGGACGGGGACGGCCTCGGGGAGGTCCCGTACACGGAGCTCTGGGCCATCGACCCGTGCATTCCGGGCGCTGCTCCGGTCCTCCTCGGCACGTGGGCGGAGGGTGACTTCGACCAGCCGTACACGCCCGTGGCCCCGGCGGCCGTGTGCGCGGGGGAGCTCTCCGACGAGTCGCCCGGCGAGCCCGCCCACGCGCTCGAGGTGGCGCCCGTCCCGCTATGTGTGATCGATGACGCCAGCGGCCACACGCTCCAGAACGTGTTGGCGGAGGTGGTGTACGACCAGGCCACCGGTGAGCGCGCCGGCGTGCGCTACGTGGACGCCGTGGACGGGTCACCGGTCGCGGTGCCGGGCGGCGCGCACCTGGCCGTGTGCCCGCCGCCGGACTCGTGCCGGGACTGTTCCACGGTCGTGCTGTGCGACACCGACGTGAACCCGCCGGCCACGATCACCGGTACCGCGGCGTCGGGCCGGTTGGCGAACGGCGTGAGCTGGGCCGTCACCGCTCCTTCCGCGTTCGCGCCGACCCGCCAGTCCGGCGGTGACGCGTGGTGGGGTCTGGCGCTGTTCCCGAACCCGTCGGTGCCGCTGACGACCTACACCTTCGACCAGCCCGTCACGGCGGAGTTCAGTGTCGGGCTCAGCTACTCCACCGACACGACCCCAGGGCAGAACACGGTCCAGCTTCCCGCCGGGGCGGTGCCGCTCCAGCTCCCGGCCGGATACACCTACGACCGGGCCACGTCGGTGCTGTCGGTGGACTCCACGGTCACGGGCTGCCCGCCGGTCACCGCGCCCACCCGCGAGAGCACCGCCCGGTTCCGCGTGAGCGGGGTGTCCAGCTTCGGTCTGAAGTACTTGGGCACCAAGGTCCTCATGACCGCCTGCAAGGTCTTCGGGAGCTGGATCTTCGGCGCGGTCGACGTCACGCTCGGCGGGCCGTTCCTGCGCACCGTGTGCCGCGACTGCGACGGCGCGGTGATCTCGACGGCGGACACGCTGCTGAACGGCTCGGGCCCGTACACGCCGGTCGGGCTGGTCGAGGTGTGCCAGCCTGCCGCGCCCGAACCCTCAGGAACGGGCTCGACGGTCGAACTGTGCGACACCGCCACGGACGGCACGGTCACCCCGTTCCTGAGGCACGTCACGTACACCGCTGACGGCGCGCCCGACACGGTCACCGACACCGGCATGGACGGAACCAGCACGTACGTCCCGTCCGGCGACGTCGGCACGTGCACCGGGGCGCCGTGCGCCGCGTCCACGACGGTCGAGCTGTGCGACTCCGCTCCGGTCGACTCCGGCGCTTTGGTGGCGCGGGCAGCGACGGACCCCACGCCGTACTTCCAGACCGGTGACGGCGTGAACAAGCTGGTCGTCCTCGCGGACCCGGCGCCGTTTTGGGCGGGCGGGTCGCTGACCGTGGACGGCCCGGCCGGCGGCGAGACGACGGCGGACCCGACGCACCGCTACACCGCGGCGGTCCTGTCGCTTCCTGCGGACGCGGAACCGCCGTGCGGCCAGTGGCCCGACACGCTGACGCTGACCGTGGGCGTCACGCTCACGAACAACGGCCCTGCGGCCGGGAACGGTGTCGACGGGCGCCTGGCTCTGTGGAACGGCACTACGAGTTTGGCGACGGCACAGAGCACCGAGACCCCGGTCGGCACGACCAAGACCCTCGCCGTGTCCGCGCCCGTGTCCCGGGATGACCTGGTGGCCGGGCTCGTCGCGGTCGAAATGGATCTGGAGACCAAGCACACCGGGCTCAAGGCGTGGCTCGCGTCCGACCTGACGATCTCCCTCGAAGGCGACACAGACGGGTGCGGCACCCGCTTCCTGCGGACGATCCGCCGGGACTGCGCCACGGGCGAGCTGGTGGACGTGCTGGACACCGACTACGACGGCCAGCCCTACACGCCGACCGAACCGGTCGGCCCGTGCCCGGCCACGGCGGCCGCGGGCGACATGCCCGGCTGCGCGGCCACGGTCGAAGTGGTGCGGCTGTGCGACATGAACCCGGACGTTCCGGCGGACGACGACGGCAAGCGGTGCGCGACGCCGTTCCTGCGGTCCATCGTGTTCGACTGCACGGGCGCGGTCGTGTCGACGCGGGACACCACCATGGACGGCGTCACCCCGTACACGGCCGTCACCCCGGTCGACTGCGCCGGCGGGGTCCCGGCGCTGACTGAGGTGCCGTGGAACGTCACGTCGATCGTCCCGGACCCGGACAACCCGACCAAGGGCCTGATCTACAGCCTGTCGCCGAACGACGACCCGACGATCACCGGCACGGTCAAGGTCGCGGTCACGAACCCGCTGAACGCGACGTGCCCGAACACCCCGCCGAACTACTCCGTCAGCAACGCGTCGAACTACCTCTTCACCCCGGACGACGTGCTCAAGGAGCACGCGACCTACCTGCGGATCGACCTGCTCGACTTCGATGCGTTCGAGCCGGTCGTGAACCTTTCGCCGCGCCCGGACCGGCTCGGCGGCACCGCGTACTTCTCCGGGTCGACGATCCTGCCGACCGCGTCCAACGGCACCGGGGAGATGTACTACGACGGGCCGCCGGACCAGATCGCCTACCGGGTGAACAACACCGGCGGAGGGGTCTCGTGCTCGACGCTCAGTTTCGCCGCGGTGTCCCTCAAGCCCGAAGGGTGCTGCGGGTGCGCCGGCGGCGACGCGGGCAGCGGCGAGGGCGGGCCGACCGTGCAGCAGCTGTGCGTCGCGCCGACCTCGGACCCGACTGCGCTCCAGGAGTGGACGCGGATCATCCAGCCCGACGGCACCACGATCTACTACCTCGACCCGACCGGCACCCGCTACGACAACACCCTCCCGGCCGGCTTCACGATCGTGCCGTGCGACTCGGCCACGCCGTGCCGGGACGCGGCCACGTTCCTGCTGTGCGACGTCGACCCGGATTGCACGTCCGGCGGGACCGCGACCGCGACCGACACGGACGTGCTGCCGTACAACAACTGGGGCAACGGGCCGACGCCGCCGAACTGGTGCTTCAACACCACCGCGGGCCAAGGCGCGCCGCTGTGGGCCGGCGGGTCGCTGGTCCTGGGGCCGGACCCGGCCTGTGACCACGGGTCGAACTCTCACCGGGCGGTCGCGGCCACGCTCGCGGCAGGGGCGGCCGGCGCGACCGGCACCGTGAATTTGACGGCGTCGGTGCACGTCCACCTGGACGGGCCCGTGGCCGGGGTGAACGGAGACGGCCGGCTCGGGCTATGGGACGCCACGACGGGCACCCGCCTCGCGTACGTGTCGGTGGTGTCGTCCGCGCCGGTCGGCTACGACAAGATCCTGACGGTCACGGCGCCGGTCGACGCCGCGGCGCTCGCGGCAGGCCAGATCGTCGTGTCGCTGGACTTGGAGACGTACCACGGCGGTAGCAAGTCGTGGACGGTCGACAGCTTCGAGTGGTCGGCGGACGTCCCGGCGTCGCAGTGCGGCCAGCAGTTCCTTCGGAAGATCACCACGGACTGCACCACCGGCGCGGTGACGTCGGTCGTGGACACGCTGCTCGACGGGACGCCGTACACGGCCGCTGGGGACGTCGGCGAGTGCCAGACCGTCACCACTGACCCGGGCACGCCCGCGGCGCCGTGTGGGCCCGTCCAGGCGCTTGAGCTGTGCGACGTGACGCCGGACGGGGTGGTGCCGTTCGTGCGGCACCTGGCGTACGACTGTGACGGCCTGGTGGCCATGGTCACCGATACCGGGCTCGACGGGTCGACGCCGTACACGACCGCCGGGAACGTCGTGTCGTGCGAGTTGGCTGCGGCAGACGCGGAAGGCTCGTCGGGGACGCCGGAGGTGTGCACGTACACGCTGCCGGACACGCCGACCGGCTTCGACATGGCGAACGCCTCCTACCCGGGTTGCTGGGTCGGTGACGCGCTGAACCCGAGCTACGCGTACGGGGACCGGGTCACGTCGTGGGAAGGGACGTACCACACCGACGCGTCGACCGTGTCGAACCTGTCGTTCGACAGCCCGACGCTGGGCGGTCTCCTCGACTTCGGGGCGTTCACGCCGACCGTGCCGGGCGACCCCACGATGTCCGCGCACGGGTACGTCGGCACGGCGACGATCAACGGCATCGACATCACGCTCACCGACACGGGCGGCATCGGACTGTCGCACCAGGCGGGCAACACCCTCGCGGTCCGGCTGCACCAGAACACCGGGTTCCGGCTGGAGTTCTCCGAGCCGGTCGAGCTGACGCTCACGACGGACCACTTCGCCGACCCGGCGTCCGACAAGGAACGGCTGTGCGCGGTCACCGCGGTCACCGTGCCGTGGGACGCGACCAAGCAGCCGGACGGCACGGTGGTCGACACGGCGACGGGCCAGCCCGTCCCGGACGACGCGACCGTGACGTGCATCCCGGGCACCCCGGGCGACACCCAGTGCTGCCCGACGGGCGAGACGCTGGCGCTGTGCGACATCGCGGCGGACGGGACGACCGTCCCGTTCCTGCGGCGGCTGACGTACACCCCGGGCACGCTCGCGCCCACCGTGGCAGACACCGCGCTGGACGGCATCACCGCGTACGTGGTGACCGGGACGGTCGGCGTGTGCGACGGGCCCGGTGAGCCGGACTGCGTGCGGATCGTGCTCTCCGCGTGCCGGTGCGATGACACGGACGGGGACGGCGTCGCGGACGCCGGGTACGTGGAGCTCCTGGCGGTGGACTGCGAGGGCGTCCTCACCGCCGTGGGCACCTACACGGAGGACCTGGCGGCCCCGTACACGCCCGTGGCGCCGGTCGCGTGCGACACGGTCGGCGCGGAGCCGGTGGTCTCCGTCCAGGCGCACCGCATTGAGCTCGCCGCCGGGGAGTCGTGGGACGCCTCCACGGTGGCCGGCCTCCGCTCCGTCACGCTCTCCGCGCACACCGGGGACGGACTGGTCACCACGGCGGACGGTGCCTCCACCCTCTTCGAAGGAGAGTCGGTGTCCTGGTCCGTCACCAAGGAGGCGGACGCCGCGCTCACCGGGCCGCTCACCGTGGACGCGGTGGACGGCGTGATCACCGTGGCGTGGACCCGCACCGGCTGACCGCCCCGCGGATGCCGGGCCCGCCACCACGGCGGGCCCGGCCCCCCTTTTTTTGAGCTGAGGAGTCCTCATGTCCGGTACCACCGCGTCCGTGGCCGTCCCGTCGACAGACGCGGAGTACGAGGTCCTATGCGATGACGCAGGGCAGTTCCTTCGCCGCTACGCCTCCGGCCGGAGCGGCGCGCCGGCCGTCACGGACACCGCCCTGGACGGCGTCACGCCGTACACGCCGACCGGCGCCGTGGTGCGGTGCGGCGCCCCCGTCTCCAGTCCGGAGATCGCCTCCACGGTTCAGCGGCAGACCGGAGCCGGCACGCTCACCATCCCGGCCGGGGCCCGGTCCGTGACCGTGGCCGTCTACGCGGGGGAGCCGACCCTCACCATCGGCGCGGGGACGCCGGTCGCGCTCCTGCCGGGGACGTCGCTCTCCTGGGGCGTTCACCGCGGCGGGGACCTCGCGGAGACCCTGGCCGACGCCTTCACGTTCACCGCCGCGGACGGCGACGACCTGATCGTCTCCAGCACCCGGGAGGCGTAGCCGTGACGGCGGGGACCAGCGGCGCCTACACCCCGCCCGTCCGGGGGGTCGTGGAGCGCGCGACCGGCGTCACGGACGGCTCGGGGAACGTGACGTTCACCTGGCCGCCCGGTCGGTTCACCGCCCCGCCGGTGGTCACCGTAGGGCTCCAGGGCACTGCCGGCTTCCGGTCGTACGCCATCACGGCGAACACCACGGCGGCCACCACGGTGAACGTCCAGGCCTCGGCCGGTATCACCCTCCTCGGGCTCGGGGTCCTGGCCGTGGGCGCGGCGGCCCCGGGCGTCACCGTCCATGCCCACGCAACAGCCGCTTGACGCCGGGGCCGCCCGGCTAGACTCCTGGTAGCTGCTGGTTCTGGGCCGGGCTGAGACGCACAGCGTCCCCCCTTGCTGCTGGTTATGGGCCGAGCCGTCCAACTCCCTGTTGGAGGGCCACCATGGCAGCTCCCCTCATTTCCAACGCGGCCACCGTCCGGCTCACGCGCGTGGACGGCTGCGGCCGCCCCGTCTGCGGCGACGATGCCTCCTACGTCACCGACTGCTTCGCCTCCGTGGAGATGGAGGCCAACACCGACGACGGCACGGACGTCACGTTCACCGCCGCCAACGGGCGCCAGTGCGGGTTCAAGAAGGGCTGCCCGACGCTCAACGGGTACGACCTCACGTTCACGTTCTTCCAGGCCTCGCCCGAGATGATCGAGATCATGACCGGGAGCCCGGTCTACTTCGGCTACGACAACAAGCCGATCGGCTTCGACTCCTGCTCCATCCCGTGCAACACCGGCTTCGCGCTGGAGGTCTGGACGGACGTCCTCGGGGACGACGTGTGTGACGACCCGAACGCGCAGGGCGCGTGGGTGTACTTCCTCCTGCCGTGGGTCACCGGCGGCCTCCTGGGAGACCTGGAGCTCGCCAACGAGGCCGTCAACCTGGAGCTCACCGGCTCCACGAAGGCGGGCGGAAAGTGGGGCGTCGGCCCCTACGACGTCCAGGCCGTGGACGCCGCCGGCACGCCGGGACAGATGCTCACCCCGCTCGGTTCCACCTGCCACCGCCGGACGTTCATCACCTCCATCGCTCCGCCGGAGCCGGACACCACGTACATCCCGGTGGCCGGCGAGTTCTGCATGGCCTCCTGATGTCCGAGGTCGACATCGTCTGTCCGGTGCGGGAGGGGACCGCCAACGAGGCGTTGCGCTACGCGCTGCGCTCCTGGGCGGCGAACCTCCCGCACCGGCGGGTGTGGCTGGTGGGGTATCGGCCGCCGTGGGCCGGCGGTACGGAGTTCATCCCGACGCACCAGGCCGGGCAGACGAAGTACCGGAACACCACGGCGGCCATGCGCGCGGTGTGCGAGCACCCCGACGTGTCGGACACCTTCCTCTGGGCGAACGATGACTTCTTCGTCATGCGGCCGGTGGAGGGCGGCATGCCGGTGTATCACCGGGGGCCGGTGCGGGAGGTGGAGGCGTACTACGCCACCCGCGGCAACGGCGCATATCTCCGTGGGCTCCGCGAGACGCGGGACCTCCTGGTGGAGCTCGGCCACAAAGAACCCCTCTCCTACGAGCTCCACGTGCCGCTCCCCGTGACGAAACGGGGGATGCTCGCCGTCCTGGAGATCGGCCGGCACCTCGACGTGCTCCACAAGCGCACCGCGTACGGGATGCTCGCCGGGATCGGCGGGACGCGCATGCGGGACGTCAAGATCCTCCACCGCCGCCCCGTGCCCACCAGCGGGACGTTCCTGTCCACGATGCCGGATAGCTTCCGCAACGGGCACGTGGGCCAGTTCATCCGCAGCTCCTTCCGGCAGCCCGGGCCGTACGAGACCAGGAGGCGGGCGTGAGCCTCCAGGTGGGCCCGTGCGAGCCCTGGCCGGTAGAGCTCTGCTGCGAGACGGGGGAGCAGGACCCGGCGGACGTGGAGCGCTGGACGCGCGTGGCGTCCACGATCCTCTGGCACATGTCCGGCATGCGGTACGGGCCGTGCCCGGTGACCGTACGGCCCTGCTCCCGCGCGTGCCTGGACACCGCCGGGCCGATCTCCTTCCAGGCCGTCACGGGCGCGCCCACGGGCGGCTGGGTGCCGTACATCGACGCCGGCGGGGTGTGGCGCAACGCCTCGCTGTGCGGGTGCCGGCGGAGCTCCTGCTCCTGCTCCGAGCTCTCCGAGCTGCATCTCCCCGGCCCGGTGTACGACGTCCAGGAGGTCAACGAGAGTGGCCACGTCCTGGCGCCGGGCCTGGAGTACCGGGTGGACGCGCCGGGCCGCCTGGTGCGGCTGGGCGGGGAGCAGTGGCCGCGGTGCCAGGAGATGTCCGAGCCGGCTGGTGCGCCCGGCACGCTGACCGTGACCTACCGGTGGGGCCTGGACCTCGACGCCGCCGCCATCGCCGCAGTCTCCGAGCTCGCCTGTCACTTCCTCAAGGGCTGCTCCGGCGGCGGCTCCTGCGGCTGCCGGGCGAACCGCAACGTGACCAGGGTCCAGCGCCAGGGCGTGGAGATGGAGCGCCAGGACGTGACGCTCCTCTACGCCGCCGGCCTCACCGGCCTGCCCGTCGTGGACACCTGGCTCATGGCCGTGAACCCGCACCGGCTCCGTTCCTCATCCCGCGTGTACTCGCCGGACCTCCCGCGACCGCGGGTCACTACATGGCCGTAGGAGGCCTCCCATGCCGCTCACGCCGTACTCCGTCCACGACCTGGCGGAGGCCGTCCTCGGGTGCGTGTGTGCCGCGCTGGACGCCGCCGAGGCGGAAGGCGTGGAGGGCGCCCTCGGGTGCCCGTGCCGCGCGTGCGTGATCCCGGGCGCCGTCGCGTGGGACGGCTGCGACGCCGCCGAGGGATGCGGCCAGGGCGGCGGGCCGCCCGGTCAGCTCACCGTGTCCGTGGCGCGGATCTACCCGGCCGGGGACCGCTTCCCGCTCGCGGACTCCACCGTCCAGGGCCTCCGCGGCTGCACGCCGCCCCCGCTCACCGCGGCGGAGCTCATCATCACCCTCCTGCGGTGCGCGCCCGTGGTGGATGAGGGCGGCTGCCCGCCCACGTGCGAGGAGCTGAACGAGGCGGCCCGGGCCGTGCACGTGGATGCGGCCACGGTGTACTCCGCCCTGTGGTGCTGCCTGCCCGGCATCGGCCCGAACCCGCGCCGGCCACGCCGGTTCGTGATGGGGCAACAGACCGTGATCGGGCCGCAAGGCGGTTGCGTGGGGGTGGAGCAGCGCGTCACGGTGGCGTTGCCGGGCTGCGGGCGCTGCCCCGGGGAGGGTCTGCCGTGAGCGTTCAGGTGAGGGTGGACCCCGGCGTGATCTCGCGCCTCCTCCGGCTCCGCAACGGCCCCGTGGAGCGGCGCCTCCGCGAGCGCACGCGGAAGGTCGCGGACATTGCGGCCCGGGAGGCGCCGGGCACCATGGGCTCCTACGTGGAGTGGGACGTGGAGGCCGGGCCGCGCGGCCTCCAGAGCGTCATCACGTGCAACCACCCGGCCGTGCGGTTCGTCCTCGACGGCACCCGCCCGCACATCATCCGGCCGCGCCGCGCGTCCGCCCTCCGGTTCGAGGTAGGCGGCGAGGTCGTGTTCTCCCGGCTGGTGCGCCACCCGGGCACCCGGGCGAACAACTTCATGGCCCGGGCGCTCCGCCTCGGCCGGTAGTTGACCCCCGGCGGGTGGCGTGTCAGCCTGCCGGGAGCTGATCAGTGCAGCGGCGGAGGCCGCTCCCCTTCACCCCGGGGTTACCCTCGGGGGCCCCTCATGCCGGGAGGGCGGGGAGCGGCCTCCGTGCCGTCCCGGCACCCGCCGCGCGCGACTACCCTGCACTACGCGTACGCCGCTGGTTGTGGGCCGGGCGATGGCGCGGCGGGAGCAAAGGACCCACCAGTGGGCGAGCGCAAGACATTCACGCTGAACACGTCCCCCCACGTCGCGGAGCTCGGCGAAGGCCTGGAGCTCCACTTCGTCCCCGAGGTGATGGGGGACGAGTTCCTGGAGGGCTACGTCCAGCTCCAGGAGGCCACCCGCGGCATCGGCGGCACCGGCCCGGACGGCACCGGCGGGATGGACATGGAGAAGGCGGTGGCGGTCATCCGCGACCTACGCGGGTTCCTCTTCAAGCTCCTCATGCCGGAGTCGCAGGAGGTGTTCTCCCGCTTCGTCGTCGTCAAGGGCGGCCGCGAGGTCAGCGCCCACGTGCAGGAGGACGAGGCGGAGGCCGCCGCGGCGGGCCTCAAAGCGGCCACGGTCCGGGACGAGTCCCTGAAACTCCCGATGCGGGTCCTCATGGAGCTCATGGAGTGGGTCGCCCAGATCTACGGCGGCGGGGCCCGCCCTACTGGGTCGTCCACCGCCTCCTCCTCTCCATTGCCGAGGGGTACGAGGCGTGGGACGGCCACCTCAGCCTCCAAGGGGTAGACCTCCACTCCTGGACCCTGGAGCGCATGCTCAACGCGGCGGAGGCCTCGATCGACGCGTCGGCCGAGGATGACGGGGAGCGGACCCGCAACCGCGCGAAGCTCTACGCGCCTCCCGCCGGCGCCGTCCGGCGCGGCACTCAACGTGCCGGCGTCACCAGGCCGGCCACGGGCGCCTCCAGGCCGAGCGCACCGCCGGGTCAGGGCGGCATGTCCAGGAGCCACGCACAGGCCCTCATGGCGCAACTGGCGGCGGAAGACGCCCGCCTGGCAGGCCCGCGTAACGGCTAGTCTGGAGCCATTCCGCCCCTGGTGGGGCGGGCTGCCGACTGGTTTTGGGCCGGGCACCGCGCTGTCTGGTTATGGGCCGGGCGACCATCACGCACTCCGTGAGGTCCCCCGGTGGCCGAAGACGAGGTCGATTACGGCACGGCCCGTATCCGCATCGAGCTGGACGACAGCACGGCGGAGCGGGACGGCCGCGAGGCCGGGGCCCGCCTGGAGCGGGCGCTCGACCGCTCCACCCGCAACATCGGGCGGACGATCGCCCGGAACATCCAGCGCGGCCTACGTGAGGTCTCCGCCTCCGTCGTCGTAGAGCCGGACCTCTCCCGGTTCGAGCGGACGCTCCGCGCGCAACTCCGGGCCCTGCCCGACGTGCCGGTGAGCGTCGCCCCGGACGTCACCCGCTTCGCCGCGTCGCTGCGCGCCCAGCTCCGCGACCTCCCGGACGCCGCGGTCCGCGTCGCCCCCGACGTGACCCGGTTCGCCGCGTCGCTGCGCGCGCAGCTCCGGGACCTCCCGGACGTCACGGTCCGCGTGGCGCCTGACGTCGCCCGGTTCGAGGCGACGCTCCGGACGCAGCTTCGCGGCCTGGCTGACGTCCCGGTCCGCGTCGCCCCCGACGTCGCCCGGTTCGCCGCCTCACTCCGCGCCCAGCTCCGCGGCCTGGCGGACGTCCCGGTCCGGGTAGCGCCGGACGTCGCCCGGTTCGAGGCGACGCTCCGGACGCAACTCCGGAGCCTGGCGGACGTCCCGGTCCGGATCGAGCCGGACGCCGGCCGGTTCGAGGCTACGCTCCGCGCGCAACTCCGGAGCCTGGCGGACATCCCCGTCCGCGTCATCCCCGACGCCGGCCGGTTCGAGGCCACGCTCCGCGCCCAGGTGCGCCGCCTCGCGGACATCCCGGCCCGCGTCGTCCCCGACGCGAGCCGATTCGACGCAAGCCTGCGCACGCAGGTCCGCCGCCTGGCCGACGTTGCGGCCCGCGTCGTCCCGGACCTCTCCCGGTTCGAGACCCGGCTCCGTGCGGCACTACGCCGGCTGGAGGTCCAGGTCCGCGTCATCCCGGACCTCTCCCGGTTCGACCGCGGCCTCCTACGCGGTCTGCGGGACCTGGACGGGATCAACATCCCGGTGAACCCCGACCTCTCGGAGTTCGAGGCCCGGCTCATTGCCGGCCTCTCCCATATCGACGCGATCAACATCCCCGTACACCCGGACCTCTCCGGGTTCGACGCGTTGATCCGTGCGCACCACGTGCCCACGGTCACCGTGCCGGTGAACGCGGACGTGGACGCCAACCGGTTCACGCGCGCGCTCTCCGGGCTCGGGAAGGTCGCCGGGAAGGCCGGCAAGGGCCTCACCAGCCTCCTGAAGTTCGGCGCCATCGGCATCGCCGCGGCGTCCTCCGCGCAGGGAATCGGCGCGCTCCTGGCCGCGCTCGCCCCAGCGGCCGGCATCATCGCGGCCCTCCCCGCCGGCATCCTCGGCTTCGAAGCCGCCCTCGGCGCCTTGAAGCTCGCCCTGATGGGCGTCTCCGACGCCTTCTCAGCGGCGCTCACCGGGGACGCCGACGAGTTCGAAAAGAGCCTGGAGAACCTTTCCCCGGCCGCGACGAAGGCGGCCCAGGAGGTCCGCGCCCTCAAGCCGGCGTTCGACGAGCTCCGCAACTCGGTGCAGGGCGCGTTCTTCCAGCAGATCGAGGGACAGATCACCTCCACGGCGAAGGCCCTGGACGGCCCACTCCGCAAGGGGTTGTCCAGCATCGCCGGGGAGTGGGGCCGGGCCCTCTCCGCGGCCCTCGGGTACATCCGCGGGGCACAGGGCGTATCGAACGTCAAGAGCATCCTCACGGGGGCACAGCAGGCCGTTGGGGGTCTCGGCGACACCACGAACAAGCTCACCGCGGGCGTCCTCCAGATGGCGGCCGCCATCTCCGACGCGTTCGGCGCGAAGCTCTCCTCCGCCATCAGCAACGCCGGTGAACGGTTCGGGACGTTCCTCCAGCAGTCCGCGAAGAGCGGGGAGGCCGTCCAGTGGGTGGACACCGCCCTGACCGTCTTTGCGCAGCTCGGTGGCGTCCTCCAGAACCTCGGCCGGATCATCGCCGGAGTCTTCGACGCCGCGGACAACGCCGGCGCCGGATTCCTCGCCAACCTCCAGACCATCACGGCCAGCTTCGCCGCGTTCGTCAACTCCGCCCAGGGACAGGAGGCACTGGGCAACGTCTTCGCGACGGTCGGGAAGATCGCGGCTCAGCTCGGGCCGATCCTGTCCGCGCTGGTCCAGCAGATCGGCGCCATCGCCCCCGCGCTCGCCCCCGCGTTCGTCGCGATCGGCCCGGCCATCACCGGCCTGATCAACGCGCTCGGGCCGGCCCTCGCCCAGATCGCGCCCGTGGTCCAGGAGGTGGCCAGGGGACTGGCCAACGCCTTCGCTGCGATCGGCCCGTCACTTACCCCGCTGGGCGGCGCCATCGCCGCTGTGGTCTCGGCGCTGGTCCCGCTCCTGCCGCTCGCCGGGCGCCTGGTGGCCGTCCTCGCCCAATCGCTCGCGCCAGTCCTCTCCACGCTGGCCGGCCTCTTCGCTCCGATCATTGAGGAGCTGGTGGGCGCGCTCATGCCCGCCCTGCCGCCGCTCGCGGCAGCCTTCGTGACGCTGGTTCAGGCCATGGTGCCGCTGGCGTCCGGGATCGGTGACGCGATCGCCACCCTCCTTGCAGGGCTCGCGCCGGTGCTGGGCAGCCTCGCGGGCGCCCTGGCCCAGGTAGCGGTGGCCCTCGACCCGGTCATCGCAGCGATGGCGAGCGCGCTCCTCCCGATCCTTCCGCCCCTGGTCGAGGCGTTCAACGAGATCCTTCAAGCGCTCATCCCGATCCTGCCGCCGATCGTGGATCTCATCGCCGCCCTGGCCCCGCTGGCGGTGCTCCTGGTCCAGCTCACGGCGCCGGTCCTACGGATCGCGGCCGCCTTCGACGGCTGGGTCATCATCCACACGGTGGTCCCGCTGGTGTCGGGCCTGGTGAGCGCTATCGCCGGCCTGGTGGACGGGCTCACCTCGGCGGTCCAGTTCATCACCAGCCTGCCCGGCCGGATCTCTGGCGCGTTCGACACCGTCACCTCGGCGGTCGGCTCATTCTTCTCCGGCCTCTTCTCCGGCGCCTCCGCCGGCCTCTCCTCAGCCGGGGAGAGCGTGATCGGGTTCTTCACGGGTCTACCGGGCCAGATCGGCTCCGCGCTCTCCTCCGCCGGCGCCTCCGTGGCCGGGTTCTTCGCCGGACTCTGGGACCAGGTCACCAGCGCCCTATCCACCGGCCTGGCCTCCGTGGTGGCGTTTTTCACCGCTCTACCCGGTCAGATCGTGGCGGGCCTGGCCGCGCTCCCCGGGCTCCTCCTGGACGCGTTCACCTCCGCCGTCGCCTACGTGATCATCGGGCTCCTGACGGTCTTCGCCGGGCTGATCTACACGTTCACCGTCCTCCCGGGGCAGATCGCTACCGCCCTGGCGAGTCTGGGCACATACCTGCTCGCGGCGTTCGTGACCGGCTGGAGCCTGGTCACTACGTGGCTCGCTGCGGCGCTCACGGCGGTGGTCGATTTCTTCGTAGCGCTCCCTGGCCGTGTCGCGGCCGCCCTGGTGGGGTTTGGAGCGTTTGTCCTGGCCGCGCTCATCACCGGGTGGAGTGCCGTAACGACGTGGCTCGGCCAGGCGCTCACCGCGGTGGTCGATTTCTTCGTTGCTCTCCCGGGCCGCGTGTACGGCGCGCTGTCCTCCTTCGGAGCGTTCCTCCTGCGGGCGTTCACGAGCGGCTTCAACTCCACCACGGCGCACATCACTTCATGGATCGCGTCATCGGTGACGTTCTTCCAGGCGCTCCCCGGCCGGGTCTCAAGCGCCCTCTCGTCCTTCGGGCCGTTCCTCCTACGCACCTTCACCTCAGCGTTCGCCAGCGCGAACAGCCGGATCTCCTCATGGATCTCCTCGGCGGTCTCATTCTTCAAGGCGCTCCCGGGCCGGGCCGCGTCCGCGCTCTCCGGCCTCGGATCCCGGATCGCCGGTGTCTTCTCCAGCGCGGCATCCCGGGCGAGGAGCGCGGTGGGCTCCCTAATCTCCGGCGTGGTGAGCCTCTTCAGCGGCCTCGGCGGCCGGATCGCGGGCGCTCTGGGGAACGTGGGCGGCCAGATCATGGCCAAGGTGAAGGCGGGCCTACCCTCCGCCGTCCGCAAGCTGCTCCCGTTCGCCAACGGCGGCATGGTCCTCGGCCCGACACACGCTCTGATCGGTGAGGCCGGGCCCGAGGTCGTCATCCCCCTGACGCGGCCCCAGCGGGCCCGGGAGCTCGCGGAGGAGTCCGGGCTCCTCAACATCCTCCGCGCCGAGGACCGGCCGCCACGCGGAGGCGCCGGCCAAGCGGGCTCCACGGTGAACCAGTACGTGACGATCCACGAGGTGGGAGACGCGTGGCTCACCGCGCACCGCGTCACCACCCGCCTCGCCCTGGCGGGAGGCCTCCTCTGATGCTGCTGGACTACTTCACGCTCGGCGGGGTGGAGGTCGCCAACCACAGCCGCCTGGCCACGTACCTGGAGACCGTCGGCTCCTCCCTCACGGAGGCCACGGTGTGTCGGTGCGAGACGTTCACCGCGGAGACCGTGGGGGACCTCCCGTACACGACGCCGGCCGAGGACAGCGCGCCTTGGTACGACCCCGACGTGCCGGAGTCCGCGGAGTTCGCCGGGCTCCTGGTTCTCTCCATGGAGGGCCTGGACGCGTACCCGGTGAAGCGGTCCGTGACGAACGCGGTTCAGGGCGGCGGCAGCTTCGGTCCGGCCCGGGCGCTGCCGCTCACGGTCACCGTGACCGCGGTCCTCCTCGGCGCGTCCTGCTGCGGCGTGGAGTACGGCCTCCACTGGCTATCCGAGGTCCTGACGGGCTGCACCACCGGCCAGTGCGAAGGCGACTGCCTGACCATCTTCCAGTGCTGCCCGGGCGAGGAGGAGGACCCGAACACCTTCCAGGCGCGGCGCCGCCGGAGCCTGCGCCGCGTGGCCCTGGTCGACGGTCCCACGGTGACCGCGCGCCACGGCGACGGCTGCTCCGCCGGCACGTGCCAGAACGGCGCGGACATCATCACCGTGGAGTTCACGCTCACCGCGGCCACGCCCTGGCTCTACACCGACACCATGCCGGTGCTCGAGGTGGACCCGCCTCGGGATGACACGCCGGGCTGCGTGACCTGGTGCCTCCACGGCACGGAGGACGGATGCGGCGGGACGTGCCGCCTGGCCGCCTGCCAGGACCCCACCGCGGCGTGCTCGGATCCTCTGTGCCGGCCCTCCATGGCGCCGCCGTCCCTGGCGACGCTGGACACGTGTTACTGCCTGCCCCTGGCCGCCGTGCGGGAGTGCTGGGAAGTGGACCTCACCGGCCGGCCGAGTTGGTCCGTGGACGTCCCCGTGATCATCATCCGGGCCGGGGAGGGCGGAGACCTCCGCAACCTGACCCTGACCCTCTACCAGCGCACTCCGGGAGACGAGGCGTTGAGCTGCGAGGACATGGCCGACCTCCAGAGGTGCGACCCGCACTCCGTCTACACGGTGCGCTACCTCCCGGCCGGGGGCGCGCTCACGCTGGACGGGCAGATCAACCGGGCCATGGTGGAGTGCGGCGGCGTGTGCGAGACCAGCCCGGACGTGTACGGGCGAGACGGGCTCCCGCCCACCTGGCGCCCCCTGGACTGCGCCACGTATTGCCTCTGCATCGAGAGCGACGTGGCGAACCCGCCGCCGCCCGGGACCGTGATCCAGCTCGGCGTCTCCGGAAGGGGCTGGTGACGTGGCCTCCGCCGGCTGCGGCACTCACCAGGCCCGCATCGTGACCCGGAAGGGCGCGACCGTCGCGGAGGCGGACGTCCTCACGGAGGTGGACTGGGGCCGAGAGCTCAATGAGTTCTCCTCCGCCCGGGTCCTGATCAACCCCTCCGGGGACTGCTGCAACCACCTCGCCAACGTGCGCTCCTGGCTTCACGAGCTCCAGATCTTCCGCGACGACAAAGCCGTGTGGTGGGGGCCGATCCTCCAACCGCAGTGGTCCGTCAACGGCGTGGAGATCTTCGCCGCGGACCGCCTGGCCTGGCTGGACCGCCGCGTCCCCCACGAGTCCATCACCTTCGGGGACTCGGACCTCATGGACGTGGCGGCCTGGCTCATTGAGGACGGCTACGCGCCGGACGACCCCGGGCACTCCATCTACACCGTGGGCCGGGCTGGGGTGAGCGGCGGCCGGGCGTACACGAAGGACGTGGGCCAGACGCTGGACCACCTCCGGGACCTGGCAGAGACCGGCCTCGACTTCACCGCCGTCGGCAACACGATCATCCTCCTGCCCGACGCCTACTCAGCGAGCGTCGGCTCCCTCAGTGACGGAGACTTCCCGGAGGGTCTGGTGGTCGCGGAGGACGGCTCCAACCTGATCACCCGGTGGATCATCGCCGGGGACGAGGACTCCGGCGTCCTCGTGTCGGAGGGCGGCGCGGACGCGGAGTACGGCCTCCTGGAGCGGTATGAGGAGCAGACCTCCATCACCACCGCCGCGTCCGCGACCGCCGCGGCCCGCTCCAAGCTCCTCGGATCCGTGCCGGCGCCGATCTTCCTGGACACGCAGCAGGTGACGATCTCCCCGGAGGCCGCGGTGGACGTCGCCTCCCTGGTGCCCGGCTGGAGCCTGGACATTGCCTCCACGGCCACGTGCCGGACCGTGGCGCAGCGCCTCAAGATCGTGGGACTCAAGGTGTCCGAGACCGGCGGCGGGGAGGACGCCCCGGGATCCGAGAGCGTCCAAGTTCAGCTGGCAGTGACCGGCGCGGAAGTATCGGGAGCCTGACGTGGCGAGACGTGGAGGAGCGGCCCGGCTGGTGACCGGCAACCCGCTGGGCGGGATGCTCCGAGACCTGAACCGGCAGACGCGACGCACCACCAGGCGCAGCGGCGCGCCCCGACCCGTACCGCCCGAGGGAGGCGGCTCGGTGGCCGTCTCCGGGCCCGTGGTGCTCCCGCCGCTCCCCGGGGCCGCCCCGTACGCCGCGGTCGTCGTGACGGGCGAGGACGGCCGCGCCCGCTGGACCTACCCGGCGCCCCTCCCCGCGCCACCCGTCCTCACGGCGCTCCCGGTCGACCCGGACCCCGGGGATGAGGACACCGTGGTCACGGCGGTGCTCGAGGTGGCCACCGCCACGGAGGCGGTGGTGCGGGTGTGGAGGACCAGGCCGCGCCGCGGGGCGGGTGTGGCGGCGCCGGCCGGTGAGGGCGTCCACGTCCACCTGACGGCCGTCCCGCCCGGCCGGTGAGGGCGGTTACCCTGCTGGTCGCGCCGCTGGTTGTGGGCCGGGCCGCCGTCTCTCCCGAAGGGCCAGACCGTGGTTTCCGTGTGCGTGTGTGACGACTATTTCCAGGTGGGCGAGACCGGCGAGCTCTGCCTCATCCCGGGCCGTCAGGGCCTGCGCGATGTCGTGAAGTTCTCCCCGCCCGGGACGTACCAGTTCCGGAAGGCGGATTACCCCTGGCTGGCGCGCGTGCGCGTCCGCGTCCAGGCGGCGGGCGGCGGATCGGCCGGTGCGGCGGCCGGCGAGGGCCTATTCATGGGCCACCCTGGCGGCGCCGGCGGCGGCTACTCGGAATCCCTCCTCGACGTGTCCGCGCTCGGCCCGGTGGAGACCGTGGTGGTGGGCGCGGGCGGCACGGCCGGCGCGTTCAACTCGGACGGCGGGAACGGCGACAACTCCAGCTTCGGGGGCCTGGTCACCGCGAACGGCGGGGCGGGCGGACAGAACGTCATGCCGGCCGGGAACACGCCGATCTGCTTCTCCGGCACGAACGGGCCCCTGGCCGGCACCGGGCAGATCGCGATGGGCGGCGGCGCGGGAGGGGGAGCGTTCCGGATCAACGGTGATCAGGGCCAGTCCGGGGAGGGCGGGGAGTCCAAGCTCGGCCACGGCGGTAACCAGCGCACCACCAGCGGCTCCGGCGGCGCCGGACGCGGCTACGGCGGCGGCGCCGCGGGGAGCGTCGGCCGCGCCGGCAACAGCGTGCCGGGCACGCCGGGCATGGACGGCGTGGTGGTCGTGGAGCTCTACGGCTGACCCGGCGCCAGGTGGCCCGGCTCGTAGACTCGACGTGCGCCGCTGGTTGTGGGCCGGGCCCCGTGAACGATCCGTGAGGACGGTGGGCTCCCATGGCCCGATGCGGCTGCGGCGGCGGCCAGTGCGCATGCACCCTGACCGCTGGCGACAACATCCTGATCTCTGGCACCGGTAGTGCGGCGAACCCGTTCCGGGTGAGCGCGGACGTCCCGTGCGAGACCGTCCGGGCGTGCTTCACCGCCGGGCCCGGCATCGACCTGGACGAGGCCTCCGGCACGATCGCCGCGGACCTCTCCGGCCAGGCCGGGAACAACCTCACCATCGGCCCGGACGGCGGGCTCCTGGTCCCCACGGCCGGCGGGTCAGTCCTGACCGGGTGCGGCCTGACCGGGAACGGCTCCGCGAGCTCCCCGGTGAAGGCGGCCACCGGTACGTGGCCGTACGCGTGTAGCCCGGAGGAAGCCGGCACGGTCATTGCGTGCGGAACGGACGGCGTCCTGCGTGGGGAGCCGCGCGGCGTCGCGAGCTGGAGCACGTTCGGGGAGGAACGCAGCTTTCCCGACACCGCGATCGCCACGGGCAACGTGGTCATCGTGGACAACTACTCCGCCACGGTGACCAATCCATCCACGTGCAACCCGGCCATGGTGCTCGTGGAGGAGGAGGTGGACATGTGGATGGTGCTCCCCGCCGGCGCCGGCGCCGCGACCGGCTTCGACTCGGACGAGACGTTCTACATGCGCAACACCGGGACCAGCACGATGACCGGCGTCCACGCGCAGGCCACGAAGTTCCTCTCCCGCGGCATGCTCGCCCCGGGCGCCACCGTCGCCGTCGGGTTCGGCGCCTCCGCGGGCAAGGCCACCGGCGGCGCCTACTACTACCGAATCAACTACAACCTTCGCGTCTTCCTCCTGGCTCTGTGAGGCCCGCCATGACCGACACCACCCCCGAGCTCCCCGGCCCGCCGTGGCCCTGGCCGGGATGCGACCCGACGCCCGACCCCATCACCGCGTGGGTCCAGTACGAGGACGGCTCACTCGGCTCCATCACCGTGACGGGCGGTCAGCTCCCCGAGCTCGCGCGCCCGGGCCGGCTCATCACGCAAGCCGAGTTCGAGACGCTGAACGCGGCCATGTCGGCCGCCCACACCTCCCGTCTCCAGGACATGGCGGAGGAGGAGACGGCCCGTCAGACGCGCGAGTACCAGGATCTTCGGAAGGCCGGAATCCCGGAGGAGACCGCCCGCCGCCTGTCCGGCTACACAGGGTCCGCCACGGCCTAGACTCGTGGAAGCTGACTGGTTATGGGCCGGGCGCGTGTGCTGCTGGTTGTGGGCCGGGCGTTCCTCCTCCTCAGGAGTAACCCATGGCTCAGTTCGGCTGCTGCGGCCCCCGCTGCGCATGCCGCGTCACCGCCGGCCCGGGCGTCACCGTCTCCGGCAACGGCTCCAGCGGCGCCCCGTACGTCGTGGCCGCGGACGGCGCGACCGTCACGTGTGACCAGGTCCGCCCCTGCATCTCCGCGGGAGACGGCGCGGCCTACGACGACACCACCGGCGTGGTCTCCGCCCGCCCCTCCACCGACGCGGGCAACTCCCTCGACTTCGGCACGGACGGCGGGCTCCTGGTCCCGCCGCCCCCGGCCGCCGAGCCCACCGCGCTCCAGGCCGGTGACACGAACACCGTGGACACCACGGTGGCCGGGGCTGGCACGGCGGCGGACCCGTTCGTGGTCTCCGCCGCGGTGATCCTCGACCCGGCGCCACCGCAGGGCGGTACCAACCTGATCGGCACCGGGCCCGAGGGCCTGTTCCTGGAGTGCGCGGACGTCCGCGGGTGCATCTCCGCCGGGGATGGCGCCGCGTACGACCCGGACACCGGGGTGGTCTCCGCGCGGCCCTCCACGGACGCGGGCAACGCGCTCGCGTTCGGCACGGACGGAGGGCTCCTGGTGACGCCGGCCGAGGCCGGGGAGCCCACCGCGCTCCAGGCCGGAGACACCACGAGCGTGGACACCACCGTGGCCGGCACGGGTACGGCAGCGGACCCGTACGTGGTCTCCGCCGCGGTGATCCTCGACCCGACCCCACCAGCCGGCGGCGCAAACCTCCTGACGTCCGGCCCGAACGGCCTGTACCTGGAGTGCGCGGACGTCCGTGGGTGCATCTCCGCCGGGGACGGCGCGGCCTACGACGAGACCACGGGCGTGGTCTCCGCCCGCCCCTCCACGGACGCGGGGAACGCGCTCGCGTTCGGCACGGACGGCGGGCTCCTTGTGATGCCCACCGGCGGCGGTGAACCCACCGCCCTGCAGGCCGGTGACACGGGCACCGTGGACACCACCGTGTCCGGGGCCGGCACAGCGGCGGACCCGTACGTGGTCTCCGCGGACGTCATCGTGGCGCCGGAGGACAACGGGCTGGAGGCGACCGCCGACGGCCTCCTGGTGGCCCCCTCCGATGACGCGGGAAACCGCCTGGAGTTCGGGGCGGACGGGCGCCTCTTCGTCCCGCCGGTCCCGCCCCTGGAGACCGGGTGCGGCCTCCAGGGCGAGGGCACCACCGCCTCCCCACTGGCCGCGTTCCCGATCGCGGGCTCGCAGGCGTGGACGGACGACTGGGACTGTGACCCGGTCGCAAACAGCACGCTCAAGTGCGACCCCACCTCCGGCGCCCTCTGGACACCGCCGGAGCACTCCAGCGCGGCGGCCACCGTCCAGCAGTCCCACCCGGTGGCCGGGCTCGCCTTCACGAACACGGGCGGCGCCGTCCTCGTGTCCAACGACGCCTGGAGCGAGGGCACGTACACGGCGGACAGTCTCACGGATTGCCGAGGGATCTCCTTCTCCTGCCGGTTCACCGGCCACCTGGAGATCACCTGGACGGCGAACGCGACGTTCGACGTCGGGTACGCAATCCAGATCGACGGCGGCTCCCTGGCCGTGCGGCTCTGCCACAGCGTCCTGGCGGCCGGCTCGGCCTCGCACCAGCGCTGGAGCTTCGGGGTGTCGGAGGGCGCCGTGGTGGGCCCGCACACCGGCAAGTCGGTGCGCGTCTACCCGGCAATCCGGGTGACCGCCGGCACGGCCACGGTGAACCAGTGGATCACGGACACCGACCTCATCGCGATCACCCGGTAAGGAGCCCTGACCATGCGGTACTTCCTCAACGACACCACTGGGGCGTGGATGTCCCTCTCCGGCGACGCCGACGTGTTCGGCATCGTCCCGGACGGATACCGGGAGGTGACGGAGGCCGAGTTCAACGAGGCCGCCGGCATCATCACCCTGGAGCCCCCGCAGACGAGCGGAGGCGCCCGGTGAAGTTCATCCAGCGCGAGGACTGGGGCGCACCCGCCACCTCTCCGGCCGCCTACCTCGCCTCCGCCCACGGCGTGAAGATCCACTATCTCGGCGCGCCGTACAGCTCCCGGGCGCACGGCTCGTGCCCGGCCTACGTGCGCGGCATCCGCGCGGAGCACCTGGCGAACACGGTGGAGAACTACGTGGACATCGCGTACTCCGCCGTGGTGTGCGAGCACGGCTACGTGTACGAGGGCCGTGGCGCGCACAAGCGGACCGGCGCCAACGGGAACCAGGACCTGAACGTCCGGGACTACGCGGTGTGCGCGCTCCTGGGCGACTCCGGCCTGACGAAGCCGCCGGACGCGATGCTCTCCGGGCTCCGGGACGCGATCGAGTGGCTACGCCAGGACGGCGCCGCCGGCTCGTGGATCGGCGGGCACCGGGACGGATACGCCACCCTGTGCCCCGGAGACCCGCTGTACGCCTGGGTGGAGGACGGCGCGCCGCGCCCGGGCGGCGCCACGGAGCCGGCCGGGGGGACGTACACGGTGAGGGCTGGCGACACCCTGGCCGCGATCGCCCGGCGCCTCGATGTGTCCTGGCCGGACCTGGCGAGCGCCAACGGCATCCGGGCGCCGTACACGATCCATCCGGGGCAGGCGCTCAAGATCCCGGCGGGCGGCATCGGCGGCACGCCGCCGCCCTTCCCCGGGACCGGCGCGTTCGTCCTCGGCCGGAGCAACCCGGCCGTGACCGTCCTGGACGGCGGCCTCATCCGGCACGGCTTCACCCGCCACCACGACGGCAACGGCTACCAGCCCGGACCCGTGTTCACCACGTACACGCGGGACAACGTGGTCGATTTCCAGCGCTCCCGGCCGGAGCTCGCGGGCGACGCGGACGGCTACCCGGGCCCGCTCACCTGGCAACTCCTCCTCTCCTGAAAGGCACCACCATGTCCAGTGATCACCTCCCCCTCCCCGACGCGGAGACGGTCGTCAAGACCGGGGCGACGTTCGCCCGGGACCTCCTGGAGCGGGTCCTCACCACGTTCCTCCAGTCGTTCATCGGCGGCGTGGTCGTCACGCAGCCGCTCGACGGGTCGATGTGGTACGCCGCCGGGGCGGGCGGCGTCGGCGCGGTCCTGGCCCTCGGCAAGGGCCTCTTCGCTCGACTCCGCGGCGCCGTCAACTCCGCATCCCTGGCCAAGGGGGTCTAACCCTCGTGGACACCGAGACGGGCATCCCGGCCGTGGACGCACTCCTGGTGTGGGGCGGCGCGATATCCCTGGCCGGCGGCCTGGTCGCCGTCGCGTGGCGAGTCCTGCGCGGGACCGCCCGTCTCGGTCGCCGCGTGGATGAGTTCATTGACGACTGGCGGGGCGAGCCGTCTCGGCCGGGCGTACCGGCGCGGCCCGGCGTGATGGAGCGGATGGTGGGCCTGGAGTCCCGCATGGGAGGCGTGGAGGACGAGCTCGGGCGTATCAAGCACGAGCTCTACCCGAACAGCGGGGGGAGCCTCCGGGACGCTGTGGACCTGGCGAACCACCGTCTCTCCCGCCTGTGCGAGGAGCAGCCGGGGACGGCTGTCCCCGCCGAGGACATGAGCGGGGACACGGAGTCCGCCCCGGGGGACATCCCGCACACGGCGGGGGACACCAGCGAGGACGCGCCCACCGTGAGCGGGGAGGACACCGCCGAGGACGGACCCGGAGACACGGGGGACACCGGCCCCCCGGGGGTCCCCGCTGGCTGAGCCGGCCCTCTGAGACCGAGCGCCCGCCCTCCCTTCCGCCGGGGCGGGCGCTCCGCACATCCCGGTGCGCCGCAGACCGAACCTGATCATGAGTCAGGGCTACGCTGGCCGCTCCAGTGCTTGAGCGCTACTCGGGTACGGGCCTCACGCGTACGCCCCGCCGGTTGACTCCCCGGCGGGGCGTACGTGCGTCTGGCGTCAGGCCGTCGCCCACCTGGCAGGGCCGCACGCCGGGCAGTCGCGGCAGGCCTCCGCCCAAAGCTCCAGGAGCCGGGCGTGGGCCGCAGTACTGGCAAGGGTCAGCAGGGCGTCCCAGTGCTCTGACCGGGAAGGTTCACTGGGAAGCCTGCCAAGTAGTCTCCCGATCATGACCGCTGCCGAGGTTCTCGTTTCCGTGCGCAAGTTCGACGGCCACCTGCATTGGCACCATCCGATGGTCCGTCTTGGAGAGGACGAGCATGGTGTGTGGCTGGGTGCGCGGGTCGGTACGGTCTACAGCAAGGGCGGGGTGGGCCCGGTCTACGCGACCGAGGAGCCGCGAGTCATGCTCTTTCCACGCAATGCCTGGTGGACCGCACTTTTCCAGGCGGCCCCTGCGTATCTGGATGTCTACTGTGATGTGACCACGCCCTCCGAGTGGCCCAACTCGGCAGAGGTCACCATGATCGACCTGGATCTCGACGTGTGCCGGGTGCGAGCGACAGGTGCTGTTTTCGTCGATGACGAGGATGAGTTCGCCCGCCATCAGGTCCAGTACGGCTACCCGCCAGACGTTGCAGGGCAAGCCACCGCGGCAGCCGATTGGCTCAAGGCAGCTCTGCGAGACGGGGCAGAGCCTTTCAGTGGTCAGTACCACACGTGGCTGGACATGATCGGATAGCGGACTCGCGACTGTTTTTGCGTTTCCGTCAGGCCGCAGATGCCCTTCCTGATCCGTCAATCTGCTCACAGGACAGGCACAGCGACCACACCTCCAGCGATTGGACGGACGTCACCGCCCGTCCAATCGGTCTGACCAGCATCCTGGCGAACCCCCCCGGTCACAGCACTCGCGTCCGCGACGGTCAGGGGTTGGGGGCGTCTCCACCGCTGGTGCGGACCATCACCTCAAGGAGTGGGGAAGCGGGCGACGGCTGGCTGTGCCCGATGTCCTCGTACCCCCATGAGCGGTAGAGGGCATGGACCTTTCCGTCGCCGGCCGCCTTGTTGACCATGAGGGTCACGTACGGCTCCTTGGCGGAGAGAAGGAGCGCATCGTGGATGCGTCGAGCGGTGCCTGTCTTGCGCCAGGCCGGCCGAACGCCGATCTCCTTGATGGCCAGGGTGGGGCCTGCGGTGTACCTGGCCGGCGGCTCTGGGCTGGTTCGCTGCCAGTACCGGTCTCCGTGCTCGATGCGGTTGCCGTAGGCGTACCCAATCGGCTGTGCGTCGGCGTACGCCAGGACGGCTACGAAGCCGGGCTCGGTGCCGTGCCGGTCCAGTCGCTCACCGAACCCGGTGATGGCGTAGTTCGGTAGGTGAAGCAGGGGCGCCCGTACTTCGGCGTAGACGTCGATCAGGTCCTCACGGGCGCCGGTGAGTTCGGTGAAGCGGCGAAGTTCGATGACGGGTGCCGTGGTCATGCGCTGGCCCTCCAGGCGGCTGTGTGCTCGGTCCAGGTCTGCACGTTGATGCTGCCCGGCGCGGTCGCGCGCAGGGCTGCACCAAACTCGTTCAGCATCCGGGATACGCGGGCGTGTTGGGTAGCCGCAGCTGCGGGAACCTTCATCGCTACTGCCACGGCGGCCTCGGCCTCGCCCTGGGCGAGCTGGGCGTGTGCGAGCCGCGTTTGCGTGATGGTGCGGGACCTGGCCATGTGCGGGCGCAGCCCTGCCAGGCAGCGGTGCGCGTGGGCCTCTGCCGTCTGGTACTCGCCCAGTGCCAGGTATGCCGAGAGGGCGAGAGAGTCCAGTTCGGCCTGGTCGTAGAAGGCGACCAGCCAGACGGGGCGGGGCGCGTGCGGGTCGGCCCGATTCATGGCCTCTTGGGCCTGGTCGAAGGCGCGCTTGGTGCCGGTGCGTTCTTGGGCCGTGCCATGGATGGCGGCCTGCCGGGCCAGGCCGAGAGACGCGAACATGGGGTCGCGGCGCGTGATGTGCAGGCCGCGTGCGACGTCGTTTGCGGCGAAGGCGTCGGAGGGGCGTCCCAGGTGCCGGTACATGCTGCCGGCGTGGCTCCAGATGCGGAACTTGATGGCCTGGTCACCGGACATTTCGGCGAGGGCCTGCGCTTCCCGCATGTGGCGCTGGGCCTCGACGTAGCGGCGGCCGTCGATCGCTGCCCACATCGCGGAGGAGCGGAAGGCCGCCGCGGCGGCGTAGAGATTGCTGCGCACGCGCTGGGTGGCGCTGCCGGCCGCCTGGAGGTTCAGTGCCTCGTCGGCGAGCGCGGCGGCGCGCTGCTCGATGGTGAGCTGTCCGCCATGGCGGTGGTCGCTGGCGACGATCTCGGTGAATCGGGTTTGGAGTCGCTTGACGTCATTCATGCCGATTCGGCGCGGCGCGATCCCGGGAGCTGCGGCCGCTACAGCGGCGGTAGCAGCCAATCCGCCGATCAGGTTACGGCGATCCATGTCAGGGTCCTCCTGGTTCAAGCCGGGGTTAGACCTGGCCCTGCCCCGTGGAACGAACCCTAGATCGGAGGCGGGCAGGCCCGTCACGGCTTCAAGGCCCCGCCTACTGGCTGCGTTGGGCCACCGAATGCGACCGGACTTCCAGGCTCGGACCGATGAACCATCGTGGCCTCCGGGGCGTCCGGTAAGCCTCTCCATGGCCAGGTTTACGGCCTCCGCCAGGCTGGCCGAGCTGTGACCGTGCTCCTGCATCCACGCCACGAGCCGCACGTTTCGCGTGACCTCCATCACCGCACCGTAGCGCTGCGGCCCCGCTCCGTCAGGTAAACGAGAGGTCAAGTCCCCCTAGGGTGCGACGCCGGATACCCGGCCCAACTCCCTAAGTACACGGCGCTTGGCGGGAGTTACCTGGTCGGGTCGCCTCGATTCGGGGGGCGACTCGAAAGGGGCCCGGTCCTTCGCACCGCCAATGCGCCGCGCCCATCGACCCGTCTGGGAGTGCAGAGCAATGCCGAGCACACATGAACGAGACGACGGGGACTCCGGCCTCGGTCGTGCCCCCTCCGCCGTGACGACATGGGCTGAGCCGCAGCCCGCCGTCTCCCGCTGGCTCCTCCAGGCCGCCGAGGACCGGGCCCTGGCCCGGGAGCAGTGGCGGGAGGGCAACGGCGGAGTGGCGCTCCTGGCCTGCGGCGGCATCCTCTCCGCGATCCGCGCGCCGGCCGCCCTGGTCCACGCCGCGCTGGAGGCCGAGACCCCGAGGGACGTGGACGCCGCACTCCGTCGATGGTTCGACGGCGGCGCCGTGTTCATGGACCTCCACTCCCGGGCGTACTACTTCCTGGTGCCCGGCTCCACGGCCTGGCGGCGGACGGAGCGGGAGCTCCCCGGTGTGGAGTGCTGCGGGCAGGACCACTACCTGGGCGTACCGGCCATCCGCCTCACGGAGGCGCGCGGGCGGTCGTACTGGTGCCTGCCCCCGAGCGGCCCCGGGGAGCTCTGCGTCCTGGACGAGGTGGAGCAGTTGCTCATGCGCGGCCAGGCCGCCCGCCGGGACAGTGCCCGGGCGCAGTGAGCCCGGAGAGCCCGTCCGGCCAAGCCGTCTACGTCCTCATCCTCGCCGCGCTCCTGGCGGTCCTCGTGGCCGTCGCGCTCCGGTAGCCGGCGCTCTACCCCGCTCCGCGCCCGCGGTTCCTCCCGGACGCGGAGCGGCCCCGGCCCGGCGCACCAGCCCCCTCGTACTGGTGCGCCGGGCCACCAACCACCCCCCCCAGCACGAAAGGCCCTCCCGTGTTGCCTCCGGCCCCGCCCGGCGTGGTCCCGTACATCACGCAGCGCAGCGAAGAACGGCTCCTGCCCTATCAGCTCATCCGCCGGCCGGTGTGGCCCGGCATCGCGTACCCCGATGAGACTCCGTACGACCGGGACTCCTTCGGAACGCTGTGGCTACGCGCACGGCTCCTTCCGAAGAGTCGCCGCGGCGAGCCGGACCTCCGGCGGGTGCACGCCTACCGGCAGCGGCGGGCGATGCTGGACATGCTGTGCCAGGTCTGCGCCCGCCCGCCGGCCGACCCTGACGGCCCGCAACTCTTCCTCATGCGCAGCACGGGCGGCCCGATCCGGGACGGGGAGCGGACGACGAGCCCGCCCGTGTGCGTGCCGTGCGCCGCGATCACCGTGCAGCAGTGCCACGCACTCCGCGGAGACCAGTTCGTGGCCGCGTGGGTGAGGCACACGCCGGCATGGGGCGTGGCGGGCACCGTCCATGACCCGGTGACGCTGGAGCCCATCCCTGGCCGCTCCATGGAGGCCGTGGAGTACCGGGCCCCGGATTCCTTCTACGTCTTGGCCGCGCGGACCGTGGTGGAGCTCCAGGGCGTGGTGGCGGCGGATCTCGAACGTGAGTGGGCCGCGATGGGCGCGGACCGGCTTGAGGCCGAGTTCGCGCGCGTGGCGGCATCCATGCAGCTCGTCGCCTGACCTCACACCCTTCCGGCCGGTGAGCCCCGCCCTTCTCCGTGCCGCTCGCGACCGGCGGGACGGTGGCGGGCCTCCTCTTCCCGGAGGTCGACGCCGACGCGGCGCCGGACGTCGTGGGGGGCACGCGGACGCTCGGTGAGGCCGACTTCATGAGCGGTGCCACGGAGGACCGGTACCCGGACGTGTTTGAGGTGGCGGGCGGCGTGGACGGCGGCGGCCGGGCGAGCGCCCGGGCGGAGGTCGCCGCGCGCCTGGCCGTGCTCCCTCATCGCGCGGTCCGCCTCAGCCACGACGTCCCGGCCAGTGCCGCGGTGCTGGGCAAGGTCGCGGCCGCGATCTGACCGCGGAGAGCAGAGCAAAGGGCCCGGCCTCACGAGGAGGCCGGGCCCTTGTGCGCGACGCCGGTTCGGGGGGTAGGGCCGGCGCCGTGCCTACGGGGTGCGGGCCCGGCCCCGGAGGGGAGGAGAGGGCCGGACCCGCTGGGGGAGGCGGTGGTCTATCAGGCCGCCACGGTGGCAGCGGTCGACTCCGCTGCGGGCGCCCGGTGGCTGACGCCGAGGACGCGCCGGAGGTCCGCGGTCACGACGCGGAAGGACCGGCCGGCGCGCAGGACGGTACAGGGGAACGTACCGGAGCGAGCCAGGTTGTACCCGTGGCTCCGGGAGATCCCGAGGGCGCGGGAGGCGGTCTCCACGTCCACCACTGGGGGGAGCTCCAGGAGGTCCCGCACGGTGAGGGCCCGGACCGCCAGGGCAGATTCTTGGGTCATTACCGCGCAACTCCTCCATGCTCTTGGGTTGTTTCCGTGGACTGTAGAGGACGCGTTGATACAGCGCAATACCGGCTGTACTTTGAGTCGTCGTGGAGCAACCAATCGAGTGGCCGGCCGACGTGAGCGCGACGATCGCCCGGGAGCTACGCAGGCACCGCACCGAGCGGTCCATAAGCGCCCAGCAACTGGCCGACGCGTGCGCCCGCCTCGGCCACCCCGCCCTCCAGCGGACCGTCATCTCCAACATCGAGAACGGCCGCCGCCGGGACGTGTCCGTTGCGGACCTCCTGGTCCTCGCGGCGGCGCTCGAGGTGGCGCCAGCCGCGCTGGTCTTCCCGGCCGGGTACGCCGCGGAGACGGAGTACCTGCCCGGTCGGACGGCCACGCCCCTGGAGGCCGTGGACTGGTTCGCAGGCGTCGGGGCGCCGGAGGACTCCGCCCTGGCGCTCGCGCGCCGCCACCAGGAGCTGGAGCGCCGTATCCGCGGGGTCTATCGGCGGATTTGGGAGCAGGGGATCGCGGAGCAGCGGTACGTGGTGGAGCTGGAGGACGCGGAGGCGGAGGCCGGCCGCACGATGGCGCGCGAGCTCACGGACCAGCTCATGGAGCTCCGCGAGGAGATGACTCGGCGGGGCCTGGAAGTCCCGCCGCTACCGGGCCTTGAACGGCCCACGGGATGAGAGGGGGTCGCCATGCCAGGGTCACGCCGCGCGGGCGGCATCAGCAAGCGGTGCGAGTGCCGAGGGTCCAACGGGAAGAGATTAGCGGGGAGTTGCCCGGAGCTGGAGAAGCGGACGCACGGGCGCTACCGGGTGATCCAGGAGCTCCCGCCCGGGGAGGACGGGAAGCGGCGCCGCTTCGAGCGCACCGGCTACGCCACGTCCAAGGAAGCGCAGGGGGACCTGGACCGGATCCGAGCCATCCTCGACCTGGCCGGCCAGGAGGAGGACGAGCTCCGGAGAGTGGGAGACCTCCTGGCCGCGGTGCAGAAGGACCGGCAGGACATCCCGGACCCCATAGCCATCTCCCGGAAGCTCGGGGTGGGCGTCCCGCTGGACGGGAAGATGACGATGGGCCAGTGGCTGGAGGTCTGGCTCGATAGCAAGAAGAGCAGGCCGACCACCCTCTACGGGTACGCCTCCCACGTGCGCTACCACCTCACGCCGAGGATCGGCCACATCCGCCTGGACAAGCTGAACGTGGGGCACCTCGACACGCTGTTTGCGGAGATCGAGGAGGCGAATGAGGTGATCCTCGCGGAGAACCAGGCGCGCCGGGAGCAGGAGGCCCGGTGCACGCGGGGCCGTAGCGGCGTGCCGAAGGCGGACGAGCGGGCCGCGCTCGCCGCGGAGCGGGGCAAGCTCGCGGCCATGCCGCCGTTCCGGAAGGTCAACGGGCCGGCCACGCGGCAGGCGATCCGGCGCACGCTCCGTACGGCGCTGAACGCGGCGATCGCCCGGCAGTACATCACCTTCAACCCGGCCTCCTTCGTGGAGCTCGGGGCGGCTGCCCGGCCGAAACCGCTCCTGTGGACGCCGGAGCGGGTGGAGCGGTGGCAGGAGACGGGGGAGGTCCCCGGGTCCGTCATGGTCTGGACGCCGGCTCAGTTCGGCGAGTTCCTGGACGCGGCGGAGGGAGACCGGCTGTACCCGATCTTCCACCTCATGGGCTTCCGCGGACTCCGGCGTGGTGAGGCGGTGGGGCAGCAGTGGACGGACGTGAACCTGGAGGCCGGGCTCCTCTCCGTCACGATGGAGATCGTGGTGGTGGACGGCTGGACGACCGTGGAGACCGTCCCGAAAACGGAGGGCTCCGTCTCGACCATCTCCCTGGACGCCGGGACCGTGCAGGTGCTCCGGGAGCACCGGGCCGCGCAGCTACGGGAGCGGCTGGCGTGCGGCGACAAGTGGGAGGAGACCGGCAAAGTCTTCGCCACGGAGACGGGCGGGTGGCTCCACCCGGCCAGGGTCTCGCGCGCGTTCCGCGAGATCTACGACCGCACGAGCCTCCCGCCGATCAACCTCCGGGACCTCCGGCACGTGTGCGCCACGGTGCTCCACGCGGCCGGCGCGGACCTCCACACGATCAAGGAGACGCTGCGGCACTCCACGATCGTGCTCACCTCCAACACCTACACGTCGCTCATCCGCGAGGTGGACCAGACGGCGGCCGAGCGCGCCGCCGCGCTGGTGCCCCGGGCGCGGCGCCAGGTGGTGGAGAAGTGAGGTGGAGCTCCACCGTGGCGTCCTCGCGGGTGAGGCCGCGTTTCGCCGCTCCGCCGGCGTGCTCCACCCGGCCGCTCCGCCTGCTCCACCGGGCTGCTCCACCGCGCTCCACCTGCTCCACCGAAGTGCTCCACCTTGCTCCACCGGTGCTCCACCATCGGGCTCCACCGGGGCTCCACCAGACACCACGAAACGGTGTGGACGGAGGCGCACGGGGTGGACAAGATGGAAGCGCCACGCCCGTCCTGGCCAGTACTGGAGCGCACTCCATGGACGGGAACGCACAGGGCGCTATGGTGTGAACCGCTGGGGCCGTTAGCTCAATTGGCAGAGCCGCGGACTTTTAATCCGTTGGTTGTGGGTTCGAGTCCCACACGGCCCACCTTCCGGCCACCCGGCCGTGCTGTCCGGGCCGCCCCGCGCCCGGCCGCCCGGGCGCTCCCCGGGGCGGCGTCGCCGCCCGCCGGCCCCGTCCCTCAGATCCCCTGGTTCGCGCGTCCTGATCCCGCGCGCCGCCGCCCCGCACGTGCCGTGAGCGCCGCGCCGGCCGCGCACCAACCACCGGCCGCGTACAACCCCGCCCCGCCGTGAGCGCCGCGGTCGCCGGTCGTGCCACGCCACGCCTGCCAGAGCCCCGTGCGCCGCCGCGTGCCACCCTCCTCCAGGGCCGCGCCGCCGCGCCTCTCCCGCCCGCGGCCTTCCCGTCCGCACACGCCTCGCAGCCGCGTCGCACCCGTGCCGCCCGTCGCACCCGCACCGCTTTCCCCAGGCAGCCCGGCCCCCGAGCGGGCACGCATCACGAAACGGTAATGATTTTCATATCTGTGCAAACATGGCTTGGTATTGAAAGTCATTTCCATCTAGCGTGACGGCCATGAACGCCATCACCTCCCGGCTCGCCCTCGGCGGCGCTGCCGCGATAGCCGCCGTGTCCGTCGCCGCGTGCTCCACGTCCCCCAGCTCCCCGAGTGCGTCCGGGGACTCCTCGAAGGCCGGGGGCGGCACGTCGTCGTCCTCCGCGCAGGGCGCCGCCGAGGGCGGTTCCGCGAAGGCCGGAGGCGCGGCCGTCCAGGTGGTGGCGGCCGAGAACTTCTGGGGCAGCATCGCCTCCCAGCTGGGCGGCTCCCACGTGAAGGTCACGAGCATCATCGACAACCCCAGCGCGGACCCGCACGACTACGAGCCGACCGCCGCGGACGCCCGCACCGTCGCGGGCGCGCGCCTCGCGATCGTCAACGGGATCGGCTACGACTCCTGGGCCGGCAAGCTGCTGTCGGCGAACCCCGCGCAGGACCGCACCGACCTGGAGGTCGGCAAGCTGGCGGGCATACCCGCGAACGGGAACCCGCACCGCTGGTACTCGCCCGACAACGTCCACCAGGTCGTCGAGCAGATCACGGCCGACTACAAGAAGATCGACCCGGCCGACGCGGCCGACTTCGACCAGCTCAAGAACACCTTCGAGAACACCACCCTCGCCCCGTACACCAAGGAGATCGCCGACATCCGGGCGACGTACGCGGGCACCCCGGTGGGCGCCTCCGAGTCGATCTTCGCGCCGCTGGCGCAGGGCCTCGGGCTCGACCTCGTCACCCCCGAGTCGTTCCTCGACGCGATCAGCGAGGGCACCGACCCCACCGCGAAGGACAAGACCACGATCGACCGGCAGATCGCCGAGAAGAAGATCAAGGTGTACGTCTACAACAGCCAGAACGCGACGCCCGACGTCCAGGCACAGGTCAAGGCCGCGAAGGCGAAGGGCATCCCGGTCGCCACCGTCACCGAGACGCTCACGCCGGCCGGCGCCTCGTTCCAGGACTGGCAGGTGCGCCAGCTCAAGGGCATCCAGGCGGCCCTCGCGAAAGCCACCGGGAAATGACCGCGGCGCAGGCGCCTGCCCGCGCGGCCCTGACCGAGGACGGCGCGGCGGAGCCCGTGGTCTCGCTGCGGGGTGCGGCCGTCCGGGCCGGCGGGCGGACGCTGTGGTCCGGCGTCGACCTGGAGGTGGGCGCGGGGGAGTTCGTCGCGGTGCTCGGTCCCAACGGCGTCGGCAAGTCCACGCTCGTCAAGGTCCTGCTGGGGGTCCAGGCGCCCGCGGCCGGGGAGGTGCGGGTCCTCGGCGCCCGGCCGGGCCGGGCCGGGGCCCTGGTGGGCTACCTGCCGCAGCGCCGCAGCTTCGACGCGTCCCTGCGGCTGCGCGGCGAGGACGTCGTGCGGCTCGGCTGGGACGGCGACCGCTGGGGGCTGCCCCTGCCGTCCTTCCTGCCGGGCCGGCCCGGCGGCCGGGCGCGGGCGGCGGCGCGGCGGGTCGCGGAGGTGATCGGGCTCGTCGGCGCCGAGGCGTACGCGCACCGGCCCATCGGGCAGTGCTCCGGCGGGGAGCAGCAGCGGCTGCTCATCGCGCAGGCCCTCGTGCGCCGGCCGCGGCTGCTCCTCCTCGACGAGCCGCTGGACAGCCTCGATCTGCCGAACCAGGCGGCGATCGCCGCGCTGATCGGCCGGATCTGCCGGGAGGAGGGCGTGTCGGTGGTGATGGTGGCCCACGACGTCAACCCGATCCTCTCGCGCCTGGACCGGGTCGTGTACCTCGCGGAGGGCGGTGCGGTGGCGGGGCGCCCCGCCGAGGTCATCACCTCGGCGACGCTGTCGCGGCTGTACGCGACGTCCGTGGAGGTGCTGACCACGTCCGACGGGCGGCTCGTGGTGGTCGGCCAGCCGGAGGCCCCGGCCCGCCACGTCGACCGGCACGCGGACGGGCACGCCCCCGCGCACACCCCCGCGCGGCCCGCGTCGCCGGGGACCCCCTCCGCGCGGGCCGTCCCCGGGCCGCGCCCCTCCGGCGACCGACACGGGGAGGAGCGCCGTGCCGACGGCTGACACCTTCTCCCTGGCGGCCGGCGCGCTGCCCGCGTGGTCCTGGAACCCGGTCGCCGACCTGCGGGCCATGTGGGCGTACCCCTTCATGGTCAACGCCTTCCGCGCGGGCACGCTCGTGGCGGTCGCGGCCGGCGTCATGGGCTGGTTCATGGTGCTGCGCCGGCAGAGCTTCGCGGGGCACTCGATCGCCACCGTCGGCTTTCCCGGAGCCGCCTGCGCGGCCCTGGTCGGGGTGTCGGCGACGTACGGCTACTTCGCGTTCTGCCTGGCGGCGGCGGTGGTCGTCGCGGCCGTGCCGCGCACCGGCCGGGCGGCGGGCGGGCACGAGTCGGCGGTCACCGGCACGGTCCAGGCGTTCCTGCTCGCCTGCGGATTCCTGTTCACGACCCTCTACAAGGGCCTGCTCGGCGGGGTGACCTCGCTTCTCTTCGGCAGCTTCCTCGGCGTCACGCCGGGACAGGTGTGGCTGCTGCTCGGTGTCACCGCCGCGGTCCTGCTCGTGCTGGCCGCCGTCGGCCGGCCGCTGCTGTTCGCGTCCGTCGATCCGGACGTGGCGCGCGGCCGCGGCCTCCCGGTCCGGCTCCTGTCCGTGGTCTTCCTGGTCCTGCTGGGCGCCGCGACGGCGGGCGCCGCCCAGATCACCGGCACCCTCCTGGTGTTCGCGCTGCTCGTGATGCCCGGCGCCGCCGCGCAGGCGCTCACCTCGCGGCCCTCGCTCGGCCTCGCCCTGTCGGCGCTGATCGCGGTCGCCGTGACCTGGGCCGGGCTGATCGTCGCGTACTACTCGCCGTATCCGGTGGGGTTCTACGTGACCACGTTCGCGTTCGGGGTGTACGTGCTGGCGCGCGCCGTCCCGTACGCACGCGGCCGGGCGGGCCGCCGGGCCCGGGCCGGGGCGGAGCCGGCCCTGGCGGCGGGAGGCGCGGCATGAGCGCCGGCGCGGCGGCCGCGCTGCTGGCCGCGGGGGCGGGCACAGGACACGGCCCGCTCGCCGCCTTCACGCACCCGTTCTTCCTGCACGCGTTCCTCGCCGGCTCGGCCATCGCCCTGGCCGCCGGACTGACCGGCTACTTCCTGGTCCTGCGCGCCCAGATGTTCACCGGCGACGCGCTGAGCCACGTCGCGTTCACCGGCGCGCTCGCCGCGCTCGCCGGGGGCTACGACCTGCGGCTCGGACTGTTCGCCGGCACGATCGCGGTCGCCCTGCTGATCGGCGGCCTCGGCCGGCGGGGGCGGGCGGACGACGTGGCGATCGGCTCGGTGTTCGCATGGATCCTCGGGCTCGGGGCCTTCTTCCTCACCCTCTACACGACGTCCCGCAGCGCCGGGAACGGCGGCGCCGGGGTCAACGTCCTGTTCGGCTCCGTCTTCGGCCTCTCCGGCGGGCAGGCCCTGACCGCGGGCCTGGTGGCCGCCGGGATCTGCGTGGCCGTCCTGGCGATCGCCCGCCCGCTGCTGTTCGCGTCGGTGGACGAGGCGGTGGCGGCCGCGCGCGGGGTGCCGGTGCGCCTGCTCGGCCTGGCCTTCCTCGTCCTGGTCGGCGCGTGCGCCGCCGAGGCCACGCAGGCGGTCGGCTCGCTGCTGCTGCTCGGGCTGCTCGCGGCCCCTGCCGGAGCGGCGGTCCGCCTCACCGGGCGGCCCCTGCGCGGCCTCGCCCTGTCGGCGGCGCTCGGGCTCGGCGAGATGTGGGCGGGACTCGCCCTCAGCTACGCGGTGCCGGTGCTGCCGCCGAGCTTCTGCATCATGGCGGCGGCGACGGCCGTGTACGGGCTGACGTACCTGAAGGGACGCGCCCGGACGGGTGCGCGGCAGACGCCGCCCGCCCGGCCCGCACGACGAGTCGGAGGGTCCGTGACGGGCGGACGGTCGCTGTAGGACGGGCGAAGCGGGGCCCGGAGGGGGGCCCGGAGGGGGGTGCGGGGGGCGGGAAATCCGGACGAACGGCCCCCGTACTCACGTTCTGACCCTGTGGCAGACTGCGCCCATGCGTGCACTGGGGGCCGGCGGCCATGAGTGAACCGCGGTCCGCCCCGACGATAGGCCAGCTCGTCCTGAGCCGGCAGTTGCGCGGTCTGCGCGAGCGGGCCGGAGTGACCCGGGAACAGGCCGCCAAGCTGCTCCACGTCACGGTGGCGACGATCCGCCGGATGGAGGCGGCCGAGGTCGCGTTGAAGATCCCCTACCTCCAGGTGCTGCTGCCCGCGTACGGCATCGACGCGGCCGATGTCGCGGCGTTCCTGGAGATCACCGAGGAGGCCAACAAGCCCGGCTGGTGGCAGCGCTTCCACGACGTGCTGCCGGGCTGGTTCAGCGGATACGTCAGCCTGGAGGAGGCGGCGAAGACGATCCGCACGTACGAGCCCCACTTCGTGCCCGGGCTCCTCCAGACGGAGGAGTACACGCGCGAGATCCTGCGCACGGGCGCGGTGGGGCAGTTCGATCCCGACCGCGTCGAGCGCCATGTCGCGCTGCGCAAGCAGCGCCAGGCCCTGCTGACGCGCGAGAACGCGCCCACCTACTGGGCCGTGGTGGACGAGACGGTGCTGCTGCGGCCCGTCGGGTCGGCCTCGCTGATGCGGGACCAAGTCGCCCGCCTGCTGGAGATGTCCGAGCTGCCCAACGTGACGCTCCAGATGGCGGAGCTGTCGGCGGGTCACCACCCGGGCACGTACACGTCGTTCGTGCTGTTCCGCTTCGACGTGCCGGAGGTGCCGGACGTCGTCTACGTCGAGTACCTCACGGGCGCGCTCTACCTGGACGATCCGACCGAGGTGGGCGAGCACAAGGAGGCCATGGACCGCATGGTCGCCCACGCCGAGTCGGCGTCCCGGACCCGGGAGATCCTGACGGACCTCCACCGGCGGTTCTGACGCCTCCACCGGTCGTTCTGACCCGGGCGACGCGGACGGGAGGCGGCATTCGGGGCCCGGCCGGCGTGCGGTGCCGTACTTCCCGCGGTGGCGGCCACCCCGGCGAACGGCGGGGCCGGTCGCGGCCTCGGGCGCGTACCCGGCGGGAGCGGACCCCGGCCCGGGGCGTGTACGCGGCAGGAGCGGACCCCGGCCCGGGGCGCGTACGCGGCGGGAGCGGACCCCTGGCCTCGGGCGTGTACGCGGCGGGGCCGAGCACGGCCTCGGGCATGTCGGCCGCGGGGGCGGACTATGCTTCGCGGTGCGGGCCGTTAGCTCAATTGGTCAGAGCAGCGGACTTTTAATCCGTTGGTTGTGGGTTCAAGTCCCACACGGCCTACTCCTCCCGCTTCCCGCCCCCGTCCGGCCCCCGCCGCGGGGGCTTTTCGCTGCCGCGCGCGTGCGGCGGACGCCGGGGGCCCGGCCGAGGGGCCGGTGCACGTGCGGCCGGGTGACCGCCGGACCGGGCGGCCTCGCGGGC
>NZ_JAKGCV010000109.1 GCF_021556455.1 Streptomyces fuscigenes | reverse complement strand
CCCGCTCCGCTGCCCGGGCCCGCCGGGGGCTTCGTGGCCGGGGCGCCCCCGGGCGGGTCCTCGGCGGACAGGGCGGTGTCGCTGTGCGCGTGCGGCTCCGCGGGCGCGGGCAGCAGGAGGTGGCCGCCGAGGTCGATGCGGGACATGCGGCCACCGAGCGAGCCGGCCGGGGCGACCGCCTCGATGCGGCTGCCGCCGAGCCGTACGTCGACGGTCCTGCCGTCGGCCAGGCGTGCGCCCGAGAGGATCAGCGCGGTGGTCCCGGCGGGGGAACCGCCGGACGGCTGCGGCTGACGGTCGGGCATCGGGCTCCCGGTGTTCGTACGGGGCGCCCCGCCGGGCCGCCCGCGAGCGGCCACCGGTGCTTTCGGGGCTCTGACAGGCCACGTCGCAAGATCACGCAGCGTGGTGAGCCTAGATCCGGGCGGCGACGCCATCGCGGAGGAGCGGAAAAGTCATATCGCGGGAGCCCTCGCAGCGGCCCTTTCAGTAGTCCTCGCGGCCCTTCCAGCGGTCCTCGTGGCTCTCGCGGGAGCTTTCGCGTCGGCGGCAGCGTCGTCGGAGGACGGCAGGGCAGGGCCGGGGCCGCGCATCTCTTCGGTGTCGGGCGGGTGCGGGCCTCCGGCGGCATGCGTGCTCGCTGCTCGCTGCCCGCCGTGGGCCCGGCCCGGGGCCGGCCCGGGGCCCTCGCCCCACGTCCCCTTCACGCCCCCCGCGTCCCGGCACTGCCCGGTTTTCCGCCCCGGCCCCGGGCGTCGTGACGTGCGCGGGCGGCCGTCGCGTCGGACGGGGTCAGAGGCGTTCGAGGGGCGCCCGTTGCGGCTGGGACCCCCCGGCCCCGAGCGCGGGTGAGACGTCTTCGTGACGGCCGTGCGGGGCCCGGACCCCGGCGGTGAAACGGATTTGGGCGAACCACCACCGACCGTGTAATGTCTTCATCGCTCGCCCCAATAGCTCAGTCGGTAGAGCGTCTCCATGGTAAGGAGAAGGTCTACGGTTCGATTCCGTATTGGGGCTCTGGTGTTCGGAGATCCTCGCCCTCGGGCGAGGAGATCCTGCATCGCAGCGGTGTAGCTCAGTCGGTAGAGCAAGCGGCTCATAATCGCTGTGTCACCGGTTCAAGTCCGGTCACCGCTACAGACAGTAGCCGATTGCGGGGTCGGTCCTCCAGTCGGCTACTCTTCTTTGCGTAAAACCTGATTATCCATCCGTTCGTCAAGGAGCACTCACGTGGCTGCCACAGACGTCCGCCCGAAGATCACGCTGGCCTGCGTGGAGTGCAAGGAGCGGAACTACATCACCAAGAAGAACCGGCGTAACAACCCGGATCGTCTTGAGCTGAAGAAGCACTGCCCGCGCTGCAAGGCGCACACGGCGCATCGCGAGACGCGCTGATCAAGGCTCGAATGCGAGGCCGCCCCTGAATGCCGGGGGCGGCCTCGTTTCGTCTGGGTCGCACCGCGGCCCCGGACGACGCACGATCGACAGCCCAGCGCACACCGCCCCACGAGGCCACCGGCCGGGGCGCGCCGCGGGCACGTCGCCCCGGCGGACCGCGGGCACCCGCCCGAACGGCCGCCGGCACACCGGGCCGGCCGAGTCGGCAGCGAGACACCAGCCGGCCGAGTCGGCGGGTGAGACACCAGGAGGGAGCGGCATCCATGGCGCTCGACGAGTCCTTTGTGGGGCGGAGCTACCCGCCCACCGCGCCGTACGAGGTCGGCCGGGAGAAGATCCGGGAGTTCGCCCAGGCGATCGGTGAGAGCGCCGGCGCGCACACCGACCCCGAGGCCGCGAAGGCTCTCGGTTACGCCGACGTGATCGCCCCGCCGACGTTCGTCTTCACGGTCACCTACCGGGCCGCGGGCGAGGTCATCGCGGACCCGGAACTGGGACTCGACTTCACCAGGGTGGTGCACGGCAGCCAGAAGTTCGCGTACACCAGGCCGGTGTGCGCGGGCGACCGGCTGTCCGTCACGTCCACGATCGAGGGCATCACCACGCGCGCGGGCAGCGACTTCGTCGACCTGCGCGGCGACGTGCACGACGACAAGGGCGAGCACGTCGCGACGGCCTGGATGAAGCTGGTGGCGCGGGCCGCCGAGGACGCGGCGGGGGCGTGAGGACATGACGGCGAAGATCGGTTACGACGAGGTCGAGGTCGGCACGGAGCTGCCCGCGGGCAGGTTCCCCGTCTCGCGCGACACCCTCGTGCGGTACGCGGGTGCCTCCGGCGACTTCAACCCCATCCACTGGAACGAGCGGTTCGCCAAGGAGGTCGGGCTGCCGGACGTGATCGCGCACGGCATGTTCACGATGGCCGAGGCGATCCGGGTGGTCACCGACTGGACGGGCGACCCCGGCGCGCTCGTGGAGTACAGCGTCCGCTTCACCAAGCCCGTCGTCGTTCCCGACGACGACAAGGGCGCGGTCGTCGAGGTCTCGGCCAAGGTCGCCCAGAAGCTGGAGGACCGCCAGGTCAGGGTCGACATCGCGGCGACCAGCGACGGTCAGAAGGTCCTCGGCCTGGCGCGCGCGGTCGTCCGGCTCGCCTGAGCCGGCCCGGGCCGCACGCGTCGGCAAACGGACGAGTGGACGGACGAACGGACGGATGGCCAGACGGCCAGACGGCTGGACCTGCGCAAACCCGCGGTCCCTCGGACGTGGACGTCGCGCGTTGATCTCATCGGGGCCGGGCCCCGTCGCACTGCCCTCACCGGCACGCGGCGGGGCCCGTCACTTTTCCGTGACGCCACCCGCTTGACTAAGTTAGTAAGTGACCAATAACTTAGTCGCATGGTCAGGATGAGCGCGGAGGAGAGGCGCGAGAGCGTCGTGCGGGCGGCCGTCACGGAGTTCGCCCGGGGTGGCTACAACGGCACCTCCACGGAAGTGATCGCCCGACGCGTCGGCGTCTCGCAGCCGTACCTCTTCCGTCTCTTCCCGAGCAAGCAGGAGATCTTCCTCGCCGCGTGCGACCGGTGCCTCGGCGACATGGCCGACGGCTTCCGCGAGGCGAGCGACGGGCTCACGGGGGAGGAGGCGCTCCACGCCATGGCCGAGGCGTACCAGCGCGGCATCGCCGAGCAGCCGGACCGCCTCCTCCTGCAGATGCAGATGTACGCGGCGGCCGGTGCCGCGGAGGCCTCGGGCGACCGGGACTTCGCGGAGCGGCTGCGGCGCGGCTGGCTCCAGGTCTGGGACGCGGCGGGGGAGGCGCTCGGCTCCGACGAGGGTGAAGTCGCCCAGTTCATGGCCTACGGAATGCTGATCAACACGATGGTCTCCTTGGGCTACCCGCCCGACCACCGGGTGTGGGGCGCCGTGTACGAGTCGGCGCAACCGGTGGTCGGCGCGCCGGCGAAGGACGCGTCGGCGAAGGACGCGTCGGCGAAGGACGCTCCGGAGACCCCGGACGACGAGGATCCCGGGAGCGGTCACGCGCAGGCGGGAACGCGAGCGGAATCGCAGTCGCAGGCGCGGACGAATGCCCGGGCGAAAGCCCCGGCGGAAACACGGGGGAAGGCGCAAGCGGAAACGCGGGCGAAGACGCAGGCCGAAGCGGCGGCAACGGCGCAAGCGGCAGCGGAAACGGAAACGGAAACAGAAGCGGACGGTTGAGCCGTGCCGCCCTGAACGGGGCGGTGCGGTGGGGGACGGCGTCCGGGTCGGGAGGCCCGGGCCGGGACCCGGCGCGGCGCGGGCCTGAGGTCCGGCGCAGGCCTGAGGTCCGGCGCAGGCCTGAGGTCCGGCGCCTGCTCGACCGGGCTGTTCGGAGCCTCGAACCATGCCCGAATCATGCCCGTGAAAGTTATTGATCAATAACTAACTACCGCACGAGTGACACGCGGGGCTCCGCTGCTCGCAGCGCGCCTCGCAGGCACCCGTCGACCTGGAGAACCGAGATGGCTGAGAAGAACGCGGAAACCAATCCGAGTCCGGGCGGCACGGCACGTTCGCAACCGAGCCCGAGCCCGAGCACGACAGGCCCGGACCCGAGCCCGAGCCCGAGTGCGACGGGCCCGGGCCCGAGCGCCGGGGACGCGAGCGCGGCACGTTCGGCGCCGGGCACGGCTGAAAGAACCGGCGGAGGGACCGGCGGAGGAACCGGCGGAGGGACCGGCGGTGGGATCGGCGACGGGGGAGTCGAGGAGACGGGGACGGCAGGCCGGCGCCGTGCCGGCTGGGCACTGGCGCTGACCTCCGTCGCGGGCTTCATGGCGGCGCTCGACAACCTCGTCGTCACCACGGCGCTCCCGTCCATCCGACACGATCTCGGCGGGTCGCTGGACGACCTGGAATGGACGGTCAACGCCTACACCCTGACGTTCGCGGTGCTGCTGATGTTCGGAGCGGCGCTGGGCGACAGGTTCGGCCGGCGCAAGCTGTTCGTCGTAGGCATCGCCACGTTCTCCGTCGCGTCGGCCGGCGCGGCCCTCGCGGGCGGCGTCGCGCCGCTGATCGCCGCGCGGGCCGTCCAGGGCGTCGGCGCCGCGATCATGATGCCGCTGGCCCTGACCCTCCTCACGGCGGCGGTGCCCGCCGCACGGCGGGGCGCGTACCTCGGCATCTTCAGCGCGCTCTCCGGCCTCGCGGTCGCCGCCGGCCCCCTGGTGGGCGGAAGCCTCACCGAACACCTGTCATGGCCGTGGATCTTCTGGCTGAACGTCCCCGTGGGGATCGTCCTCCTCCCGCTCGCCCGGCTGCGTCTGGCGGAGTCGCGCGGACCGCGCCCCCGGCTCGACGTGACCGGCACCGCCCTGATCAGCACCGGCCTCTTCGGCATCGTCTACGCGCTCGTCACCGCCAACTCCAGCGGCTGGACCAGCGCCCGCGTCCTGCTCGGGCTGATCCTCGGCGCGGCGCTCGTCGGGCTGTTCCTGCGCCACTCCGCCCGCCACCCGGACGCGATGCTCCCGCTGCGGATGTTCCGCAACCGCACCTTCGCGGGCATCAACGCGGTGGCACTGCTCATGTTCATCGGCATGTTCGGCTCGATCTTCCTGCTCAGCCAGTTCCTGCAGGGCGTACTGGGCTACTCGCCGACCGAGGCGGGCCTGCGGATGCTCCCGTGGACCGGCATGCCGCTGCTGGTCTCGCCGGTCGCGGGGCTGCTGTCCGACCGGTTCGGCGGGCGCCCCGTCGTGGCCACGGGCCTGGCGCTGCAGGCCGCCGGACTCGCGTGGTTCGCGGCCGTCATCGCTCCCGGCGTCTCGTACGGGACGCAGCTGCCCGCCCTGATCCTCAGCGGCGTCGGCATGGCGCTGTACTTCGCCCCGGCGGGCTCGCTCGTCATGGCCGGTGTGCGGCCCGGTGACCAGGGCATCGCGTCCGGCACGAACAACGCGCTGCGCGAGGTCGGCGGGGCGCTCGGGGTGGCCACGCTCGGCGCGGTCTTCTCCGCGCGCGGCGGCTACGGCAGCGCGCAGGCCTTCGTGGACGGTACGCGGCCCGCGCTGTGGATCGGCGCCGCCGTGGTGGCGGTGGGCGCGCTGGTGGCGTTCGCCGTGCTGGGCCGCCGCCGGGCGGACACGCCGGTGGGACGGCCGTCCGCGACGAACGCCCCGCAGGTGCAGGACGCCCCGGGCCCGAGCGCACCCCTCGAAGCGGCAGCCGGCCGTGACGGCGAGCCGGCCCGGACGGCCTGAACACCCCTTCGGACGGTCGGAGCGCCGGCGCTTCCGACCCGCGTCCCCGGCCCCTCACGTCCCGCCTCCGCCGTCCCGCGCCGGTCCCCGTGCCGTCGGGGGCGGGACGGCGCGGGGCGGGACGGCGCGGGGCGCGGCGGCCCGGGGCGGGATCGGGGCGCTCGCACGGGCGACCGTTAGCCTTGCGGCGTGCAGGAATTCTTCGAGACGCCTCTCGCCCCCCTGACCACCCTCCGGCTCGGCGGGCCCGCCCGCCGGCTCGTGACCGTCGACACCGACGACCTCGTCGTCGAGGAGACCCGCCGCGCGGACGACGAAGGCACCCCGCTGCTCGTCATCGGCGGCGGCAGCAACCTGGTCGTCGGCGACAAGGGGTTCGCGGGGACGGCGCTGCGCGTCGCGACCCGGGGCGCCGTGCTCGACGGAACGCGCCTGGAGGCCGCGGCGGGCGAGGTGTGGTCGGACGTCGTGGCCCGCACGGTCGACGCGGGCCTCGCCGGGATCGAGTGCCTGGCGGGGATCCCGGGATCGGTCGGCGCCACGCCCATCCAGAACGTCGGCGCGTACGGGCAGGAGGTCTCCTCGGTCATCGAGGAGGTCGTCGCCTACGACCGCGCCGAGCGCCAGGTCGTCACCCTCTCGAACGACGCGTGCCTCTTCTCGTACCGTTCCAGCGTCTTCAAACTGCACCCCGAGCGGTACGTCGTGCTGCGGGTGAGGTTCGTACTGGAGGACGCGGGGGGCCTGTCCGGGCCGCTGCGGTACGCCGAGACGGCCCGCGCGCTCGGCGTGGCGCCCGGCGGGCGGGTGCCCGTGGGGGACGCCCGTGACACGGTCCTGCGCCTGCGCGCGGGCAAGGGCATGGTCCTCGACCCGGAGGACCACGACACCTGGTCCGCGGGCTCGTTCTTCACGAACCCGCTCCTCGACGCGGCGCAGCACGAGGACTTCCTGGCCCGGGTGCGCGAGCGCCTCGGCGACGGCGTCGTGCCGCCGGCCTACCCCGAGGGGCCGGAGGGCGCCGGGCGCATCAAGACGTCCGCCGCGTGGCTGATCGACAAGGCCGGCTTCACGAAGGGCTACGGCACCGGGCCCGCCCGCATCTCCACCAAGCACACGCTCGCGCTCACCAACCGCGGCGGCGCGAGCACCGAGGACCTCCTGGCCCTCGCCCGCGAGGTCGTCGCGGGCGTGTACGACGCCTTCGGGATCGTGCTCGTCAACGAGCCGGTCATGATCGGCGCCGCACTCTAGCGGGCGGCTTCCCAGGCTGCTCCTGCGGGCGGCCCGGCCCCCACGGCCCGGCTCCCGCGGCCCGGCCCCCACGGCCCGGCTCCCGAGGGCGGCTCCCGAGGCCGGCTCCCGCGGGACGGGCGGGTCCGCCGGCGGCGCCGGACGGCCCGGCGGACGGTCAGCCGGCCAGCCAGGCGTCCACTCCGGCCAGCAGTTCAGCACGTACGCCCTCCGGGGCCGCCGACGCGCGGATCGACTGGCGCGCCAGCTCCGCGAGCTCCTCGTCCGAGAAGCCGTGGTGCTCGCGCGCGATCTCGTACTGCGCCGCCAGGCGGGAGCCGAACAGCAGCGGGTCGTCCGCGCCCAGTGCCATCGGGACGCCCGCGTCGAACAGAGTGCGCAGGGGGACGTCCGCGGGCTTCGGGTAGACGCCGAGCGCCACGTTCGACGCCGGGCAGACCTCGCAGGTGACACCCGCGTCGGCGAGCCGCCGCAGCAGCCGGGGGTCCTCCGCGGCCCGCACTCCGTGGCCGATGCGGGCCGCGCGCAGGTCGTCGAGGCAGTCCCGCACCGAGGACGGGCCGGTCAGCTCGCCGCCGTGCGGCGCGGCCAGCAGGCCGCCGTGCCGGGCGATGGAGAAGGCGCGGTCGAAGTCACGGGCCATGCCGCGCCGTTCGTCGTTGGACAGGCCGAAACCGACGATGCCGCGGTCGGCGAAGCGCACCGCGAGCCGCGCCAGCGTGCGCGCCTCCAGGGGATGCTTCATCCGGTTCGCCGCGACCAGGAGCCGCATGCCGAGGCCCGTCTCGCGCGACGCGGAGTCGACCGCGTCGAGGATGACCTCCAGCGCGGGGATCAGCCCGCCGAGGTGCGGCGCGTACGAGGTGGGGTCGACCTGGATCTCCAGCCAGCGCGAACCGTCCCGCACGTCCTCCTCGGCGGCCTCCCGCACGAGCCGCCGGATGTCGTCCGGCTCCCGCAGGCAGGACCGGGCGATGTCGTACAGCCGCTGGAAGCGGAACCAGCCGCGCTCGTCGGTGGCGCTCAGCTTCGGCGGTTCGCCGCTCGTCAGCGCCTCCGGCAGGTGGACGCGGTACTTCTCGGCCAGCTCGAGGAGGGTGGTGGGCCGCATCGACCCGGTGAAGTGCAGGTGCAGGTGGGCCTTCGGCAGCAGCCGCAGATCGCGCGGGCGGGCGGGTTCGTGCCGGGTGGCGGCGGTCGTGCTCAACATCCCAAGATCCTGCCGTATTCGTGCGGGTCCCCACACCCCGATGGTCCGATCCGTCCTCCCCGAACGGAAAGACGGGCCCCCGGCTCCCGCCGGAAACCCGTCTGCCCGCCGGAGGGCGGAGCGCCGGACGGCGCCCCGGAGGCGTCCTGCCCCCGAAGCGTCCTGCCCCGGAAACGCCCCGCCCCGGAAACGCCCCGCCCCGGAAACGCCCTGCCCCGGAAGGGGCCTGCCGCAGCCGTGGCGCGATCAGCCGGGCCGGCGCCCCGGAGCGCTCCGCGCGGCCGTCAGTCCCTGGCCTCCGCCAGCAGCTTCTGGATCCGGGAGACGCCCTCCACCAGGTCCTCGTCGCCGAGCGCGTACGACAGCCGCAGGTAACCCGGCGTGCCGAAGGCCTCACCGGGAACGACCGCGACCTCGACCTCGTCGAGGATCAGCGCGGCCAGCTCGACCGACGACTCCGGGCGCGAACCGCGGATCTCCTTGCCGAGCAGCGCCTTCACCGACGGGTACGCGTAGAACGCGCCCTCGGGCTCCGGGCAGACCACGCCGTCGATCTCGTTCAGCATCCGCACGATGGTCGTACGGCGCCGGTCGAACGCGGAGCGCATTTCGGCCACCGCCGACAGGTCGCCGGAGACGGCGGCGATCGCCGCGGCCTGCGACACGTTCGCGACGTTGGACGTGGCGTGCGACTGGAGGTTCGCGGCGGCCTTGATGACGTCCTTCGGGCCGATCGCCCAGCCCACGCGCCAGCCCGTCATGGCGTACGTCTTCGCCACGCCGTTGACGACGATGCACCGGTCGCGCAGCTCGGGCACCGCGACCGGCAGCGACGTGAAGACGGCGTCGCCGTAGACGAGGTGCTCGTAGATCTCGTCCGTCAGCACCCACAGGCCGTGCTCGGCGGCCCAGCGGCCGACGGCCTCGGTGTCCTCGCGGCTGTACACGGCGCCCGTCGGGTTGGACGGGGAGACGAACAGCAGCACCTTCGTGCGCTCGGTGCGCGCGGCCTCCAGCTGCTCGACGGAGACCCGGTAGCCCGTGGTCTCGTCGGCCACCACGTCGACCGGGACGCCGCCTGCGAGGCGGATCGACTCCGGGTAGGTGGTCCAGTACGGCGCCGGCACGATGACCTCGTCGCCCGGGTCGAGGATCGCGGCGAAGGCCTCGTAGATGGCCTGCTTGCCGCCGTTGGTGACGAGGACCTGCGCGGGGTCGACCTCGTATCCGGAGTCGCGCAGGGTCTTCGCGGCGATGGCGGCCTTGAGCTCGGGCAGGCCGCCGGCCGGCGTGTAGCGGTGGAACTTGGGGTTCCGGCAGGCCTCGACGGCCGCGTCGACGATGTAGTCGGGCGTCGGGAAGTCGGGCTCGCCCGCGCCGAACCCGATCACCGGGCGCCCGGCGGCCTTGAGGGCCTTTGCCTTGGCGTCGACGGCGAGGGTGGCGGACTCGGAGATCGCGCCGACGCGCGCGGACACCCGGCGCTCGGCGGAAGGGGTTGCAGCGCTCATGGGGCCCATGGTTTCAGACCGGAAACCCCCGTGGCACACGGGTTTCACAGAGTGAACAACTGGGCACGCAGCGGCGACGCATGGTGTCCGGGAACGACCGGAGCGTGTGCGTCCGCGGCCGGACCGGCCGACCGCCGCCGCCCCGGGCCCGCGCCCGCGGCCGCCGGGCCCCGGCCGAGGACCGGAGGATCATGCGGGAGCGCTCCGCTTTCTGCGGGACCCCCGGGGTTGTGGCCGGAGTTGAGAGCTGTTCGACGCAGGGCCACCGACCACGTACACTCACCTGTCGTCGGCCTCCATCGCCGCTTCCGTTCGCGCGCATGTCCTGCGTGAGCCCGGATGCGGTAGGTTGGGGCGGGCAACAAAGGGTCGTAGCTCAATTGGTAGAGCACTGGTCTCCAAAACCAGCGGTTGGGGGTTCAAGTCCCTCCGGCCCTGCTACACACACCGCCAGGATGTGTGCGCATGTACGTACATTCATTGCACAGCCGTGCGGCTCCCCCGGGCGCGGCACGGCCACGACCGGGAATCAGGTGAGAGAGCGTGACGGACGCCGTGGGCTCCATCGACAAGCCTGATGCCGACGACGCTCCTGAGTCGCAGGAGAAGAAGCCCCGCAAGGGTGGCAAGCGCGGAAAGAAGGGCCCCATGGGCCGTCTCGCGCTCTTCTACCGGCAGGTCGTCGCCGAGCTGCGCAAGGTCGTCTGGCCGACTCGCAACCAGCTGTCGACGTACACCACTGTGGTGATTGTCTTCGTCGTCATCATGATCGGTCTCGTGACCGTGATTGACTATGGCTTCAACGAAGCAGTCAAGTCCGTTTTCGGCTGATCCCGAGGGGCGACCAATACCGGCCGCCCCTTTCGGGTGTTCCACCCCTTGAGCCAGGAAGAAGCAGTCACCGTGTCTGACCCGAATCTGAACGACGCCCGCGAATCGGCAGAGTCCGCTGCGGACGACGCCGACGTCGCAGCGGCGGCGGACGCTGTCGAGCCAGACGAGCCGGGCCGGGCCGACGAGGCCACCGGGGCCGCCGCCGCGAGCGCGGACGAGAAGCCCGACGAGACCGTCGCGGCCGACGAGTCCGACGAGGACGCGTCCGGCGAGCAGGACGCCGAGGACGCGGACCAGGCCGAAGGCGCCGAGGGCGAGACCGCCGAGGCGGCCGAGGGCACGGACGAGGACTCCGAGGGCGAGCCCGTCGCCGAGGCTCCGGTCGACCCGGTCGCCGCCCTCCGCGACGAGCTGCGGGGCCTCCCCGGCGAGTGGTACGTGATCCACACCTACGCGGGCTACGAGAAGCGCGTGAAGGCGAACCTGGAGCAGCGCGCCGTCTCCCTCAACGTCGAGGAGTTCATCTACCAGGCCGAGGTCCCCGAGGAAGAGATCGTCCAGATCAAGAACGGCGAGCGCAAGAACGTCCGGCAGAACAAGCTGCCCGGCTACGTGCTCGTCCGCATGGATCTGACGAACGAGTCCTGGGGCGTCGTCCGCAACACCCCCGGCGTCACGGGCTTCGTCGGCAACGCGTACGACCCGTACCCGCTGACGCTCGACGAGATCGTCAAGATGCTCGCGCCCGAGGCCGAGGAGAAGGCGGCCCGCGAGGCGGCCGAGGCCGAGGGCAAGCCGATGCCGGCGCGCAAGGTCGAGGTCCAGGTGCTGGACTTCGAGGTCGGCGACTCGGTCACCGTCACCGACGGCCCGTTCGCGACGCTCCAGGCGACGATCAACGAGATCAGCGCCGACTCGCGCAAGGTCAAGGGCCTGGTGGAGATCTTCGGCCGGGAGACCCCGGTCGAGCTGAGCTTCGACCAGATCCAGAAGAACTGAAACCGTCCGCACGGGCGCCGCTTCGGTGGCGCGTCCGTGCGGGACGGGTCCGGCAGGCTGGTGACGGCGCCGCCGGAGAAGCTTCCGACCAGGTCAGGGACGCCCCTCGCGGGCCCCTGACCTGTCGGTTTTTGGCCGCACAACGTTACCCGTTATCGTGGTGCGGTATGCCTCCATCCGGATGATGGGTGGAGGCTGATCACCTCTCATCAGGACCCGGAGAGAAACACATGCCTCCCAAGAAGAAGAAGGTCACGGGGCTGATCAAGCTCCAGATCAAGGCCGGTGCGGCCAACCCGGCGCCGCCGGTCGGTCCCGCGCTGGGCCAGCACGGCGTCAACATCATGGAGTTCTGCAAGGCCTACAACGCCGCGACCGAGTCGCAGCGCGGCATGGTCGTGCCGGTGGAGATCACGGTCTACGAGGACCGCTCCTTCACCTTCATCACCAAGACCCCCCCGGCCGCCAAGCTGATCCTCAAGGCCGCAGGTGTGGACAAGGGCTCCGGCGAGCCGCACGTCAAGAAGGTCGCCAAGCTGACGCGCGAGCAGGTGCGGGACATCGCCAACACCAAGATGCCCGACCTGAACGCGAACGACATCGAGGCCGCCGAGAAGATCATCGCCGGCACCGCCCGTTCCATGGGCATCACGGTCGAGGGCTGAGACCCGGACACCGTGCCGCGGGCGCACACCGCCCCGGCTCCAGTGGAAGGGCCATGCGCGGCCCGGACCACGACCTCCGCACCTGCTTGAACCATCAGGAGATGAAGTGAAGCGCACCAAGGCTCTCCGCGCGGCGGACGCCAAGATCGACCAGGAGCGCGAGTACGCGCCCCTGGAGGCCGTACGTCTGGCCAAGGACATCAACAGCGCGAAGTTCGACGGCACCGTCGAGGTCGCCATGCGCCTGGGCGTCGACCCGCGCAAGGCGGACCAGATGGTCCGCGGCACCGTGAACCTTCCGCACGGCACCGGCAAGACCGCCCGGGTCCTGGTCTTCGCGACCGGTGACCGTGCCGAGGCAGCGCGTGCCGCGGGCGCCGACATCGTCGGCGCCGACGAACTGATCGACGAGGTCGCGAAGGGGCGTCTGGACTTCGACGCCGTCGTCGCCACCCCGGACCTCATGGGCAAGGTCGGCCGCCTCGGCCGCGTCCTCGGCCCGCGTGGTCTGATGCCCAACCCGAAGACGGGAACGGTCACCCCGGACGTCACCAAGGCCGTGACGGACATCAAGGGCGGCAAGATCGAGTTCCGTGTCGACAAGCACGCGAACCTGCACTTCATCATCGGCAAGATCTCGTTCGACGAGACGAAGCTGGTGGAGAACTACGCCGCGGCGCTCGAGGAGATCAACCGCCTCAAGCCGTCGGCCGCCAAGGGCCGCTACATCAAGAAGGCCACGCTGGCCCTCACGATGAGCCCCGGCATCCCGCTGGACGCCAACCGCACCCGGAACCTCCTCGAGGAGACCCCGGCTGTGATCTGACGCCCACGGCGTCGGCCACATCGGTCGAACGGGCCCCTCGCCTCCGCTCCGGCGGATGCGGGGGGCCCGTTTTTTGCGCCCGTCCCCGCGCTTTTGCGCCCGTTCCCGCGCCCGCTTCTGCGCCTGTTCCCGCGCCCGCGCCATGTGCGCGTGATGCGCTTTCCGCGGCTTGTGCGTGATGTGCTTCCCCCGCGCGGAAAAGGTGAACGAGGCCCCGCTGACCAGGGGTATCGTTCACCCGCCCGACCGGTCCGAGCGCGGCTGGCACAGGGCGGCAATGGGGTGGGGAGCACATGAGGAACGGGTTCACCGCGGGGCGCGGGGCGCTCGTGGCGGCGACGGCCGTGGCGGCCGCGGTAGGAGTCGCCGGCTGCGGAGCCGGCGGTGCGGACGAGGACGTGAAACCGCGCGCGACCGCGGCGAAGAAGGTGCCGACCCCGCGCGCGGCCGTGGCGGCAGCACGGGGCAAGGTGTCGGCGGCGGGGAGCGTCACCTTCACGGCGACTGCGGAGACGGGCATCCCGGGGCGCACGGACGACGCGGACCACTCGGCACGCCTGTCCGGGACGGTGGGACCCGGAGCGGCCGACTTCTCCTTCCGGGCGTCCGATTTCGCGGCCATGGGTCCGGCCTTCCCGTCGACGGTCGCCGTCCGGGAGTCCGGCACCTCGATGTACCTGGACCTCGGACCGCGCTTCGCGGCGGCCACCGGCGGCCGTCCCTGGGTCGTGATGCGGGCCTCGGACTTCGTCACCGACGGGAGCGACCCGCTGGAGGTCCTGCTCGGTCAGGCGCTGTGGCCCGTCGGCGAGGGGCCGGGGGAGCAGCTCGACCTGCTGGCCGCCGCCGGGCAGGTGCGCGACCTGGGGGTGGAGAGGGCGGACGGCGTCGCGGCCGGGCACTACCAGGGCGACGTCACCCCCGACGACATGAAGAAGGCGGCGGCGGGGACGGCGGGGGCCGAGGCCGCACGCATCAGCGCGCTGGCCGGGCAGCTGGACGACTCCGGCGTGCACACCGAGACCGTCGACGTCTGGGTGGCGAAGACCGGCCCGCGGGCGGGCCGTCCGGTACGCGTGGACCTGACCCTGGTCAGTGGCGGCAACGTCACCACGGACAGCGTCCACTACACGTCGTACGACAGGGCGCGGCTGCGGAACGTCGTTCCGCCCAGGGCGCGGACGGCGACCGAGCGGGACCTGGAGGCGATCGGGGACGGCGCGCACTGACGCGCACCCCGGGCCGCCGCGGCCGCGGAGGCCCGGGCCGACCGCCCGGCTGGGCCGCGTACCGGCGGGCAGGACCGATGACGACGGGCCGCGGTCCGGCCCG
>NZ_JAKGCV010000108.1 GCF_021556455.1 Streptomyces fuscigenes | reverse complement strand
CGAGCGGCGGGAGAACAGCGGTGGGACGGCGGCGACGGGCCCGGCGGGCCGCGGCCGGCCGCCCGGCGGGACGTCAGCCCCGGGGGGCCTGCGCGGTGGAGCTGCGGACGACGAGCTCCGGCTCGAACAGCAGCTCGCCCGGCGGCACCGAGCCGCCCTGGATCTGTGCCGAGAGCATCTCCACGGCGGCCCTGCCCATCGCCTCGATGGGCTGGCGCACGGTGGTGAGCGGCGGTTCCATGCAGTTCATGAAGGCGCTGTCGTCGAAGCCGACGACGGAGACCTCGCCGGGCACCGCGAGCCCGCGCCGGCGGGCCGCGCGCACGGCCCCGAGCGCCATCGGGTCGCTCGCGCAGATGTACGCGGTGACTCCGCGGTCCAGCAGCCGGGACGTGGCCGCCTGGCCGCCCTCCAGCGAGAACATGGTGCGCTCGACGAACTCCTCGGGCAGCTCCGCCCCGGTGGCCCGCGCGGTCGCCCGGGCGGCCTCCAGCTTGCGCCGCGAGGGCACGTGGTCCTCCGGGCCGAGCACGAGGCCGATGCGCTCGTGGCCGAGGGAGGCGAGGTGGCGCCACGCCTGCTCCACGGCGACGGCGTCGTCGCAGGAGATGCAGGGGAAGTCGAGGTTTTCTATGGGGGCGTTGATCAGCACGACGGGGATCTTGCGCTCGGCCAGCAGCCGGTAGTGGTCGTGCGGCGCGTCGGCCTGCGCGAAGAGGCCACCCGCGAAGACGACGCCGGACACCTGCTGCTGGAGGAGCAGTTCCACGTAGTCCGCCTCGGAGACGCCGCCCTTGGTCTGCGTGCACAGCACGGGGGTCAGTCCCTGCTGGGCGAGCGCGCCGCCGATCACCTCCGCGAACGCGGGGAAGATCGGGTTCTGCAGCTCCGGGAGGACGAGACCGACCAGGCGGGCCCGTTCGCCGCGCAGTTGGGTGGGGCGCTCGTAGCCCAGGACGTCGAGCGCGGTCAGCACGGACTGGCGCGTGGCCTCGGAGACCCCCGGCTTGCCGTTGAGGACCCGGCTGACCGTGGCCTCGCTGACTCCAACCTTCTTGGCCACCTGAGCAAGTCGTCGCGTCATGAGTGCAAGACTATCGCAAGGGATGCAAGCTTCTTTCTCGTCCGTGTAAACGCTGCGACAAGCGGATGCCACCCGAAGTGACCGGCCGGCCACAAGGCAGGCGGCCGCGTCCCCGCCCCGGCGACTCCCCGAGCCGGGGTGAGCCGCAAGCGGAGGTCCCGTCGGGGCCGTTGCGGTCGCCCGCACCACGCCCCGTCCCAGGTGTCGGAAAACCGCCCGTGCCGTTCTCGGCCACGGCGCCGGGCGGCCCGTGCCCCGACTGCCGGGCGCCGCCACGCGAGCACGACGCGGATGGCGCCGGCGCCGTGGTCCGGCGCGCCGGCGCCACCGTCACGGCGGCGCGGGACCATGGACACGGTCCCGCGCCGCCCGCCCTCACGGGTTGATGGTGATCTTCATGGTGCTGGTGGTGTTCCGGACGTCCTGCACGTTGTCACTCAGCTTGAGCCCGTTGAACGTGACCTCGCCGACGGCCGGGCCCTGGCCCGCCTCCGGCAGTTCGTTCGCCCACAGGGCCCAGCCCGACTTGGCGTCGAACTGGTCGCCGCTCTTGTGCGCCCCGCTGATGGACACGTCGGTGAAGACGGTGTCCTTGATCGGGTTGAGCGCCTGCCCGCCCACGTAGTCGGTCTGGAACATGATCCCGCCGTAGGTGGGATCGGTGATGTCCAGGTCGCTCACGCGAATGCCCTGGAAGGGGTCGGTCGCCGAGAACACCCACACCGCGCCGAAGACCTGCGACCCCCAGAAGTGACCGCCGTCGCGGATCAGGGAGAGGCCCTTGACCACCGTCTGCGGGCTCGACCCGAACCCCGGGAAGGGGTAGCCGAAGTCGAGCGAGCTGAGGGTGAGACCGGCGTAGGTCAGGGTGTCGGAGACGGTGATGTTCTGCAGGGTGTTGCCCTGACCGCCGTAGACGGCGAGACCGGCCGCGCGCCACGGCAGCTTCGCCGTGAGGTTCTGGAACGTGTTGCCGGTCAGGGCCGAGGAGTTGTGGTCCTCGGCGGCGAACAGCGCGAAGCTGTCGTCGCCCGTCGTGCGGGCCTCGTCATTGCTCACGAGGTTGTTCTGGCTGCCGTTGGTGAGGTTGATGCCGTCGGCGAAGGTGTCCCTGATCCGCATGTCCGTGGCCTTCAGGCCGCTGACGTGCGTGCCCCAGATCGCGCACACCATGTGCTCGATCCAGACGTCGTCGACGGTGATGTTCGAGACGTCCGTGAGGTCGAACTCCTTGCCGGGGCCGTCGATGCGGGAGGTGTAGTTGCCGAAGGCCGCGAAGCCGGTGAACGAGGAACCGTTCGCCGAGGTCTCCACGCGGAAGCCGACGTCGGTGTTCTCCTGCGTGGACGGCGCGTCGAAGCGGGTGAACCAGGGTCCCGCGCCGACCACCTTGACCGGCTTGCCGTAGACCTGGAACTTGCTGGAGGTCTGGTAGTCGCCGGCCGGCAGGTAGACGCCCACGAGCTTGCCCGTGGTGTCCATGCGGACCTTGTCGAGCGCGTTCTGCACGTCCTGCTGGCCGAAGCCCGCCGGGGTCACGTACGTGGCCGGGTCGGGGTTCGCCACCTGTGCGGCCTGCTCCAGGTCCACGAAGTCGATCGCGTACTTGGAGGTGTTGGCCGCGTCCTTCTGCAGGCGGATCGTGCTGCCCGCCGGGACGGTCGTGCCGAGCAGCACGTTCGCCTCGTCGTAGACGTGCCGCGGGGCCCCGGAGCCCGGCGAGTTGCCCGGGCCGGTCTCCGCGCCGTACAGCCAGGCGTACTTGGAGTTGAGATCGATCGGCTTGAGGAGCTTGCCGTTGACGTAGATGTCGAGGGAGGCGTCGGTGCCGCCGCCCCCGGCGGAGTCCGGGATGGAGAAGCGCGTCACCAGCGAGTTCGTGGCGGCGCGGGTGGTGAACTCGACGTAGTTCCCGGTGTTGTTGAGCGTGACGGCCTTGCGGCCGGAGGCCTCGCCCGCCAGGTCGCCGATGGTGCGGTTCGGGCCGACGACCTGCGCGCCGCCGCCGAGGACGCCGTCCTCCGCCTCGTAGGTGTCGTACGGCATGTCGGCGCCGCGGCCGACGAAGAAGGACTGCGTGGAGGTGTTGTTGGCCTGCTTCACCGGGAGTTCGTTGGCGTCGTTCGCGACGACGACCTTCTCGGTGTACGAGCCGTCGGCCGCGGTCCACGTGCCCAGGTTGACCGGGGACGAGGTCGCGCCCGCGGCGAGGGCGCCGCTGAAGGAGCCGGTCAGGGTCTTGACCGTGCCGCCGGACGCGTTGAGCAGCGTCAGGGTGACGCCGTGCGAGCCGGACGCGGCGGCGACCGTGCCCTGGTTCTTCACCGCGACGGAGAAGGTGACGGTGTCACCGGCCGACGGCGCGGACGGGGAGGTGGCGACGCTGGTCGCGACCAGGTCCGAGCTGGCGACCGGCTTGACCACCAGGCTCGACGCGGCCGTGAAGGTGTTGTTGGTCTCGTTCGACTCGACGACCTTGTTGTCCGGGTCGGCGACGGCGCTGAGCTGGTACGTGCCGGCGTCCTTGGCGCCGATGTCCGCGGAGACCGTGGTCTGCGCGCCGGCGGCGAGGGCGCCGACGCTCGCGGCGCCGACCTTGGAACCGCCCAGGTTGAACTGGACGGTGCTCGCGGCGGCGGACAGCGCTCCCGCGTTCTTCACCGTCGCCGACAGAGTGATCGCGTCCGACTCGACGGGCGAGGCGGGCGACGCGCTCACCGACGTGACCTGGAGGTCCGGGTTGGGCGCCGGGGTGCCCAGGACCTGGAACTCCGCGACCTGGCCGGCGGGAGCACCGGTGTTGGAGTTGAACTTGAGCTGCACGTCGGCGACGCGCGCGGAGACCGGGATGGTCACCGTGTTGCCGCTCGCCGGGTCGAAGGAGTAGTCCTTGGCGGCCACCAGGCTGGTGAGGCCGGAGGCGTTCTGCTCCCGCCCGAGCACCTGGATGTTCTGCGTCCGCGCACCCCAGGACGAGTCGGGGTTGAGCTTGACGACGACGCTCTGCGTGTCGGCGTTCGCCCCGAGCTGCACGGTGAGGGTGTTCGGGTAACTGCCCCCCGCGCCCTCCCAGTAGGTGCTCGTGCTGTTGTCGTTGGCGTTCGTCGCGACGAAGGTGAACGTCGAGGAGGACGCGCTGATCGGCTTGCCGACGGCCAGGTTCGACGCCGTCCCGGAAGAGCCGTTGCGGGTCACACTGTTGCTGTTGCCCGAGGTGTTGCCGGCCGCGTCCTTGGCCCGGACGTAGTACGTGACGGTGCCGCTGCCCGCGCCCGTGTCGGTGTACGTGGTGACGTTGCCGGCGACCGAGCCGACGACCTTGTCGTCGCGGTAGATGTCGTAGCCCGTCACGCCCGTGTTGTCACTGGAGGCGGTCCAGGTCAGCTTGACCTGGCCGGACGCCGGTTCCGTGTAGGCGAGGCCGCCGGGCGCGGTGGGTGCCTGGGTGTCGCCGGTGTCCCCGGTGCGCGTCACACTGTTGCTGTTGCCGGAGACGTTGCCCGCCGCGTCCCGCGCCCGCACGAAGTAGGTGACGGTCGCGCTCGTCGGCTGGCTCTCGGTGTACGTGGTGACGTTGCCCGCGACGCTGCTCACCAGCTGGTTGTTGCGGTAGATGTCGTAACCCGTGACGCCGACGTCGTCGGTGGACGCCTGCCAGCCGAGCCGGATCTGCCCGGTGGCCGGCTGGGTGAGCGCGAGGCCCGAGGGCGCGCTGGGCGCCTGCGTGTCGCCGGTGGCGGGGCCGTAGATCTCGAACTCGGAGACCTGGCCCGCCGGCCAGGCCGTGTTGGCGGTGAAGCTCGCCCGGACGTAGCGGGTGGTCGTCGCGTTGAAGGTGATCGTGACGGTGTTGCCGGACGTCGGGCTGAACGCGTACGACTTCGACGCCGCGATGTCCGAGAAGCTGCTACCGTTGGTGGAGCCCTGGATCGTGAGGGTCTGGTTCCTGGCCTCCCAACCGGACGGCAGTTTCAGCACCACGCTGTTCACGGCCACGGAGGAGCCGAGGTCGGCCTGGATCCACTGCGGGAAGGCGTTGTTCTTGCTCTCCCAGTACGTCGACTGGTTGCCGTCGTTGGCGTTGGGCGCCGGGTAGACGTCGTTGAACCCGCTCGCCGTCATGGTCTTGCCGAGGGCCAGGTTCGGGGTGGCGGCGGCCGCCGCGGTGTGCACCTCCAGTTCCGACAACTGGGCCTTGTGGCCCACCGAGTTGCCGGTGATGACGGCGCGTATGTACCGCTCCCGGGTCGCCGGGAAGGCGATCGTCACGGTGTTGCCCGCGCCCGGGCTGAAGGTGTAGGTGGCCGACGTCTTGAGGGTCTCGAATCCGGTGCCGTTCTGGCTGCCCTGGAGCGACAGCGTCTGCTTGCGCGCCTTCCAGTCGCGGGGCAGCTTCAGGGTGACCTTGTCGACGCGCTTGACGGCTCCGAGGTCCCGCTGCACGGACTGCTCGCCCTTGCCCGTGCCCTGCCAGTAGGTGGACTGGTCCCCATCGGTGGCCTTCGCGGCGGCGGCCCGCGCCGCCGCCGCGCCCGCCGCGGACGGGGGGCCGCCCGCCGCCGCGGCGAGCGACGGCCAGCCGACCATCAGGAGGCTGGTGGTGGTGACGACGGCGAGTGTCCGCCGTCTCCGACGTAGCGATCTCATGGATCTCCGATCCTCGGCCTCGCACGGGGGCGGCGAGGCGCGGCTCTGCTCGGGCATCGACCCGCGGCATGCTTTCTGCATCGCATGGCGGAGTCTTTTGCGTATCGCGGTCAGAGAGTTGCAGAGAAATGCCATGTCGTCTACGTCTCGGACAGAACCGGCTTGTCATGCACGGCGCGCCCACCGACCGCCATATGCGCACACCAGTGGGGCGCGCGGCACAAGCGGGCTGACATTCACCGGACGCAAACGCTCAGAAAGGAACGCAACTTTTTGCGTGCCAGTTGCCGCGAGATGCGTACGGCTGCCGTCGGATGTCGTGCGGCACGACGGCGCCGGCCCGCTCCCGCGCAGCGTGGCGACGGTGAACGGGCCGGCGCAAGGCGCTGCCGATCGGACGCAACCGGTGTCAGACGGCCCCGGCGCCCGTGAGCGAGCGCACCTCCGTCTCGGCGTACGCGACCGGGTCCGCGGGCTCCCGGGAGAACCGGGTGCCGAGCCACCCGGCGAGGAATCCGCACGGGATCGACACGAGGCCGGGGTTCTCCAGCGGGAACACCTGGAAGTCCACGCCGGGGAACATCGCGTCGGGGCTCCCGGAGACCACCGGGGAGAGCACGACCAGCAGCACCGCGGGGACGAGACCCCCGTACACCGACCAGACCGCGCCGCGCGTCGTGAAGGAGCGCCAGAACAGCGAGTAGAGCAGGGCGGGCAGGTTGGCCGACGCGGAGACCGCGAACGCGAGCCCCACCAGGAACGCGACGTTCAGGTCCTGCGCCAGCAGGCTGAGGGCGATCGCGACCGCGCCGATCCCCGCGGCGGAGTAGCGCGCGACCGACACCTCGCTGCGCGGCTCGCGACGCGGGCCGGCCTCCGCCTCTTCGGGCTCCGCGCGCGAGTGGCCGTCCGCCGCCGCGCTCGGGCGGAGCCGGCGCTGCCGGGGGACGCGCGGCTTCGTCCGGGGCCTGCGCGAGGCGTACAGGTCGTGCGCGACCGACGCCGAGGACGCGAGCGTGACGCCTGCGACGACGGCGAGGATGGTCGCGAAGGCCACGGCGGCGACCACCGCGAACAGCACGGTGCCGCCCGTGGAGCCCGCTCCCCCGCCCAGGTTCAGGGCGAGGAGCGGGACGGCCGTGTTGCCCGCCGCGTTCGACGTGCGCACGGCGTCCGAGCCGACCAGCGCGGCCGCGCCGAAGCCGAGGACGATGGTCATCAGGTAGAAGCTGCCGATGAGCCCGATGGACCAGACGACGGACCGCCGTGCCGCCCGCGCGGTCGGCACGGTGTAGAACCGGGACAGGATGTGCGGCAGGCCCGCCGTGCCGAGCACCAGCGCCAGGCCGAGGCTGATGAAGTCGAGGCGTGCCGACCAACTGCCGCCGTACGCGCGGCCGGGGCCGAGGAAGTCCTTGCCGTAGTCGCTGTGCGCCGCGGCCCGCACCAGCAGGTCGTTCACGTTGCCGTGGAAGCGCAGCAGCACCAGGACCGTCAGCGCGACGGCACCGGCCATCAGCAGCACGGCCTTGACGATCTGGATCCAGGTCGTGGCCCGCATCCCGCCGAGCGTCACGTAGACCACCATCAGCGCGCCCACGCCGATCACCGTCAAGGTGCGCGCCGCGGGGCCCGAGCCGCCGAGCAGCAGCGCGACGAGGCTGCCCGCCCCCACCATCTGGGCGACGAGGTAGAGCACCGACACGGTCACCGAGGCGGTGCCGGAGGCGATGCGGACGGGGCGCTCGCGCATGCGCGCGGCGACGACGTCGGCCAGCGTGAACCGCCCCACGTTGCGCACCAGTTCGGCGACGAGGAGCAGCACCACGAGCCAGGCGACGAGGAAGCCGACGGAGTACAGCATCCCGTCGTAGCCGAACAGGGCGATCACGCCGGAGATGCCGAGGAAGGACGCGGCGGACATGTAGTCGCCCGCGATGGCGAAGCCGTTCTCCATCGGGGAGAACAGCCGCCCGCCCGCGTAGAACTCCTCGGCGGAGCCGTGGCGGTTGCGGCTCACCCACGTCGTGATGGCCAGCGTGACCACGATGAACGCGCTGAACAGAACGAGGGCCAGGGTCTGGTGGTCGCCTCTCACGACGCCCTCCCCCGACCGGCGTCCTGGCCGACGCCGCGGTCGAGCACCGTCCAGCGCAGTTCGAGCGCGGCGCGGTCCCGGTTCAGCCGGGCATGCCGCACGTACGCCCAGGTCAACACGAACGTGGTGAGGAACTGGGCGAGCCCGGCGATCATCGCCACGTTCACCGCGCCCGCGACCGGGTGGGCCATGAGCCCCGGCGCGAGGGTGGCCGCCAGCACGTAGGCCAGGTACCAGGTGAGGAAGGCGATGGCGGCCGGCACGACGAAGCCCCGGTAGCGGCCCCGCACCTCCAGGAAGGCGGCGCTGCTCTGGACCTCCTGGTAGATGTCCGCCGCGGTGTACGCGCGCGGCACCTCACGCCGGGGGCCCGGCACCCCCGCCGGGGAGGCGTCCTCGGTCCGGTCCCCGGCCGGCGCCGTGTCCGCGCCGCCGGCGCCGTACCGGGCGCCGTACCGGGGGCCGTCGGGCCGCACCGCCGCGGCCTCGCGCCCTTGCTGCATGTCCACCGGTCGAATCTCCTTGTCAGGCGGCCGTTTCGGCCGTCCGGCAAGCATGGCGGGAACGCGGGACCGACATGCCCGGTCCCGGACCTGTTCACCCCATCAGGTGACAGATGTCCCAGGAGGATCGATCAGTCCCCGTTGATAGGCGTATCGCACCGCCTGCGCCCGGTCGCGGACGCCCGTCTTCGCGAAGAGGTTGTTGATGTGCGTCTTCACCGTGGCGGGGCCGATGTGGAGGCGGCCGGCGATCTCCTTGTTGGACAGCCCCTCCGCGACGAGGGCGAGGACCTCGGCCTCCCGCGCGGTCAGGCCGTCCGGCAGTTCGGCGGGCGCCGCCGGGGCCGCCGCCTGCGGCTGCGTGAACCGCTCCAGCAGCCGCCGCTGCACCGCGGGGGCGAGTCCGGCCTGCCCGGCGAGCACGTCCTCGACCGCCCGCACGATCTCCTCGCCCTCGGCGTCCTTCGTGAGGTAGCCGCGCGCGCCCGCCTGGAGCGCCGCGAACAGCGACTCGTCGTCCGCGTACGTCGTCAGCACGACCACCTGGGTGCCCGGGTGCTCCTGACGGACCCTCCGGGTCGCCTCGACGCCGTCGCAGCGCGGCATCCGCAGGTCCATCAGGACGACGTCCGGCTCGAGTTCGGCGACGAGCGCGACGGCCTCCTCGCCGTCCCTGGCCGAGCCGACGACCTCGATGCCGGGCAGCAGGCCCAGCAGCATCACGATGCCCTCGCGCACCACGGCCTGGTCGTCGGCGACGACCACCCGTGCGGGCGCCCCGCCCGCCCCCGCGCTCACGCCGGCACTCGCAGCCGCACGCTGTACCCCTTCCCCTCGTCCTCGTCGGGGCCCGCGTCCAGCGTGCCGCCGAGCAGTTCCGCGCGCTCGCGCATCCCGAGAAGACCGTATCCGGAGCCGGAGGACGCCAGCTCGGCGGGGACGGCTCCCCTGCCGCCCGAGTCGCGCACGGACAGGACCAGTTCGTCGGGCGCGTACGTCAGGCCGATGCGCACGCGGGCACCCGGCGCGTGCTTGCGCACGTTCGTCAGTGCCTCCTGGACGACCCTGCGCACGGTCTGCGAGGCCTCCGCGCGCACCGGCCGCGGCGTGCCCGTCACCTCGATCTCCGCCCCGTCGCTCGCCGCGACCTCCCGCAGGTAGTCCCCGAGCGGCGCCATCTCGCCGCGCAGCGCCGACAGGGCCTGCCGGGTCTCGGAGAGCCCGTCGCGCGCCATGGCGCGGGCGGCGACGACGCGCTCCAGGATCTGGTCCCGGAACGGGCCGGGCTCCTCCTGCTCGATGCGCAGCCGTGCCGCCTCCAGGTGCACGAGCTGGGCCGAGAGGCTGTGCGCGAGCACGTCGTGGATGTCGCGGGCGATCCTGGCGCGTTCGCCGAGCGCGGCCGACTCGGCCTCGGCCGCGTGCGCCGCCCGTTCCTGGAGCTTGAGGCGGTGGCGGGACTCCGCGTCGAGCCTCAGGACGTACCCGCCGAGGCCGACGCCAAGGACCGTGACGGCCGCCGCGACCCACGTCTCGTCGTTGGCGACGGTGTAGCCGCCCAGGGCCACGGCGGTGAGCGGCACGGCGGCGGCGAGCGGCAGCCGCTGCATGACGACGACCGAGGTGCCGAAGCACAGGGCGCCCGTGGCCACGTCGTAGCCCTGCCACTGCGCGACGCCCGCCGCGGCCAGGAGCAGGATCACGCACCCGAGCGAGAGGGCGAGCTCCCGGAGCCTGCTGACCCGGCCGAAGGCCACGATCAGCGCGCCGCACAACACGATCCCGCCGGCGGCCGTGAGGGCGTCGGCCCAGCCGTGCACGTGCCGCTCGGCGAACATCGAGTAGATCAGGGCCGCCGGGATGACGGAGCGCATGAGCAGCCGGCGCAGGAGGCCGGCGTGCGCCGTGCCGCCGGCGGCCGCGCGCATCTGCGAGAACCCGAAGCGCGTCTCGCCGCCGTCGCGGGCTGGCCACGCCGTCCACGCCGTCGACGATGCTGGGGTCACACGCGGTCCTTCCACACCCGGTCTGCCACGGCCCCACGGTACGACGCGGCCGGTCGGGAGGACAGCGCGCCCGCGCGGTGCATGAGCAGCAGGCTGCGCAGCGCGAACGAGACGCCGAGCGTGATCAGCAGCGCGCCCTCCGACTGGTGGACGCCCGCCAGCGCGCCGAGACCCATGATCCCCACCCGCGCGGCCATGCCTCCCAGCCAGACCGCCGCGGTGCCCTTGGTGCCCCGGGACCAGCGGCTGCCGTCCGCCTCGGTCCACACCCGGCTCGTGAACGCCCAGCCGAAGCCCATGAGGACGCCGACCACCAGCTCGGCGGCGAGCAGGCCCGTGGAGACCGCGGAGTGGTGCGCGTCGACGATGTGGCCCTGGCGCAGTCCGAGGATCACCATGATCACCGGCATCACCAGCCACTTGCGGTCCCCGCCCCCGATCCGCTGGGGCCTGGCCTGGCGTGCGACGAGCAGCACGATCACGCCCACGATGACCAGCGCGTACAGCAGTGCGTCCATGACGACCCTCCGGCGACGACGTTTTCCGACCTCTCGAAGGTACAGAGAAAGCCCAGGTCAGCGGATCGGCGCCAGGGTGGAACGGAGGTGGAGATCCGCTCTCCACCCCGGGGTGGAGAGCGGCGGCGTCCCTCGGGGCGCGAGGGCGGCCGACGGCGCCGCACGCGGGCCCGGCTCCGCCGGGAGCGGGACCCGCGTGCGCGCGGCCGTCAGGTGTCGATGCGGGAGCGGTCGAGGGTGGCTGCGGAGCTGCTGATGAACTCCTTGCGCGGCGCGACCTCGTTGCCCATCAGCAGGTCGAAGACCTGCTCCGAGGCGTCCAGGTCGCTGATGTTGATGCGTCGCAGCGTCCGGTGGCGGGGGTCCATCGTCGTCTCCGCGAGCTGGTCGGCGTCCATCTCGCCGAGGCCCTTGTAGCGCTGGATGGAGTCCTTGTAGCGGACGTTCTTGCGCTGGAACTCCAGCAGCGTCTGGCGCAGCTCGGCGTCCGAGTAGGTGTAGACGTAGCGGTCCTGGCCCTTCTTGGGCTGCACCAGCTCGATCCGGTGCAGCGGCGGGACTGCCGCGAACACCCGGCCGGCCTCCACCATCGGGCGCATGTACCGCTGGAACAGCGTCAGCAGCAGGCACCGGATGTGCGCGCCGTCGACATCGGCGTCCACCAGCAGCACGATCTTGCCGTAGCGGGCGGCGTCGATGTCGAAGGTCCGGCCGGACCCCGCTCCTATGACCTGGATGATCGCGCCGCACTCCACGTTCTTCAGCATGTCCGAGACGGACGACTTCTGGACGTTGAGGATCTTGCCGCGGATGGGGAGCAGCGCCTGGAACTCGCTGTTGCGGGCGAGCTTGGCCGTGCCGAGGGCCGAGTCGCCCTCGACGATGAAGAGCTCGCTGCGGTCGACGGCGTCGCTGCGGCAGTCGGCCAGCTTCGCCGGCAGCGACGAGGACTCCAGGGCCGTCTTCCGGCGCTGCGCCTCCTTGTGCTGGCGGGCCGCGATGCGGGTGCGGGCGGCCGCGACGACCTTGTCGAGGACCGCGCGGGCCTGGGCCTTCGCGTCGCGCTTGGTGGAGGTGAGGAAGGCCTTCAGCTCCTTGGCGACGACGGCCGCGACGATCCGGTTGGCCGCCGAGGTGCCGAGCACCTCCTTGGTCTGGCCCTCGAACTGCGGCTCGGCGAGGCGGACCGTGACGACGGCCGTCAGGCCCTCCAGGGCGTCGTCCTTGACGACGTCGTCCTCGGCGACGCGCAGCAGCTTCGCGGAGCGCAGCACCTCGTTGACCGTCTTCGTCACGGAGCGCTCGAAGCCCGTGACGTGGGTGCCGCCCTTGGGCGTGGCGATGATGTTGACGAAGGACCTGACCGCCGTCTCGTAGCCGGTGCCCCAGCGCAGCGCGATGTCGACGCCCAGCTCCCGGGTGACCTCCGTCGGCGTCATGTGGCCGCGGTCGTCGAGGACCGGGACGGTCTCCTTGAACGTGCCCTGCCCGGAGAGCCTGAGCACGTCGCACACGGCCTTGTCCTGCGCCAGGTACTCGCAGAACTCGCTGATCCCGCCGTCGTAGTGGAAGGTCTCCACGCTCGGGCGGCCGCCCTCCGCGCCCTCGGCGAACCGCTCGTCGCGCACGACGATCGTCAGGCCGGGAACCAGGAAGGCCGTCTGGCGCGCCCGCTGGTACAGCGTCTCCAGGGAGAGCTTCGCGTCCTTGAGGAAGATCTGCCGGTCCGCCCAGTAGCGCACGCGGGTGCCCGTGCGGGTCTTCGGCACACGCTTGCCCTTGAGCAGGCCGCTCGTGGGGTCGAACGGCGCGTCGGGGCCCTGCTCGGTGAAGATGCCGGGGACCCCGCGGCGGAAGCTGACGGAGTGCGTGGCGCCTCCGCGGTCCACCTCGACGTCCAGCCGCGCGGAGAGCGCGTTCACGACGGAGGCACCGACGCCGTGCAGGCCGCCGGAGGCCGCGTAGGACCCGCCGCCGAACTTGCCGCCGGCGTGCAGCTTGGTCATCACGACCTCGACGCCCGACAGACCCGTCTTCGGTTCGACGTCCACGGGGATGCCGCGGCCGTTGTCCTTGACCTCCACCGACCCGTCGTCGTGGAGGATCACGTCGATGTGGTCGCAGTAGCCGCCCAGGGCCTCGTCGACGGAGTTGTCGATGATCTCCCACAGGCAGTGCATGAGGCCGCGGCTGTCGGTGGACCCGATGTACATGCCGGGTCGCTTGCGTACGGCCTCGAGACCTTCGAGAACGAGCAGGTGCCGCGCGGTGTAGTTGGAACCGTCACGGTCCGCTGTCAGCAGCGCGGTGGACGGCACGGACGTATCGGCGGTCACTCGGTTCGCTCCTCGCTGAATTTGAGATCTGGCCCTGTGGGGTAAAGGCCCGGCTCCGGTCATCGGTCAGAGGGTACAGAGGCCTGGTAGAGCCGTTGTCACGCCACCCTCGTCCGGCGCCATGCTAGTGCACGTTCGCATGCGTGTTCGAGGAACGGCGATCGTGCAGCACAGCTCACGTTCCCTTCCAGGCATGAACCATTTAGGCTCCGGGCACGTCCTCATCAACAACCGGCAAGCCGGCCGGGAGGACCGAGGACCAGCACCACCCCCCGACATCGATGCGAAATCCGTAAAGCTCAGCAATACGGCTCATTCGCCGCCAACCGTCATCAGTCCAGCACTTCGGAAGAATTTTTTTCGAGGATCGGTCGCGAGCGGGAACGTTTTCGGCCTGGTTGGATGTTGACCCTGGTACGACAGCTCGTCGAGCTAGAGAAGAGGCGACGTGACTACTGTTCTGACCCCCGCGAGCCCCCTGACGGCGGGCGACCGCTGTGACCGATGCGGCGCCCAGGCCTACCTGCGCGTCCTGCTGAGCAGTGGCGGTGAGCTGCTCTTCTGTGCCCACCACGGGCGCAAGTTCGAGCCGGAACTCAAGAAGATCGCCGCGGAAATACAGGACGAGACCGACCGGCTCACGGCGGTCCCTGCCGTGGCCGGTGACGAGGAGCGCTGACGCCTCGCACCACACACGACGAGCCGAGGGCCGTACGGACGGCCAATGGGCGGCCGCCACCGCGTCACGCGGTGGTGGGCCGCCCGTTCTCATGTCCGGGGGCGGGTTGAGCCCGGCGTGACGGCCTTCGCGCGGCGAGGCGTTCCCGCGTCCCCGTGCAGGGGGCGGGATCTCGCGCCTTTCCTAACGCGGGGAAGCCCGCATCTCACGTTTTCGCGTTTCCACGGTCTCGCGTTCTCGCGTTCTCGCGTTCTCGCGCAGGAACGATCGGAGCGGGGCCGTCGGGCCGGCGGCGCGGGGCGACCCGGGTGGCCCCCGGAACGCGTCTGACGGCGTCCAGGAGTCCCGCGACCGCTCCCCGCGCCGAGGGGGCCCGCGCCCCCGCCCCCAGCCGCCGACGACCGCGCAGGCGGGC
>NZ_JAKGCV010000107.1 GCF_021556455.1 Streptomyces fuscigenes | reverse complement strand
CGGCCGCCCGGCCCCTCCACCGGGAAGGGAGGCGCCGCCCGCGCCCCGCACCCGGCCCCGGACCGTGCGCGGGCCACCGCACGGTCGCGGACACCGCCTCGGCCCGCCCGCGCCTGACACACCGTCATATTCTGTTCGCAGGTGCGGCCCTCGCGCCTCGCGTACCGACTCAAGCCCCCCTCCACCGGAGCGCGCCCGATGCCGAACAGCCAGCCTGTCAGTCCCGAACTGCCGCCCGCCGTATGCCCGTTCTCCCAGCAGGCGGCCCAGGGCGAACTGGGTGACATCCCGTCGATCCACGGGCCGGAGTTCGCGGCCGACCCGCGCGCCACGTACGAGAAGCTGCGCGAACGCGGCCCCATCGTGCCCGTCGAGATCGACAAGGGCATGTACGGCTACATCACCACCACGTACCGCGCCGCCCTGCACCTGCTGCGCCACACGCCGGACCTGTTCGCCAAGGACCCGCACCACTGGGTGGCGCTGTCCTCCGGGCAGGTGCCCGAGGACACCCCGGCCGTGTCGATGATGCAGCCGCGCGACAACGCCCTGTGGCTGGACGGCATGCCCCACACCCGGCTGCGCGGATCCATCACCGACACCGTCGAACTGGTCGACAGCCACGCCCTGGAGGGAGCCGTGGTGCGGATCGCCGACACGCTGATCGACGCGGTCGCCGACCAGGAGGAGTTCGATCTCGTCTCGGCCTTCTCGGATCCGCTGCCGCTCCAGGTCATCATCGAGATGTTCGGCTGCCCGCCCGTCCTCGGGACCCGGATGATCACGGCCATCGGCAAGCTCTTCGACGCGGGCGCCGACGCGGCCGCGGCGAACGCCGAGATCGTCGCCTGCTGCCTCGAACTGATCGAGCTGCGCCGCGCGCGGCCCAGCGGCGACGCCACGTCCTGGCTGCTCGCCCACCCGGCCCGGCTGACCGACGCGGAGATGGTCCAGCAGATCCTGCTCGTGGCGGGCGCCGGCTCCACCCCGAGTTCCAACCTGATCGCGAACGCGCTGCTGCTGATGATCGACGATCCGGCGTTCAGCGGCAGCGTCTACGAGGGCGTGCACTCGGTGGCCGAGGCCATGGACCAGGTCCTGTGGGAGGACCCGCCGATCGCCAACTTCTCGCCGCTGTACGCGCGCATGCCCGAGACGTACGAGGGCGTCCGCCTCGAACCCGGCGTCCCGATCCTGGTCAGTTTCGCCGCGGCCAACAGCGACCCGGCCCTCGCCCGCTTCCGCCGGGCCGGCAACCGCGCGCACCTCGCCTTCAGCGCCGGGGTCCACGCCTGCCCCGCCGTCGACCTCGCGCGGGTGATCACGGAGACCGCCGTCGAGCGCATCCTCGACCGGCTCCCCGACCTGAGCCTCGCCGTCGACCGGGCGGACCTCGTCCGCAGGCCCGGCACCTTCCACTCCGGGTGGACCGCGCTGCCCGTGGTCAACCCGCCCTCCGACCCGTCCGCACCACCACACCCAGGAGCGACGACATGGACACCCAGCCGGCCACCGCATCGGGCTGCCCCTTCCGCATCGATCCCGCAGCCCACGACATTCATGCCGAAAGCGCCCGGATCCGAGCAGCAGGACCAGCCGTCCAGGTAGAGCTGCCGGGCGGCGTCGTCGCCTGGTCCGTGGTGGACGCCGCACTCGCCAAGCGGCTCCTGACCGACCCGCGGATATCCAAGGACGCCCACCGGCACTGGCCCGCGTACGTGCGCGGCGAGATAGCCGAGGACTGGCCGCTGCGCATCTGGGTCGACGTGCGCAACGCCCTGACCGCGTACGGGTCCGAGCACACCCGGCTGCGCAAGCTCATAGGCGCGGCCTTCACCGCCCGCCGCGTCCGGGCGCTGCAGCCGGCGATCGAACGGATCGTCGGCGAACTGATCGACGAGCTGGACGTCCCGCACGAGGGCCCCGTCGACCTGCGTGCCCGGTTCGCCTGGCTGCTGCCGCTGCGCGTGCTGAACACCCTCCTGGGCGTGCCGGAGGAGATGCACGAGGCCTTCCGCACGAGCGTGGGCAACCTGTTCGCCACGGACCTCTCGCCCGAGGAGGCGGCGGCCAACGCCGTCGCCGTCTACCAGAACCTGACGCTGCTGGTGGAGGCCAAGCGGGAGAACCCGGGCGACGACGTCACCAGCGAGCTGATCCGGGCCCGCGACGACGACACCGGCACCGTCCTCGACCAGCAGGAGCTGCTGGACAGCCTCGTCCTGCTGATCGGAGCGGGCCACGAGACGACGGTCAACCTCTTCGACCACGCCATCGCCGGGCTGCTCGCCCACCCCGGCCAGCTCGACCTGCTCAAGGACGGCGAGGTGCCGTGGCCGGACGCCGTGGAGGAGGTCGTCCGCCACGAGGCGCCCATCGCCAGCATCCTCATGCGCTTCGCCGTCGAGGACGTCGAGGACGAGGAGAGCGGCATCACCTTCCGGCAGGGCGAACCCATCGTCGTCAACTACGGCGGGATCAACCGCGATCCGGCCGTGCACGGCGAGCACCCCGAGGCGTTCGACATCACCCGGGAGACCCGCAGGGACCACCTGGCCTTCGGCTACGGCACGCACTTCTGCCTCGGCGCCGAACTGGCGCGGCTGGAGGGCCGGATCGCGCTGCCCGCACTCTTCGGCCGCTTCCCCGACATGGAACTCGCCGTGCCGCCCGCGGCGCTGGAGCCGCAGGAGTCCTTCATCTCCAACGGCCACCGCTCGCTGCCCGTGCACCTGAACCGCGCCGCCGTCCCCGCGCGGGCACAGGCACCGGTCCCGGCCTGACGGCCGACCGAGCCGGAGGACCCCGCCTGTCCGGCCGCCCCCACCGAGGGAGCGGCCGGACAGGCGGGGCCCGGCCGCCGTCCCCGGGCCCCGCACGGACGCCCCCGTCAGGCGTCCGCGGGCAGCCGCATCGGCATGTCGAACAGCGGGAACCAGCGGGGCGTGTCGAGGAACGAGCTGATCCCGGTGATCTTCCCGTCCTCGATCTCCATGACCATCAGCGCCCACGGTGTGAACCCGTCGCCGTCCTCGGCCGGGTGGTAGTGCGCGAACGCGGGCATGCCGTTCGCCACGACGGGCAGCAGGCGCGAGCCCCTGCAGACCGAGCCCACGCCCTCCATCCAACCCACGATGTTCTCGTGGCCCCGGAGCCACAGGTCGTAAGGGGGCATGGACAGCGTCGCGTCCTCGTGGAGCAGCGCCGTCAGCGCCTTCATGTCGTAGCCCTCGAAGGCCGCCACGTAGCGGTCGAGCAGCGAGCGCTGCTCCTCGTCCAGCTCGTCCGCCACGTCCGTCTCGGCGGGAGCGGCGTCCGCGAGCGTCGCCCGGGCGCGCTGGAGCGCGCTGTTGACCGACGCGACGCTCGTCTCCAGCAGCTCGGCGACCTCGCTCGCCCGCCAGGCGAGGACCTCGCGCAGGATCAGCACCGCGCGCTGCTTCGGCGGCAGGTGCTGGAGGGCCGCCATGAACGCGAGGCGGACCGTGTCGCGCTCGACGGCGGCCTGCGCCGGGTCGGCCACCGAGGGCAGCACCCGGCCGTCGGGCGCGGGCTCCAGCCACGTGACCTCCGGGCGGGCGGTGAGCTGCGCCTTGGCGACCGGTGTCGGCTCCGTGAGATCCATGGGCCGGGCCCGGCGGTTGCCCGCGCTCAGCATGTCCAGGCACACGTTCGTCGCGATGCGGTACAGCCAGGACCGCAGCGAGGAGCGGCCCTCGAACTTGTCCATGCCGCGCCAGGCCCGCACCATCGTGTCCTGCACCGCGTCCTCGGCCTCGAACAGCGAGCCGAGCATCCGGTAGCAGTAGCCGGTCAGCTCCTTGCGGTGCTGCTCCAGCCGGGAATCGAGATCCTGCGTCGTCGCCGTCTCAGACATCGGTCACCCCAGTCGCCCCCACGGCGCCCGTTCGGGAGCCCGTACTTCGGAAGCTACCGCAGCCCACCGACAGCCGCTTCCCGCACGCCGGAATCCACCGTTCGAGGCGGGCGGCGGACCGAGTGCCGACGCCGGCCCTCAGGCCGAGGGCGCCCGGCCCGGCACGTGGGAACGGGCCGCCGAGCGCCGCGCCTCGAGCGTGCCGTACAGCGTCAGTCCGGCCACGCCGGCCATCGCGGCCAGACCCATGGCGACGGTCGCCGCCCAGCCGTGCGCGTGGAAGGCCGCCGCGCCGATCGCGCCGCCGGCGCTGCTGCCGAGGTAGTACGCGGCCTGGTAGAGCGCCGAGGCCTGCGCGCGGGCCTGCGTCGCCGTCCGGCTCACCGACGAGGACGCGACCGCGTGCCCGGTGAAGAACCCGGCCGTGATCAGCACCAGCCCCGCCACCACCGCGGCGAGCGAGTCCATCAGGGTCACCAGCAGCCCGGCGGACGTCGTGCACAGCGCCGTGTACAGCGCCCCGCGCCGGCCGAGGCGCGCGACGACCCGTCCTGAGAGCGCGGAGGAGAACGTCCCCACGAGGTAGACCACGAAGATCGAGCCGACGACGCCCTGCGGCAGGCTGAACGGCGCGCCCGTCAGCCGGTAGCCGATCACCGTGTAGACCCCGCCGAACACCACCATGAACAGCGCGCCGATCGCGTACAGGCGCAGCAGCAGCGGGTTCGAGAGGTGGCCGCCGACGGTCCTGCCGAAGCCGGCGAGGGACAGCGGCCGGGGGGTGAAGTTGCGCGCCTTCGGCACCATGAGCCGGAAGACCACCGCGCACGCCACGGCCACGAGCCCGACCGCCGCGAGGGCCGCGCGCCAGCCCCACGCCTGCGAGATCCAGCCGGTGAAGATCCGCCCGCTCATGCCGCCGATGCTGTTGCCCGCGACGAACAGCCCGATAGCCGAGACCAGCGCGCGCCCCTCCACCTCCTCGGCGAGGAAGGCCATCGCCGACGCGGGCAGTCCGGCGAGCGCGGCGCCCTGCACGGCCCGCAGCACGATCAGCAGCGCCAGGTTCGGCGCGAACGGCACCGCGAGTCCGACGGCGACCGCGACGACCAGCGACGCCGTCATCATGGAGCGCCTGCCGAAACGCTCCGACAGGGCGCTCAGCGGCACGACGGCCACGGCCAGCGCACCGGTCGCCGCCGCGACCGTCCAGCTGGCGTCGCCGGGGGAGACGTGCAGTCCGCCGGAGACGGCGGGAAGCAGGGCCTGGGTCGAGTACAGGAGGGCGAAGGTCGCGAGCCCGGCGACGAACAGCGCGAGGCTCAGCCGCCGGTAACCGGGACGGCCGGGAGACAGGAGTGCGGGCGTCGCGGGCGCCACCGTACTGACAGAGGCCATGCGACGAACGTAGGAGCGTGCCGTTGATGCGTCCAATGCATCAGTCGCGTGTAATCGTTCCTGTGACGCATGAAGCGAGGTCCGGAGCGCGGAGGCCGCCGAGAAGTGACGAGAACCGCAGGGCCGCGGCCCCGCCGCTATCTGGTCCGGGCGACGGTGAGCCCCGCGACGACGGACGTGCCGCGTCCGGGGCGGGCGCGCACGGTCCAGGCGGAGGCGATGTGGTCGACGAGCGCCAGCCCCCGGCCGCTCTCGGAGTCGGCGTCGTGCTTCGCGAGTGCGGGTGTCTTCGCGCCGGTGCCGGGATCGGACACGGCCAGCCAGTAGTGGCCCTCCGCGGGCCACAGGATCAGCTCCACGAACTGCTTGTTCCGGCCGCTGACGCCGTGGCGCAGCGCGTTGGTGACCAGTTCGGAGGTGAGGAGGCTGAGGTCGGAGCCGAGGACGGTGCGCAGTTCGTTCGGCAGGGCCTCGGTCACGGCGTGCCGGGCACGCGGCACGGAAGCGGCTCGCGGGGCGAAGCGCCAGTAGGTGGGCACACAAGGAATGTCGGGCATTGGTGAGTCCTGTGCCGAGAAGTGAGACCGGTTGAACCGGTTGAGCCACTGACAAAAGGTACGAAACGATATTCGGTGTGTCCAATGCATGGACGGGGGACAATCGTTCCCATGCAGCATGAGCACAGGCCGGCGGCGCGTACCGGGCCCGGAAGCCTTGCGGACAGTTTTCCCGGGCACTCCGGCCGGCCCGGCGACGGGCTGGACTGGCCCGCCGTCCTCGCCCCCCGCCTCGCGCACTTCGCCCAGGTCGCGCGCCACGAGCACGTCACCCGGGCCGCGCAGGAGACGGGCGTCCCGCAGTCCACCCTCTCGCGCGCCATCGTGCGCCTGGAGCAGGACCTCGGGGTCGCCCTGTTCGACCGCAGGGGCCGTACCGTCTCCCTCACGCTCGCGGGCCGCTCCTTCCTCGCCGCCGTCGAGTCGGCCCTCGCCGACATCGAACGCGCGGCCGAGTCCGTGCGGACCGACGCCGATCCGGCCTCCGGCAAGGTGGCCTTCGGCTTCCTGCACACCATGGGCTCCGAGACCGTCCCGGGACTGCTGCGCGAGTTCCGGGCCGACCACCCGCGCGTCAGGTTCCAGCTGGTGCAGACGTACGGCGAGGCGATGCTGGAGCGGCTGCGCGCCGGCACGCTCGACCTCTGCCTCACCTCGCCCGTCCCCGACGAGCCCGGCCTCGTGGCCCGCCGGTTGGACGAGCAGCGGCTGCGCCTCGTCGTCCCGGAGGACCACCGGCTCGCCCGCCGGCGCCGCGTACGGCTCGCGGAGGCCGCCGAGGAGGCCTTCGTGACCCTGGAGCCCGGGTTCGGGCTGCGCCGCATCACCGACGACCTGTGCGCGCAGGCGGGCTTCCGCCCGCGCGTGGCCTTCGAGGGCGAGGAGGCCGAGACGCTGCGCGGCCTGGTCGCCGCGGGCCTCGGCGTGGCGCTGCTGCCGCCGCCCGCCTTCGCGCGCCCCGGCGTCGCGGAACTGGCGGTCACCACGCCGCGCGCGGTCCGCGAGATCGGTGTGGCCTGGCTGGAGGGCCGCCGCGACACGCCCCCGGTCGCCGCGTTCAAGAACTTCCTGCTGGCGCGCAGGGGCAACCTGGTCGGCGACTGACGCCGCTTGTGGGGGGCGTACGGGCGGGGGCGGGAGTCACGAGCCCCCGTGCAGCGCCAGGCCCGCGACGACGGACGTGCCGCACACGGGCCGGGGGCGCACGGTCCACGCGGCGGCGAGACGGTCGACGAGCAGCAGCCCCCGTCCGCCCTCGCAGTCGGCGCCCGGGCGGCGGATCGTCGGAGTGGCAGCGCCGGTGCCGGGATCGCACACCGCGAGCCAGTAGTGGCCCTCCGCGGGCCACAGGACCACTTCGACGCACTCGTCCTCCCCTCGGCCGGCCCCGTGGCGGACGGCGTTGGTGACCAACTCGGAGGTCAGCAGTGCCAGATCGCCTCCGAGGCGGGGCCGTACGTCCTCCGGCAGCGCACGGGTGACGGTGTGCCGTGCCCGCGGTACCGAGGCGGGCTGGGCGGGGAACCTCCAGTGGAGGGGGACGGGCGGGATCTCGGGCATGGCGAACTCCGGTGCGGTGTCGATGGGTTCGAGTCGGCCGGTGGCATGCCGCCCTGGTCGCGGGCGCACCCGTCCCAGGGCGGACGGGCATGCTCGCGCGGTGCGTTTCCGGCGCTACCTTGTGTAGCTTCCTCGTGACAACAAGCTAGCGCTCGGTGGTGCAAATGTCTTCTCGTAGATTGCAATTACCCCCTAGAGGGTGGATGCGGTGAGGACGGCGAGGCACACTGGTCGCGGACAAATGAAGGGGACCGACCGCATGTCGACGCGACGCACGCCGACCGAGCGTCAGAGACGGCTCGGTGCTGAACTGCGAAAGCTCAGAGTGGCAGCGGGCCTCTCCACCGATGTCGCGGCACGTCTGCTGGACATGGACCGCACGCGACTCGCGAACATGGAGTCCGGAATCCGCACCATCAACGCGGAACGTGTCAGGAAATTGGCCAGCAACTACCTGCAAGGTGAGGACGCATACGTCGAGGCCCTTGTGGAGATGGCAGGTGCGGATGCCGGGTGGTGGGAGCGTTATCGCGGAAGCCTGCCACAGGGCATGCTCGACATCGCCGAGATGGAAGCGCGATCGCTGCGGATGCGAGCGGCCAACACCGTCCACATTCCAGGCCTGTTGCAGACCACGGAACACGCAACGGCAGTCTTCCGTGTCGTTGTGCCGAAGCTTCCCGAGCACGAGGTGGCGCTCAGGCTTGCGCATCGCGCCGAACGGCAGCAGGTTCTCACCGACGACGGCGGTGTGCCGTACGTGGCCGTCATCCACGAGGCGGCACTGCGGATGCAGTTCGGAGGGCGCAACGTCGCCCGGGCGCAACTCGAACACGTTCTTGCCATGTCGGAGCTGAGCAACGTGACGGTGCTCGCCCTGCCGTTCGAGCGAGGTGCCTTTCCCGGGGCCGGGCAGAACGCGGTCTACGCGGTGGGAGCCGTGCCGCAGCTCGACACCGTGCAGGTGGACAGCCTGCACGGCCCCGCCTTCCTGCATGCGGACGGCCAGCTTGCGAAATACCGGGCACAACTCGACTGGTTGGACGAACTGGTTCTTTGCCCGAAGCAGTCCCAAGACTTCATCCACCAGATCGCAAGCCAACTATGAGGAGCTGATCATGCCCGAGATCACATGGGAGACCCCGTTCTGCGGCGAGGGCAACTCCTGCTTCCGCATCGGCACCGACGACAGGGGCCGCGCCTACATAGCCGTGAACGGCGAGGAGGACCGCTTCGTCAGCGACTCCGTCGACGCGTTGCGAACCATGATCGCCGACATCAAGGCCGGCAAGGCGGACCACCTGCTGTAGGCCGCGACGGCCCCCGTCATCCGGGCCGTCGGGCGACGGGCCGTCGCGTGCGCCCGCACACGAACGCTCGCACACGAACGCCTGCACACGAACGCCCGCACACGTACGAACGCCGGAGCCGGACAGGACCCCCCGGCCCGTCCGGCTCCGTGTTCTCGTCCCCTCGGAGCCCCCCGGCTCCTCGGGCACACCCCCCGTACCCCCCCTTGTCCCCCCGTCCCCCGTTCCCCCGACGGCCCGGCATCCTCCCCGGCCCGTTCTCCTGCCGTCGCGGTCCCGCCCCCCAGCGGTGCCGCGCCCCCCGTTCCCCCCGGCCTCCGGTCGGCGCCGGTCAGGCGACCAGCTCGCCGAAGGACTCCTCCTGGTCCCGGCCGAAGCTCAGGACCTCGTCGTCGCGCAGCCGGCGCAGGGAGCGCCAGATGCTCGACTTCACCGTGCCGACACTGATGTTCAGGATGTCGGCGATCTCGGGGTCGGTGCGGCCCTCGTAGTACCGGAGCACCAGCATCGTGCGCTGGGTCTCGGGCAGCCGGGCCAGTGCCTGCCAGAGCACCGCGCGCAGTTCCGTGCCGCTCATCGCGTCCGTACCCGCCGCCGTCTCCGGCAGCTCCTCTGTCGGGTACTCGTTGAGCTTGCGTCGCCGCCACGCGCTGATGTGCAGGTTGGTCATCGTCCGGCGCAGGTAGCCGCCGACGGCGGCCTTGTCGCTGATGCGGTCCCACGCCCGGTAGGTCGAGAACAGCGCGCTCTGGAGCAGGTCCTCGGCCTCGTAGCGGTCGCCCGTCAGGTGGTAGGCGGCGGCGTAGAGGGAGGCGCGGCGCTCCTGGACGTAGGCGGTGAAGGCCGCCGCGTTGTCCTCGTCCGCTCCCGGCGCCGCGGGCGCCGCGTGCTCCGCGGCCGTCCCGAACGCGGTCGTGGCCGCCGCGGCCCCCGTGCCCCCCGTGCGCACGGGGACGTCGCCGTTGCCCTTGGCCGCCTCGACCACCGTCATGTACGCCGGCCTGTGCTGGCGCGCCGCGCCGCGGACGACGCACCCCCGCGCGCTCACCGTGCCGGACTTCTCCCCGGCCCCCAGGTCGTGCAGACGCGTGACTACTGCGACCGCAGTCGTCTCGTGCAGTGCGTTCATCCCGCGCCCCCCTCGGTCGGAGCCTCGTCTTCCTTACGCCGACCAGCTTTCCGAACCCACTTCATCGCGCTGTCCCCCGACTGTCACAGAGCTGTCACAGGGGGGGGCACGGGGGGCGGGGGAGGCGGACGGGGCCGTGTCGGCCGGAGTCGGCCGGAGAGGGACCGGGCCCCGGCGGCTTCCCCGCGCCCGGCGCCCCGCCCTCGGCCCCGCGGACGGCCCCGGCGCCCCGCCGCTCTGGCGCGGGACGTGGCGGAACCGTGTCGAACCGGCCGAGATGCGGGCGGCGGGGGAGGTGGAGCGGCCGGACGGTCGAACTCCGGCCGCCGCATGGTTCAGAATGGCCCACGTGCCTTTCCTGTTGCTGATCGAGGACGACGACGCCATCCGCACGGCTCTCGAACTCTCGCTGTCACGCCAGGGCCACCGGGTGGCCACCGCGGCGACGGGAGAGGACGGCCTGAAACTGCTCAAGGAGCAGCGGCCCGATCTGATCGTGCTCGACGTGATGCTGCCCGGCATCGACGGGTTCGAGGTGTGCCGCCGCATCCGCCGCACCGATCAACTGCCGATCATCCTGCTGACGGCACGCAGCGACGACATCGACGTGGTGGTGGGCCTGGAGTCCGGCGCCGACGACTACGTCGTCAAGCCCGTGCAGGGCCGGGTCCTCGACGCCCGCATCCGCGCCGTGCTGCGCCGGGGCGAGCGGGAGTCCACCGACTCCGCGACGTTCGGCAGCCTGGTCATCGACCGGTCGGCCATGACCGTCACCAAGAACGGCGAGGACCTCCAGCTCACGCCGACCGAGCTGCGGCTCCTGCTCGAACTGAGCCGCCGCCCCGGACAGGCGCTGTCCCGGCAGCAACTGCTGCGGCTCGTGTGGGAGCACGACTACCTCGGCGACTCGCGCCTGGTCGACGCGTGCGTGCAGCGGCTGCGCGCCAAGGTCGAGGACGTGCCGGGCTCGCCCACCCTGATCCGCACCGTGCGCGGTGTGGGATACCGGCTGGACGCTCCTGCGTGACCCGGGAACCGCGCAGGTGAACGACGACGACGCCCGCGAGGGCGCACAGCAGGCGGTGCGACCGCCCGCCACGCCCCGGTCCGGCCGTGCCCGCCGCCCCGGGCGCGGCCCCGGCCACCTCGGCCTGCGCTGGGGCAGCCTGCGGCTGCGCCTCGCGCTGGTCTTCGGCGCGGTCGCGCTGACCGCGGCGGTCTCCGCCTCCGGCATCGCGTACTGGATCAACCGCGAGGCGGTGCTCACCCGCACGCAGGACGCGACGCTCAACGACTTCCGCCAGCAGATGCAGAACCGCGCGGCGGACCTCCCGGCGCGGCCGAGCGCCGGCGACCTGCGCACCACCGCCCGGCAGATGGCCGGGGACGGCAACTCCTACGACGTGCTCCTCATAGCCACCGGCACGGACGGCAGGGCGATCAGCGGGGCGTCCGACGCGGACACGTTCACGCTGGCCGAGGTGCCGGACTCGCTGCGCGCCGCGGTGGGGGAGAAGCAGAAGGTCACGTCCGCGAACAAGTACGCGTACCACCTGTTCTGGCAGCGGGTGGACCACGGCGGCACGCCCTACCTGATCGGCGGCGCGCACGTCGACGGCGGCGGCCTGACCGGCTACATGTTCAAGTCGCTCGCCCAGGAGAGCGCCGACCTCGACTCGCTCGCCTGGTCGCTCGGCATCGCCGCCGCCCTGGCCCTGGTCGGGGCCGCCCTGATAGCGCAGGCCGCGGCCCGTACGGTCCTCAAGCCGGTGCAGCGCCTCGGGGAGGCGGCGCGCCAGCTCGGAGAGGGCAAGTTCGAGACGCGGCTGCGCGTCACGGGCACCGACGAACTCGCGGACCTCTCCCGCACGTTCAACGCCGCGGCGGCCTCCCTCCAGAAGAAGGTCGAGGACATGAGCGCGCGGGAGGAGTCGAGCCGCCGCTTCGTCGCCGACATGTCGCACGAACTGCGCACGCCGCTCACCGCGCTGACCGCCGTGACCGAGGTGCTGGAGGAAGAGGTCGACAACCTCGACCCGATGATCGCCCCGGCGGTGACGCTCGTCGTCAGCGAGACCCGCCGCCTCGGCGACCTGGTCGAGAACCTGATGGAGGTGACCCGCTTCGACGCGGGCACCGCCCGGCTCGTACTCGACTCGGTGGACGTCGCCGACCAGGTCACCGCGTGCCTCGACGCGCGGGCCTGGCTGGACGCGGTGGAACTCGACGCGGAACGCGGCATCATCGCGCGCCTCGACCCGCGCCGGCTCGACGTGATCCTCGCGAACCTCATCGGCAACGCGCTCAAGCACGGCGGCGCCGGCGTACGGGTCTCGGTGCGCACCGAGACGGCGGCCTCCGGCCGAGAGGAACTCGTCATCGCCGTGCGCGACCACGGGCCCGGCATCCCCGAGGACGTCCTGCCGCACGTCTTCGACCGGTTCTACAAGGCGTCCGCGTCCCGGCCGCGCTCCGACGGCAGCGGGCTCGGCCTGTCCATCGCCATGGAGAACGCGCACATTCACCAGGGCACCATCACCGCGTCGAACGTGCCGGACGGCGACGGCGCCATGTTCGTCCTGCGGCTGCCGCGCGGCGGCCCGGGGCCCGACGACGGCGAGGACGCGGGCCCCGGCGGCGGTGACGGCGCGGGCGACGCGGCCGGCGGGACGGGGCGCGGCCCCGGCGCGGACGAGGGCGGGGCCCGGTGAACGGCGTACGGGACACCGGAGCGGGACGGGCCGGGGAGCGCGACGGGGAAGGCGGAAGACGGCACATGCGCGGCACGGGACGGCGGGCCGGGCTCGCCGCGGTGGCCGCGCTCGGTGCGGTGCTGCTGTCGGCGTGCGGCGTGCGGACGACGTCCGTGCCCGTCGACGCGGGAGCGGCCCCCTCCAGGATGCCCTGCGAGGTCCAGGGCAAGGACGTGATCACCCGGTCCGCGCCGGAGAGCGTGCCGGTGCGGATCTATCTGGTGTGCGCCTCGGAGCTGGCCGCCGTGCAGCGGGCGGTGCCGCTGGCCGAACGGCCCGGCGTCGCGCGCGTCCCCTTCGCGCAGGCCCTGCTCGACGAGTTGCAGGCGGACCCGTCGTCGCAGGAGCACGAGGCCGGCTTCACCACGTACGTGCGCTCCCCGCTGCTCGTCACCGGGGCCCGGCCGGACGACCCGGCCGGCACGCTGCGGCTGTCCACCCAGCCCGAGGACCTGCCGGGGACCGCGCTCGCGCAGATCGTGTGCACGCTCGTCGAGAACGACGCGGGCGGCGGCTCGGTCCTGCGGGACGGCAGCGGCCGCGTCGTCCTGGGCGGGCCCGGCGCGTACCGGCCCCATGCCTACGGCTGCGACCGCCGCGTCAAGGCGGATCCGGACGCCCCCGTGCCCACCGCCGAGCCGTCGAGCGCGGGCCCGAGCCCGTCATGACGCGCGCACCCAGGGCGCACGCCGCCGCGCCCCGGCCGCCGCGGCGCGCCGGGGATCGCAGGGCCGGGCGAGTGACGCTGCTCTCACGGGGAACCGGGCGCGCACGCCCGGGCGTCTAGGGGATCGTGCGTCACGGTACGGGCGGCAGTGCCGCCATCCGCCTGAGAACGGCGGGAGCCCTCCTCCTCCTCATGCATCTGCTGATCGTGGGGTGGCTGACGCTGAGACCTGTCGACGCCCCCTGGGTGACCGCCGTCAATCTGCGGCCGTTCGCCGGCATCAGGGCCGACTTCGCGGTGGGCACGGCCCACGGCGTGCGGAGCCTCGCCGAGGGCCTGGCGCTGCTCGCGCCGCTCGGGGTGCTCCTGCCCGTCGTCAGCGGCAGACTCTGGGTGTCCGTGTGGGCCTCGCTGAGCCGCACGACCGGGGCGGCCGTGCTCATCTCGCTGGCCATCGAGCTGCTCCAGACCGGCGTGCCCGGCCGGGTGCCGGACGTCGACTCGCTGATCCTCCACACGCTGGGCGTGGCCGCCGCGCACGTCGTGGTGGTGCCGTACGGCCGGGCGCGGCTGCGCCGCGGCCTGCGCGCCTCCGCCGCGGCGCGGGCGGCGGCGGCCGCGCCCGGGGGCCCGGAGGGGGCTCACGGCCCTCGGGACGGCAGCGGCGCGGCATCCGGCGGGCGGGGCGGCCCGCGGGGCGGTCGTACCGGGCGCGTCAACGGATATGCGTACGGCGTCGTCGATCCGAGGGCCGACGTGTACGACCCCGACGCAGTCCCTGAGGGTGACGGCCCCGAAGGGGTCACCCCGACGATTCCCAGGGTCGGGCTCGCTCCGTAGGGCGACGCGGCGAAACGGGGTACCCGGGCAGCATGGGACTCATCGGGAGCCGCACAAATCGAAGGCTCGGCTCCCCGGACGCTCTCGTGAAGGAGCCCACCATGGCCGGTGCACTGGTCCGCCCCCGCGACGGACGGATGATCGGCGGAGTGTGCGCAGCGCTGGCACGGCGCTTCGGCACGTCCGCGACGACGATGCGCGTGATCTTCCTGGTCTCGTGCCTGCTGCCGGGGCCGCAGTTCCTGATCTACCTCGCGCTGTGGGTGCTGCTGCCGGGCGAGAAGCCGGCCCGGGCCGCCTGGTAGGGGCGCGGGGGGCCGGCGCGTTCGCGCGCCGGAGGGGACAGCGGCAGGGGCGCCTCCCGGGAGACCGGGGGGCGCCCCTTCGCGCTGCCCGGCGGGCGTGCCGCGGGCAGCGGGG
>NZ_JAKGCV010000106.1 GCF_021556455.1 Streptomyces fuscigenes | reverse complement strand
GGCGGCCCCTGGAGGCCGCCCGGAGGGGCCCGGCAGGCGGCGGCCGCGAGGGCCCGCCGGGGCCGGCGCCGCATTACCAGGCCGCGGGGCGGCCGGGGCGGAAAGTCGCGATCACGCCGGACGGCACCGTCCGCCGCGTAATCTTCCGATGTTGTGGGTCATGCCACACCACGTCGGCAGATGGCGGACGGCCACCGAGAGAAGGACCCCGCACGTGACCCATCGCATGCGCCGCGCGCTCCCGCTCCTGGCCGCCCTGGCCCTGACCTGCGCGGCGGCGTGCTCCGCCGGCGCCGTGGGACAGGGACCCGGCGCAGCGCGGGCGGTCGCGGCGGCGGGCCTGGACGCACCCGCCGAGAAGGACGTCGCGATGCGGCTCGTGTCGAGCGCCGAGAACTCGACGCTCGACTGGCGGGCCCAGTACGGCTACATCGAGGACATCGGCGACGGGCGCGGCTACACGGCCGGCCTGATCGGCTTCTGCACCGGCTGCGGAGACCTGCTGCACGTGGTGGAGGCGTACGACGGGGCCCGGCCCGGCAGCGCGCTCGCCCGCTACCTGCCCGCGCTTCGCCGGCTCGCCGCGGCGGGCAGCGCCTCCCACGACGGCCTCGGCGAGGGCTTCGTGGCGGCCTGGGTGACCGCCGCGAAGGACCCGCGCATGCGCGCGGCGCAGGACACGGAACGTGACACGCAGTACTTCGACCCGGCGGTGGACCGCGCCAAGAAGGACGGTCTCGGGGCGCTCGGGCAGTTCTTCTACTACGACGCCGTCGTCATGCACGGCAACGGCCACGCGCCCACGAGCTTCGGCTCCATCAGGCGGCGCGCCCTGCGCGCGGCGCGGACCCCGGCCGAGGGCGGCGGGGAGAAGGCGTACCTCGCGGCGTTCCTCGAAGCGCGGGTGTGGGCCATGCGTCAGGAGCCGGACCACCACGACACCAGCCGGGTCGACACCGAGCAGCGGGTGTTCCTGAACGAGGGCAACCTGGACTTGCGGCCGCCTCTCAAGTGGAAGGTGTACGGGGACAGTTACCGCATCGAGCGGTGACGCGGCGCGCTCCCCGGCGGGCGGCGCTCGGCCGTACCGCGCGGCGGGTTCCCGGGAACGGAGCGGGCACGGCACCGGCGGCCCCGCCCCGGACGGCGCACGGCGGCGCCCCCTGCGCTCGGGCGGGGCGCCGCCGTGCGGTCCGGGTCCGCGACTCGGGCCGTCAGCAGGCGTAGCGGTTGTAGGGGACCTGGTAGGTGGCGTCGAGCGAGTGGTGCCCGTGGTGGCCGGCGACGTCCGCGTGGGCGGTCACCGTCGCGCTGCCCGTCTCCGTGGTCGGCTCACCGGTCGTGACCACGGCCGTTACCGCCGCACCGGGCCGGACATTCCTGAACGTACGGGCGGTGCCGTGCGCGTCGAGGGTGAGGGTGGCGGTGTGCGACGAGGCGTTGCGGGCCGACACCGTGATCCGGGTGTTGTCCTTGACGCACCGGGTCACCGCCGTCGACGTGACGGGGACCGCGCCCGGAGCGGGCGGGTTCTCGGGCAGGACGGTGACTGTGAACGCCTTGGCCGGCGCGACGTTGCCCGCGGCGTCGACGGACCGGTACTCGATCCGGTGCGTGCCGTATCCGGGCGTCCGCTGCGCGAACGGGGACGTGGACAGGCCGCCCGTGCCGAGGTTCCCGTAGATCAGGTCGTCGACGTTCGTACCGGTGGGCGTGAACAGGAACGGCTTCGAACTGTCCGTCGGCCAGCCGAAGTAGTGGAACCATCCGTCGCCGTCGACGCGGAACTCGGAGAACAGCGCGCCCTGCTGGTCGTCGTGCGCGGCCAGCGCGAGGCTGAAGGAGCCCTTGACGGTGTAGTGGGCGGTGCCGTCGGCGTTCCGGGAGACCTTGACCGGGTCCGAGACGGTGTAGTCGCTGACCGCCGGCGTCGCGTCGACGGTCCACTGCTGCTTCGCCACCGGTGCCCTGCCCGCGCGGGGGTCGCTCACGTCGGCCTCGGCGCGGTGGGTGCCCCGGCCGAGCCGGAGGGAGGCGAGGTGGAGGCTCTCCGCGTGCCCCACGACCCGTCCGTCCACGCGCCAGGTGACGTCGAGCGCGTGGTCGCGCGGGTGGCTCGGATCGACCCACAGCACCTGGTCGGCCCCCACCGGGTGGTCCGCCGGGGTGGCCAGCGTGATGGCCGGGGCGGTGTCCCCCGCGGCGGTTGCGGCCGTCGCGCCCACGGTCCAGCTGCGGGTCGCCGTCATCCGGCTGCTGTCGCGCAGGGCGGGGTCGCGGACGAACGGGGTGTCGTCGACGACCTTCACGCCGATCGTGTCGCCCGGCTTCGCGTGGAGTTCGCGCAGGCTGACGGAGCGGGTGCCGCCGCCGGTGCGCACGGCCCTGCCGTTGACGCTCCAGGTCGCGTCGAGGTCCTCGTACACGGGGTGCACGGTGTCGATCCACACCTCGTCCGTGAGCGCGAGCGGTGCGTCCGTCGGCGTCGAGTCCTCGATGAGGTTCACGGACCCCGACAGGGCCGCGGTCATCTGCTCCCGGCTGACCTGGTCCATGTAGTAGCCGAGGGTCTTCATCATCGAGTGCAGGCTCGGCCGCCAGACGCCCTCGGTGTAGTACATGCCGCCCTCGAACCGGCCGATGGTGCCGCCGGATTCGCTGCGCTCCCCCAGCCAGCGCCACCACTTGGCCTGCTGGTCGCGCATCTGCTGCTCCGTCAGGAGCGTGTGGTGGACGGAGGCGGGCTCGGGCCCTGTGTAGGTTCCGCTGGTCACGCCGCGCGTGTAGTAGTCGTACTCGTCCTGGAGCCCCCCGAAGGAGTGGCCGAGTTCGTGCGGTGCGATGAGCGCGGACATGGCGTTGCCGCCGGTCGCGGTGGCGTACGAGCCGCCGGCGCCGCCGTAGGTGTCGCTGTTCGCCAGGGCCAGGATCTGGTCGGCCGCCGGGGCGAGGGCCGCGTACTTCTTCGCGGCGGTGTCGTCCATGACGAGCAGCCGCTGGATTCCGGTGGCCGAGCAGCCGCTCCAGAGCTTCATGCTCAGCGGTGTCGTGCGCTTCGGCGAGGTCAGTTGCGGGTCGCAGCTGATCCCGGACTCCTGGGAGGGCGTCTCGACGGCGTAGACGTTGATGTAGTCGCGGTAGCTCTTGTACGGCTCCAGGCCCCACAGCACGTTCAGTTGCGCGTCGACCTGGTCGAGGAACTTCGGCATCTCGGCGGCGGTGTAGCCGTCGCCGAGCACCACGAGGTTCCAGCGGTTCGCGGGGTCGCCGGTCACCTGGACCGGGACGACCGTCGCGTCGTCGGCGGCGGCGCCCGCGGGCGCCGCCTCCAGTCTCGCGGCGTCCGCCGCGGCGGGTGCGGCGGTCAGCGTGCCGAGCGCCAGCACGATCGCGAGGAGGCCAAGCCACAGCCGTTTCACCACGGAACTCCTTCAGCAGCGTCGTGACCTGCCCGGCACGGCGGGCACGGGAGACCGTCGAAGTGCGGCGTGAGTGGGGGTGCGCGCGTGCGGGAGCGGCGGGCCCGGGAGGGAGCGCTGCCGCCCGTGGGGCGCCGCGGTGGGTCTTCCCTCCTCGAAGGGGCGGCGGCCGCGGGCGCCTGAAGCGTGGTCACACCTGCCCGTCGCCGGCACCGGCCGTGGTGTCCGTGCAGCAAGTCCTGTGCGGCGTTCACGGTAATCACCGTGGCCGTGACCTGACAAGGGGCGTACGGGCATGATCGCCGGGGGGCCGGGCGGCGGTGACCGGGCGGTGCCGTGCGGCGCGCGGGGGTGTCGCCGGGCCGGGAGGCCGCGAGGCTTCGCGGTGCTCTCCCGGCCCGGCCGGCCGCGGGCCCCCCGCTCGGGGGCCTTCGGCCACCGGCCGAGGGCCGTCCCCCTCGGCCGGAGCATGCGGATCCGGCGTGGCCCCGGCGGCGCGCGCGGGGCACCGCCGTTTCGGCAGCGCGCGCCGGGACCGGCCGACCCTACGCGGTGTCAGGCCCCGTCGCTGATGCGCGCGAGGCGCCTGGCCTCCGCCGCGGCCGCGCGGGCCACGGCGTCCTCGTCGACGAGGGTCAGGCGCCCGTCCTCCACCACCGCCCGGCCCCCGACGAGCGAGAGCGTCACCGGGGCGGGGGCACCGAGCACCAGGGCGGCGACGGGGTCGGCGATGGACGAGTGGGCCAGCGTGTCCATCCGCCACAGGACGAGGTCGGCGAGCTTGCCCGGCTCGATCGAGCCGATGTCCGCCGCCCGCCCGAGGACGCGGGCGCCGCCGTACGTGCCCAGGCGCAGTGCCTGACGGGCCGAGAGTGCCGCCTCGCGGTGCGCGCCCAAGCGGTTGACCAGGACGGCGTTGCGCAGTTCGGTGTGGAGCTCGCCGGACTCGTTGGACGCGGTCCCGTCCACCCCGAGCCCGACGGGTACCCCGGCGGCGAGCATGTCGGGCACCCGGGCGATGCCGGCGCCCAGCCGCGCGTTGGACGAGGGGCAGTGCGCGACCCCGGTGCCGGTGCGGGCGAAGGCCGCGATGTCGCCGTCGTCCATGTGCACGCAGTGGGCCATCCACACGTCGGGGCCGAGCCAGCCCGTCGACTCGAAGTACTCCGTGGGGCCCATCCCGAACAGCTCCTTGCAGAACTGCTCCTCCTGGACGGTCTCGCTGCCGTGCGTGTGCAGCCGCACCCCTTTGCTGCGCGCCAACTCGGCTCCCTCGCGGAGCAGTTCCGTGGAGATCGAGAACGGCGAGCAGGGTGCGACGGCGACCTGGGTCATGGCGTCGGAGGACGCGTCGTGGTAGCGGTCGACGGTCTCGCCGGTCGCCGCGAGGGCCTCGTCCAGCGACTCGACGGCGAAGTCCGGGGGCAGGCCCCCGGCCGAGGCTCCCCGGTCCATCGAGCCGCGCGCCAGCGTGAGCCGCACGCCCGTCCCGGTGGCGGCGTCCACGATCGCGCCGGACAGGTCGCCCGCGCCCTTGGGGTGGACGTAGTGGTGGTCGGTGGCGGTGGTGACGCCGCCCCTCGCCATCATCGCGAGGGAGCCCTGTGCGGCGGCCCGCACCATCGGCTCGTCGATGCGGGCCCAGATCGGGTAGAGCGCGACCAGCCAGTCGAAGAGGTTGTGGTCGGTGGCGAGCCCCCGGGTGATCCACTGGTAGAAGTGGTGGTGGGTGTTGACGAGGCCCGGTGTGAGCAGGTGGCCGGTGCCGTCGACCCGCCGCACGACGCCCGCGAGGCCCTCCGGCGCGGGGCCGGGGCCGACGGACTCGACACGGTCGCCCGCGACGACGACGTGGCCCGAGGCGTACTCGGTGTCCTCGGCGTCGACGGTCGCGACGGCGCAGTTCTCGATGACGATGCGCGAAGCCGCCATGGCGGTTTCCTCTTCCTGTCGTGGGCCCGCGGGGGCCCTCGGCGTACGGATCCGGGGGCCGAGCGGGGTGACGACCGGGTCCGCGGGTGCGCCGGCCGCCGGTGAGCCGCGGGCCGTGGCGCGTCAGGGGTGCGCAGATGCCCCCGCTCTCCCTCCTGGTCCCGGCCGGTGGGGCCGGGACGACGCCGGCGCGCGCGTCGAGGGCCGTGCTGTGTCCGCGTCCGCCGCGGACCGCCGGGTGGCGGGCGCACGGGGGTGGGACGGCTGGGTCCGGGACGGCCGCTCAGAGCGTCGTCAGGTCCGCCGGTATCAGCGCCTCGGCGCCGGAGCGCAGGACGGTGGCCTCGATGAGCCCGTAGGGGCGGTCCGCCGCGTGGTAGACCGTCCCACCGGGCGCCCCGGTCTCGTTCTTGAGGCCGAACGGCTCCATGTCCACGAGGAAATGGTGCTTGTTGGGCAGCGAGAAGCGGATCTCCTCTATGCCGGGGTCCTGTTCGATGACGCGGCTGCCCATGCGGTACATGGTCTGCTGGAGCGAGAGCGAGTACGTCTCGGCGAACGCCTGGACGATGTGGTCCCTCGCCCGTGCGTAGGAGGCGTCCCAGTCCGGAGCGGGCGCGCCGCCGGCGCCGTCCCAACCGTGGCGCCAGCGGGCGGAGACGTCGGTGGCGAGGATGCGGTCGTGCGTCTCGGGCAGCGTCGTGTAGGTGTCCCTGGCGTAGCCCCAGAACTCGGAGTTGGTCGAGTTCAGCACGGTCAGGTCCTTGAGGCCGGTGACGACCTCCGTGCGCGCCCCGTCGAAGGAGACCTGGGCGACCCGGGTCTCGCGGCCGCTGCGCACGAAGGAGTGGCCGGTGGCGGCCACCCGCTCCCAGGCGTACTCCTCGACGCGGATCCGCGCCCGGTGGATCTGCTCCTGGCCCGCCACGAAGTGCCGGGCGAGGACCGTGGCGAACTGCTCGGCCGACGCGATGCCGTGCTCCTTCGCGAAGGCGTACACGGTGTTCTTGGTGGTGTCCGTCGGCAGGACGTTGGCGTTCGAGCCGGAGTAGTGCACCTCGTCCATGTCGCCGGACAGGGAGACGGAGACGTTGAGGTCCTTGAGGTGGTGGGTGGTTCCGTCGCGCACGACGGTGACGACCCGGCACTCCGCCTTGCCGTACTGGTTCTGCCCGAGAACGGTGGTGGGCGTCTGCTGCATCTGCTAGCTCCCTCGGTATACGGAGTAGCCGAACGGGTTGAGCAGCAGCGGCACGTGGAAGTGCTCCCCCGGCGCCACGGCGAAGGAGACCGTGATCTCGGGGAAGAACGCGCCGCTGTCCCGAAGCGCGGGGGCGTCCTGCTGTGCCTCGGCTGAGGTGGTGGTGGCCGCCGTGCCGGCGGGGGTGGCGGTGACGGTGTCGGTGCCGGTGATGTTGCTCATGCCTGACGTGCCGGTGATGCCGGCCCCGCCCGCGGGACCCGCGTCGGGCCGCGTGCGGTCCGCCGCCGGCGCGAGGTACTCCCCGGTGCCGAAGACGAGCCGCGCCTGCCGTGCGTCCGCCGGCAGGGCCGGGAGGTCCTTGCACCGGCCGTCCGCGTCGGTCGCCGACGCGCCGAGCTCGGCCCAGGCGGTGCCGCCGGCGCCCCGGGCCGACAGGACCACCGGCACCCCCGGGGCGGGACGTCCCGAGCTGGTGTCCAGGACGTGCGTGGACACGGACGCCGAGGCCCGCGCCAGCAGGCGGGTGAGCCGGAGCCGGTTGATCCTGCCGAGTTCGGTGCGGGTCTGAGCCCGTTCCTGCTCCGGCGTGAGTGCGTGGCGCCGGACGAGTTCGTCCCGCATGTACTGTGCGCTCGCGCCGGTCGCGCAGATGAGGAAGACGTGGCCGAACCGTTCCTCGTGGGCGAGGTTCAGCTCCGCGATCTCCGCGCGCAGCGCCTCGGGCGCGTCGGCCATGCCGCGCTGTTCGTGCGAGGAGACCGGGTCGCCCGGGGCCGGCCGCCCGATCGGGGCGTGGGAGGCGAGGGCCTCGTCGAGCCCGGCACCGGTCAGTGCCCCGGTGGCGGCGTCGCTGGCGGCGAGCACTTCCTCGGCAGTGCCGTACGGACGTCCGTCGGCCAGCCGTTCGCACCAGACCGACGCGGAGCACACCTCCCGCAGCGCGGCGAGCACCGCGGGGTGCGGCGCGTTGTTGAACCGAGCGAGGGGGGACGTCACCGAGGCCTCCTGGCAGTACTGGACCGGCTGCGCTCAGCTAACGCCCTCGACGGAGGCTCCGTCAACAGTTTGTTGAAAAATGGCCCGGCGTGGTTCCGCTCCCGGCGCGGCCCCGCCTCCCGCGCGAGCCTCCCCGGCGCCTCGTGCCACCGCCCCGGGTCTCAGGAGGTCTTGTCGCGGTTGAGGTAGTTGTAGACGGTGAAGCGGCTGACGCCCAGCGCCCCGGCCACCGTCTCGACCCCGTGCCGGACCGAGAAGGCGCCGCGCGCCTCCAGCCCGCGCACCACGGACTGCTTGGCGCGCCGGTCCAGTTCGGCGAGCGGCTTGCCGTGGGTGCGTTCCAGGGCCGCGAGGATGTGGTCCAGCGAGTCCGCCAGCTGCGGCAGGCGCACGGCCAGTACGGGGGCCTGCTCCCAGGACAGCACGACGTCGTCGGGGCCCGCGTCCGCGGGGCTGAGGACCTGGCCGCCCATCGCGTCGACCAGCGGCCGTACGGCGGCGACCAGCGGGTGGTCGGGCTGCTCGGTCACCTGCCGCCCTCCGCGAGGACGTTGACCTGCACCGATATCCGGGTGGCGCCCGCGCCGAGGGACGCGCGCAGCAGGCCCGCGACCGCGTCGAGCACCTCGTCCGCCGGGCCCTCCGCCGTGTTGCCGAACGGGCCGACGTCGAAGGCGTCCAGCCGCGCCGCCGCCACGACCTCGCGGGCCACGACCGCGTGCTCCGGCGCCTCTTCGAGATCGAAGGGCTCCGTCGTGTACTCCACCCTCAGCCGCACTGTGCCCCCACGCGATAGCTGTGACCTGTGGCTTCCCGACCGACGATAGCGACTCTAACGGGCGCATGGGGCGGCCGCGTCCCGGGGATGCCAGGTGCATGACCAAGTCCGACACGATCACCTGGATCCGTCTCTCCGCCGTCCGCCTCCCGCTCCCCGTGCCCGTCAGCGACGCCAAGGTGCTGACCGGCCGCCAGCGGCCCATGACCGAAGTGGCGCTCCTGTTCGCCGACATCGCCACCGCGGAGGGCCACCGCGGCATCGGCTTGACGTACTCCAAGAGGGCGGGGGGACCGGGGCAGTTCGCCCACGCCCGCGAGCTGGCCCCCGCGCTGCTCGGCGAGGACCCGAGCGACATCGGCAGAATCTGGACGAAGCTGGTGTGGGCCGGGGCGTCCGTCGGCCGCAGCGGCCTCGCCACCCAGGCCGTCGCCGCCTACGACATCGCCCTGTGGGACCTGAAGGCGCGGCGGGCCGGCCTGCCGCTGGCGAAACTCCTCGGCGCCCACCGCGACAGCGTGCGCTGCTACAACACGTCGGGCGGCTTCCTGCACGCGCCCGTCGGCGAACTGGTCGAGAACGCGTCCGCCGCCGTCGCGCGCGGCATCGGCGGCGTGAAGATCAAGGTCGGCCATCCCGACCCGCGCGAGGACCTGCGCCGCCTGACCGCCGTGCGCGAGCGGCTCGGCGACGGCGTGCCGCTGATGGTCGACGCGAACCAGCAGTGGGACCGGCCCACGGCGCGGCGCATGGGCCGCGCTCTGGAGGAGTTCGGCCTGGTGTGGATCGAGGAGCCGCTCGACGCGTACGACGCGGCCGGGCACGCCGAACTGGCCGCCGCGCTGGACACCCCGGTGGCGACGGGCGAGATGCTGGCGAGCGTGGCGGAGCACCGTGAGCTGATGCGCCTGGGCGCTGCCGACGTCCTCCAGCCGGACGCGCCCCGCATCGGCGGGATCACGCCGTTCCTGCAGCTCGCCGCCCTGGCCGACCTCGACCATCTGCAGCTCGCACCGCACTTCGCGATGGAGATCCACCTGCACCTCGCCGCCGCGTACCCGGCCGAGCCCTGGGTCGAGCACTTCGACTGGCTTGAGCCGCTGTTCGAGGAGCGGCTGAGCATCGAGGACGGCCGGATGCTGGTGCCCGGCAGGCCGGGGCTCGGCATCACGCTCAGCGAGCAGGCCCACGCCTGGACGACCGAGGTCTTCGAGGCGGGCGTCGCGCCCTGACCCCGCCGGACGTCACGTCCTGACGCACCCTGACGCCCCCGGGCCTCGCGTCCCGGCGCCCCGGATGGCGCACCGCCGACTCCGCCGGGACGCCGGTCGCCGGATCCGCGGGAGGGGCGCGGCGGCCTGCCGCCGCCCGTCGGCGGCCCTCAGCCCGAGCAGGCGTGCGGGAGGAACGCGACCGTGCGGCCGCCCTCCTCGACCTGCCGGTGCACCAGGTCGCTCGCCTGCTGCACCTTCCGCAGCTCGGTCCGCAGGCTCCCGGGGTCCGCGAGGAAGCGCAGCACCGCGTCCGTGAAGGCGTCCCGCACGAGCGGGGGCAGCGCGTCCGAGGCGTCCCAGCAGTACCGCGCCCCCGGCTCGTGCAGGAGCTTCGCGAGGCGCTGCGCCACCGGGTCGCCCTTGTACGCGGACGGTGGCACCGCCGTGTCGGCCGACAGCCCCGCCCGGTGCTCGGCCAGCCAGGTCCGCTGCGCCTTCTCGCTCGTCATGTAGCGCATGAACCGGTCGGACAGGGGCGTGCTGCGGAACAGGGCCGCGAGGTCGCCGCTCACCTCCCAGCGCGCGTCCGAGGGACGCGCACCGGGGATCACGTCCGCCGAGGGCTCGTACGTGGGCGAACGGCCCTGCCAGCCCGGGTCGAGACGGGCGAACGCGGGCAGGTGCTCCAGGGAGCAGCCGGCCGCCTTGCCCGGCGTGCCCGCCGCCTCGGCGAAGCCCGTCGTCAGCGCGGCCTCGGCACGGGCGGGGTCCCCGGCACCGACCATCGTCCTCCAGGTCGCGAACGCCTTCCTGACCTCCGGGGTGTCCCAGCCGCGCCCCTTGCCGGCGGCGAGCTCGTCGTACAGCGCGGGGCCGTCGTCGCCCTGGAGGAGGATGTCCTCGACCCAGTCGGTGCCGGGCCAGCCGGAGGTCGCGGCGGCCGCCATGCCGAGGCACCAGGCGGCCGGCCGTGCCGCGGCCTCCCTCACCTGATCGGGACTCATCGGGGCGTGCCAGACCAGCGACTTGACGTCCGCCTTGACCGGGACCCAGTAGCTGTGCCCGGCACCCGGCCCGCCCGCCCGGATGTTCCACACACCGGGGTAGTCGCTCATGTCGACGATGCCGTCCAGCGGGACGAGGCGGCGCTGCGCCGCGTAGCCCGCGAGTTCGCCGGGGCCCGGCACGATCGCCACGTCGGGCGGGCTGCCGGTCCCGCTGTCGGCGGCCAGTATCTGGCTCTCGGCGGAACTCCCCTGGAGGTCCACGCGGATCCCGGTCTCCTCCTCGAACGGCGTGACCACGTCGTCGCGGAACGCGGCGAGGTCCGCGCCCGTCCAGTTGACGAGCACGCTCACCGAGCCGGGCGAGCGGTTGGGGTCGAGGGCGAAGGCGAGGAAGGCCGCGACCAGGGTCAGGCACATCCCGGCGATTCCGGCGGTACGGGCCGAGGGGCGCCTCATCGCGTCCTCCTGAAGCGGTAGTCGTTGACGCGGGGCCACAGTCCGGCGGCCACGAGGCCGAGGAGCACGGCGCCCACCACGAGGACCCACCAGGCGAGACCGGCCCGGAAGCCGCTGCCCGCGAGGAACCGGGCCACGTCCTTGCCCGCGGCCTGGATCCTCCCGGCGTCCCCGGTGCCGACCGCGAGCGCGCCGCGGACGTCGCCGTAGGCGGACGCCGTCCACGACGCGAACACCGCGAGCACGGCGACTCCGCCCGCCAGCAGCGCGCAGGCGGCGAGCAGGGGCCGGTTCCAGCGGCGCCTGAAGCGCAGGCGGAGGTAGACCTGGGTCTCCACGAGCGCCACGATCAGGGCCGCGCCGAACACGAGGGTCAGGGCCCAGCCCGTCCACAGGGCGGGGCCCACCGAGGTCTGCCGGCCCACCACGGCGCGCTGCCGGTGCTGAAGGCCGGCCAGCAGTTGCGTGATGCCCTCGTCCCCGTCCAGCACCTGCTGGGCGAAGTGCAGGTAGCCGGTGCGCAGCGGCCCGGGCGGCTCCTGGTGCGCGAGCTGGACGAAGTTGCCGTAGGAGGTCAGCAGTCCGGTGACGGTCTGCAGGGTCTGCCGGCCGGACAGCCCGGTGACGTCCTCTGCGGACACCGCCGCGAGGCTCGTGCTGACGACGGTGAGATGGCTCTGGAAGTCGGCGCCGGCGGCCGGGTCCTCGTCCTCCGCCCGGGCCTGGTCCAGCGCCTGCCGGGCCGTGTCGAGGGCGAGCACGGCGGGCGCACTGGTGTCCCGCAGCGGCACGGCCGTGCAGAGCAGTCCCTGGTACGAGCCGAAGAGGGCGCAGGTGGCGGCGGTCGTGAGCGCGAGCAGCAGCCAGAGCCTGCGCGCGAGTTCGCGCGCGGTGCCGCTCACGCGTTCCTCGCGATCACGTGGCCGCTGTCGTTGCAGTACGTGGCGCCCACGGGCGTCGGGCAGCCGCAGACCGGGCACGGGAGGGTCGCGACCGTGTCGGCGTCGAGGGCGGCCTCGATCTCCGCCGTGGACGTGCCGGGACCGAAGGTGCTGTGGCCCGTCGAGGTGATCAGCCGCTGGAAGTCGACCACGTGCGACCCGTCCCGCAGCCGCACACGGCCCCGGGCCGCGTCGTCGATCTCCACGAGGCGGCGCAGCCGGTCGAGCGTCCGCTCGGCGCGCAGCCGGTGCGCCACCGCGACGGCGGCCCCCAGGCGCTCGGTGGCCGTGGCCCGGTCCCCCCGCCGGAAGGCGTCCAGGGCCGCTCCGGCGGCCTCGCCGAGCCGCTTGTGGTCCGCGAAGTGCCCTACGGCCGGGCCCGGTGCGCCGGACAGGGCGGGGTCGTCCGTCCAGTGCACCTCGCAGGCGCGCGCCGGTGGGAGCGCCACTCCCGCGGCCCCGTCCGGGAGGAGCACCGACACGGCGGCGAGCTGCAGGTCCTCGCCCTGCGGCGCACCCTCGGGATCGGCGCTCAGGCAGACGTGGTAGCGGCGGCTCTCGTCGCCCCAGGCCCGCGTCAGGTACTCGGTCGCCGCTCCGGACGGCGTGCCGGTCAGCTCCAGTTCGGTGGGGAAGACCTGCTTGACGAAGCGCACGGAGGCGCCGGGCGAGGGCGCGACGCGCAGCACGATCTCCGGAACGGTCTTGGAGAGCAGGTCGCCCATGAGGGCCCGGTACTCGGCGGCCAGGTCGGCGACTTCGTCCACGCAGTCGGCCCTGCCGTGCAGGGCGCTCGCGACCCGCATGAGTTCCCGGGCGTCCCAGTCGTCGCCGATGCCCCAGCAGTCGCACACGAACCGGCCCTGGCAGGCCTCCAGGACACCGGACAGCGGCAGCACGCTGTCGTGCAGGTTCTGTCCGTCGGTCAGCAGCAGGACGTGTCCGATGGGCGTGGGCCTGGCCGCCAGCAGCCGTCTGGACAGGTCGAGCCACGTCCCGATGGAGGTGCCTCCGACGGCGTCCATGGCACGTACCGCGTGTCCGGCCGCGTCGCGCTGACCGGCGTCCATGCGTGGCACGATCCGGTCGGCCGTGTCGGGGGCGACCGGGGCCGCGGGGACCGCCTCGCCCCCGTGCCCGTAGCCCTCCGGGTGGGCCGTGCTCGCCGTGTCGGTGCCGCGGACCACGGCGAACGGGGTGCCGTCGGGCAGCATGTGCAGGGCGGCGACGGCCGCGTCCTTCGCGGCGCGGAACTTCTCCTGGGGGGAGGACATGGAGCTGGAGCAGTCGACGACCAGCACCTCCGCGAGCTTGTCCCCCGAACCGCCGCCGCCGGAGCCCTCGACCCGGACGGTGACGATGGCGTGGATCTCCCGTTCGCGCCGCCGCGCCGACAGGTACTTGTTCTGGTGCACGTCGAGCCCGATCCTGATGCCTTCGGAGCCCCGCTCGTCGGTCGCCGTCGTCCTCACCTCCGGTGGTCAGTGGTGCGTCTGCGCGCGGTCGGTGGTGCGTGTGCATGCTGCCGGTGGTGCGGGTGGTGCGGGTGCGGTCGCCGGCCCGCGGCCTGCGGCGCGTGTGCGGGTGCGGCCGGTGGCGCGGATGCGGCCTGTGGCGCGTGTGCGCATGCGGCCGGTGGCGCGGATGCGTGCCGGGCGTCCCGCGCTCCCGTACGTACGCGGCCCACGCATCAGAACCTGCTCTCCGGCCTGACGTCGTGGGCCCGGTCGAGCAGCGCCCCCAGCTCCCGGGCGTCCGCCGCCTGGCCGGCCAGGGCGCGCAGTGCCTCGAAGTACCTGCGGTCCAGGTCCGCCGCGTCCGCCCCGAAGAACTCGCGCTCGTGCAGGGGCGCCTGCCAGCCCTCGGCGGGCACGCAGGCCCATGCCGTCCCGAGGACCTCGGCGGCCAGCCGTGCGGCCGCCTCCCCCTCCAGGTCCAGGCGCTCGAGCCGCTCGTGCGCCCGCACCAGTTGCCCGGCGGTGGGCGGGTGGCCGTCGAGGCATCCGGCGAGCACCCGCACCGCGGCGATCCGGGCGACGTCGTGGTGGCGCGAGGTGGCCGGTACCGCGTCCAGGACCTTCACGGCCTCCTCCCGCTCTCCGTCGCGCAGATGGACGCGCGCGAGGCCGAGGGCGGCGCTGCCCTGGCTCTTGTTGCGGCGCCAGACGGCCTCGTAGTACCCCTTGGTCAGCGAGCCCGCGGCGCCCCCGGCCTCCGAGCAGTAGCCGAGGGCCAGCTTGGGCGCCCACTCGCCCGGTATGAGGGTGTAGGTGACGGCGAACTCGTCGGCGGCCCTCGCGACTTCGCCGCGGGTGAGGTAGAGGACGCCCGTGTGCCAGGGCAGCCGCCAGTCGTTCTCCGCGCTGCCGCCCGAGCCGTCCGAAGCCGTCCGCAGGCGCTCCCTCGCCCGGTCGAGCCAGGCCTCGGCCTGCCCGGTGTCGCCCGCCTCCAGGTAGGCCCGGCAGAGCCAGAAGGCGGCCTCGGGTGTGCGCAGGCTCGCGTTCCCCGAGGACTCCGCGGCGATCCGGTCCGGGCTCTGGGTGGTCTGCTGCGTGAGGACGACCGTCGCCGGGTCGGCCGGATCGGGCAGCGGCACCGGCAGCGCGCGCGCCGCCTCCGCCGGGCCCGGCGCCGCGGTGCGCGGCCCCTC
>NZ_JAKGCV010000105.1 GCF_021556455.1 Streptomyces fuscigenes | reverse complement strand
CCCGCCCGCCCGCTCCCGTTCGACCACTCCGGGAGCGCTGTGCACATGCGACCGCGTTAGTGTCAAGAGGGCACAGGGCCCCCACCGGCCCCGGCGACGGGACCGGGGCGCGAGGGCACGGGCACCGGCATCCGGCCGGCGCGCCGGACGGCGTGCCCGGGCGCGTGGCGGCGGCGCGCGGGGGCGCGGGGAGGTGCCCGCGCGAAACGGACGCCCGGACCACTCGTGGGGAGGGCCTTTCGCGGGAACCCGGCGTGGGTCCGGGCGCGGGCGGCACGATGAGGTGCGCCGGGTCGGGGGGACCCGTACCGCGAGGGTGACGCCGCCGGCGCACCGCAACGACTGGACGGATGAGGGGAGCACGCGTGACGCGCGGCGTGTACGTGACCGGGATCGACCGCGGGGACGGCCGTCAGGTGGTCGAGCTCGGGGTCATGGAGCTGCTGACGAGGCAGGTCGACCGGGTCGGGGTGTTCCGGCCGCTGGTGCACGACCGGCCGGACCGGATGTTCGACCTGCTGCGCTCGCGCTACCGCCTCTCCCAGGACCCGGACACCGTCTACGGCCTGGACTACGAGGAGGCCTCGGCCCTGCAGGCCGAGCTGGGCACCGACGAACTGGTGTCCCGCCTGGTCGACGGCTTCCACCGGGTGGCCAGGGAGTACGACGTGGTGCTCGTGCTCGGCACCGACTTCGCGGCCACGCAGCTGCCCGACGAGCTGGCCCTGAACGCGCGCCTGGCCAACGAGTTCGGCGCGTCCGTGATCACCGTGGTGGGCGGCAAGGACCAGCACGCCGAGTCGGTGCGGGCGGAGGCGCGCAACGCGTTCCGTGCCTACGAGGTGCTCGGCTGCGACGTGATGACCGTCGTGGTGAACCGGGTGACGGCCGAGGACCGCGACGCGATCGCCGACGGCCTGGCCGCCCAGCTGCCGGTCCCCTGCTACGTGCTGCCCGACCACCCGGCCCTGGCCGCCCCGACGGTGGCCCAGGTGATCCGCGCGCTGGGGGCCACCGTGCTGCTGGGTGACGACGCGGGCCTCGCCCGCGACGCGCTGGGGTTCGTCTTCGGCGGCGCGATGCTGCCGAACCTGCTGGGGGCGCTGACGCCGGGCTGCGTGGTGATCACGCCGGGCGACCGCGCGGACATCGTGGTGGGCGCGCTGGCCGCGCACTCCGCCGGCACGCCGCCGATCGCGGGGCTCGTCCTGACGCTGAACGAGCGCCCCGCCGATTCGATCCTGCGCCTCGCGGAGCGGCTCGCGCCGGGCACGCCGGTGGTCTCCGTCGTCGACAGCTCCTTCCCGACGGCGCGGCAGCTGTTCGCGCTGGAGGGCAAGCTGAACGCGGCGACGCCCCGCAAGGCGGAGACGGCGCTCGGCCTGTTCGAGCGGCACGTCGACACGTCGGACCTGGTGGAACGGCTGTCGGTGGAGCGCGGCACACGGGTCACGCCGATGATGTTCGAGCACGACCTGCTGGAGCAGGCGCGCGCGCAGCGCCGCCGGGTGGTGCTGCCCGAGGGCACGGAGGAGCGGGTGCTGCGCGCGGCCGACGTGCTGCTGCGGCGCAACGTGTGCGACCTGACGCTGCTCGGCGACCCCGACACCATCCGCAAGAAGGCCGCGGACCTCGGCGCGGACCTCGGCGCCGCGGAGCTGGTCGACCCGGCCACCTCGGACCTGCGCAAGCGCTTCGCGGAGCGCTACGCGCAGCTGCGGGCGCACAAGGGCGTGACGGTGGAGCTGGCGTACGACGTGGTGGCGGACGTGAACTACTTCGGCACCCTGATGGTGGAGGCCGGGCTCGCGGACGGCATGGTGTCGGGCTCCGTCCACTCGACCGCGGCGACCATCCGGCCCGCCTTCGAGATCATCAAGACCCGCCCGGGCGCCTCGATCGTCTCGTCGGTGTTCTTCATGTGCCTGGCCGACCGGGTGCTCGTGTACGGGGACTGCGCGGTGAACCCCGACCCTGACGCGGCGCAGCTCGCGGACATCGCCGCACAGGCCTCGGCGACGGCGGCGCGCTTCGGCGTCGATCCCCGGATCGCGATGCTGTCGTACTCGACGGGCGAGTCGGGCACGGGCGCGGACGTCGACAAGGTGCGGGAGGCCACCGGCCTGGTCCGGGCGGCGCATCCGGAGCTGCGGATCGAGGGCCCGATCCAGTACGACGCGGCCGTCGAGCCGTCGGTGGCGGCGACGAAGCTGCCGGGTTCCGCGGTGGCGGGCCGCGCGTCGGTGCTGATCTTCCCCGACCTCAACACGGGCAACAACACCTACAAGGCGGTCCAGCGCTCGGCGGGCGCGGTCGCGGTGGGCCCGGTCCTGCAGGGCCTGCGCAAGCCGGTCAACGACCTGTCGCGCGGCGCGCTGGTGCAGGACATCGTCAACACGGTCGCGATCACCGCCATCCAGGCACAGGCAGCACAGGAGGAAGAATCCGCATGAGCACCCCGGGCACACCCGCTCGCGTCCTGGTCCTCAACTCCGGTTCGTCGTCGGTGAAGTACCAGCTGCTGGACATGGCCGGGGACGAGCGGCTGGCCGCGGGCCTGGTGGAGCGCATCGGCGAGCGCACCTCCCGGCTCGTGCACACCCCGCTCGCGTCGGGCGGCGAGCGGCGGGAGCACACGGGGCGGATCGCCGACCACGGCGAGGCGCTGCGGGCCCTGTCGCGGGAGCTGGCGCGGGACGGCCTCGGCCTGGACTCACGGGAGCTGGTGGCGGTCGGCCACCGGGTGGTGCACGGGGGCCCGCGTTTCACCGAGCCGACGCTGATCGACGACGACGTGCTGGCGGAGATCGAGAAGCTGGTGCCGCTCGCGCCGCTGCACAATCCCGCGAACATCACGGGCATCCGCACCGCGCGCGAGCTGCGTCCCGATCTGCCCCAGGTGGCGGTGTTCGACACGGCGTTCCACGCGTCGATGCCGGAGCACGCCTTCCGGTACGCGATCGACACGTCGGTCGCGGACGCGCACCTGGTGCGCCGTTACGGCTTCCACGGCACGTCGCACGCGTACGTCTCGCGCCGCGCGGCACAGCTGCTCGGGCGGGCCCCCGAGGACACCAACGTGATCGTGCTGCACCTGGGCAACGGCGCGTCGGCCTCCGCGGTGGCGGGCGGCCGGTGCCTGGACACGTCGATGGGGCTCACGCCGCTGGAGGGGCTGGTGATGGGTACGCGCTCGGGCGACCTTGATCCGGCGGTGGTCTTCCACCTGGCGCGCGTCGCGGGGATGTCCGTCGACGCGGTCGATGAACTCCTGAACAAGAAAAGCGGGCTGGTCGGCCTCTGCGGGGACAACGACATGCGGGAGATCCGGCGCCGCGTCGACGAGGGCGACCGGGCGGCGGAACTCGCATTCGCGATCTACATCCACCGGTTGCGGAAATACATCGGCGCGTACTTCGCGGTACTCGGCAGGGTGGACGCGGTGGTGTTCACGGCGGGGGTCGGTGAGAACGCGGCCGAGGTGCGGGAGGCTGCCGTCGCTGGTCTCGAAGGGTTCGGCCTGGCGGTGGACGGCCGGCGCAACACGCTGCGCTCGCAGGAGCCCCGGCTCGTCTCGCCGGACGGTTCGCGGGTCGCGGTGGCCGTGGTGCCGACGGACGAGGAGAGGGAGATCGCGCGCCAGACGTTCGCGCTCGCCACCCGCGAAGAGGACCCTTCATATAAACACGCCTGAGCGGGGGGCCGCCCATTTGTAGTTTCCACCAGACGGAATATTCCGGCTGGAAACAAACCGATAGGATCAGCCTCATGCGCCGTTCCAAAATCGTCTGCACCCTGGGCCCAGCCGTTGATTCCTATGAGCAGCTGAAGGCTCTCATCGAGGCCGGCATGAGCGTGGCCCGCCTGAACATGAGCCACGGAAGCCACGAGGAGCACCAGGGCCGTTACGACCGCGTCCGCCAGGCAGCGGCCGACACCGGCCGCGCCGTCGGCGTGATGGTCGACCTCCAGGGGCCCAAGATCCGCCTGGAGACCTTCGCCGAGGGGCCCGTCGAGCTGGTGCGCGGTGACGAGTTCACCATCACCACCGAGGACGTGCCGGGCGACAAGTCCATCTGCGGCACCACGTACAAGGGCCTGCCGGGCGACGTGGCCAAGGGCGACCCGGTCCTCATCAACGACGGCAACGTCGAGCTGCGGGTCGTCGAGGTCTCCGGGCCCCGTGTGCGGACCATGGTCGTCGAGGGCGGTGTCATCTCGGACCACAAGGGCATCAACCTGCCCGGCGCCGCGGTCAACGTCCCCGCGCTGTCCGAGAAGGACATCGAGGACCTGCGCTTCGGCCTGCGGATGGGCTGCGACATGGTCGCCCTGTCCTTCGTGCGGGACGCGCAGGACGTGGTGGACGTCCACAAGGTCATGGACGAGGTGGGCCGCCGGGTCCCCGTGATCGCCAAGGTCGAGAAGCCCCAGGCCGTGGCGAACATGGAGGCGGTCGTCGCCGCCTTCGACAGCGTCATGGTGGCCCGCGGCGACCTCGCCGTCGAGTACCCGCTCGAGAAGGTCCCGATGGTGCAGAAGCGGCTCATCGAGCTGTGCCGCCGCAACGCCAAGCCGGTGATCGTGGCGACCCAGATGATGGAGTCGATGATCACCAACTCGCGCCCGACGCGCGCCGAGGCCTCCGACGTCGCCAACGCGATCCTGGACGGCGCGGACGCGGTCATGCTGTCGGCCGAGTCCTCGGTCGGCGCGTACCCGATCGAGACGGTCAAGACGATGTCGAAGATCGTCGCGGCCGCCGACGAGGAGCTGCTCTCGAAGGGCCTGGAGCCGCTGGTCGAGGGGCGCAAGCCGCGCACGCAGGGCGGCGCCGTGGCCCGCGCGGCCACGGAGATCGCGGACTTCCTCGACGGCCGGGCGCTGGTGGCCTTCACGCAGTCGGGCGACACCGCGCGCCGCCTGTCGCGCTACCGCGCCTGCCAGCCGATTCTCGCCTTCACCACGGACGAGTCGACGCGCAACCAGCTCGCGCTGAGCTGGGGCGTCGAGTCCTTCATCGTGCCGTGGGTGGGCACCACCGACGAGATGGTCGAGCTGGTCGACACCGAGCTGTCCAAGCTCCAGCGCTTCGGCAACGGGGACACGATGGTCATCACGGCCGGCTCGCCCCCCGGGGTCCCCGGCACCACCAACATGGTCCGGGTCCACCACCTGGGCGGCGCGCAGGGCTGACGCCCGCTCCGGCGGCGGCGCGCGATCCGCGCCGCCCGCCGACCGCACCGCATCGCACGGCGCAGCCGACGGGCCGCGTCCCTTCCGTACCCCACGCGGGTACGGCCGGGGCGCGGCCCGTTCGCGTCGGCGGGGTCCTCCCTCTCGCCCCGGACCTCAGAGGTCCGCGAGGAACGGGACGATGTTCTCCGCCGCGGCGATCTCCGCGGTCAGCGGATGGTCCTCGCGCACGAGCGGCAGCGCCTGCTGCGCCCGCCGCAGCGCCTCCGCCACCGGGGTGTCCGGCAGGTCCACGGGGCGCAGCGACAGCGCCCGCACCACGCCGACGAGCTCGCAGGCGAGGACCGTGCGGTAGGCGCTGACGGCCTCGGCCGTGCTGTGCGCGGCCTGGGAGGCGAAGCTCGCGTGGTCCTCCAGGCCCCGGGAGATGATGGCCGTGCCGAGGGTGACGGGCGCCGCCGCGTGCCGCAGCCGGCTGAGCGCGTCGTGCGAGACGTACTCCAGGATCATGATCCCCGAGCTGCCCGAGGGCCCGTCGGCGAGGAACGGCGCGAGGCCGGTCAGGTCCGGCTCCACCAGGTCGCTCAGGCGGGCGCTGGACAGCTCGGCCACGTGGTGCAGGGCGGCGCGCAGCCGGTCGAGCCCGAGCGCGAGGTGCGAGGTCGCGAAGTGGCCGTGGTGGTAGACGCGGCCGCTGTCGGCGTCGATGAACGGGTTCTCGGCCGCCGCGTTGATGTCGATCTCCAGGATGCCCCGCAGGGCGTCCGCGGCCTCCAGCGCGGGCCCCTGGACCTGGGGGAAGGCGCGCAGCCCGAAGGGGTCCTGGAGGCGGGCGCCGTCCGCGGGCTCGGCGTCGCCCCACAGCAGGCGGCGCATCTCGGCGGCGCACCGCACCGAGCCGGGGTGCGGGCGCTGCTCGTGCACACGGGTGGCGAACGCCTCGGGCGAGCCGTTCATCGCGACGTAGGACAGCGCGGCGACGGCGTGGCTCGCGCGCAGCAGCCTGCTGAGGTCGGACCAGGCGAGCAGGGCGGTGGCGAGGGTGGCGGCGTTGCTGGAGATGAAGGCGAGGGCGTCGCCGGGGCTGATCGGCACGGGTTCGAGGGAGCCGCTCCCCCAGGGCCGCTCGCCCGCGAGGGTCAGCGCGATCTCGGCGAGGGCGCCGAGGTCGCCGGTGCCGATGGAGCCGCGCGAGTGCGGGGCCGGGATGGCGCCGGCGCGCAGCGCGGCGGCGAGCGCTTCGAGGAGCCGGGGGTGGACGCCGCTGCCGCCGGCCGCGAGCTGGTTGAGGCGGATGAGCAGCGTGGCCCGTACCGTGTCCTCCGGGGAACGCGGGCCGGAGGTGCCCGCGTGGCTGCGCAGCAGGCGCAGTCCGTGCTGGTCGACGGCGTCCGGGTCGACGACCTCGTGGCGGTTGGCGCCGACGCCGGTCGTCCTTCCGTAGACGGCCCGCTTCGTCTCGCTGTCCCGTGCCACCCGGTACGCCTGGAGGGCGCGTTCCAGCGCCTTCGGGTCGAGGCTGACCGCCGCGCCGCGGCGCGCGACGCGGACGACGTCGTCGCACCGCAGCCCGCGTCCGTCGACGCGGACGTGGCTGGAGTCCATGCCGTTCACCTCCTTGACAACTATTCATTCATCAATGAGGCTCCATGAAACTTGTTATTCAGGACCTTGGCAAGAGGGCGGGCCCGGCGGCCGAGCCCCGCGGATGGGACCAAGTGGAACGATGCCTGATCACGACCTGACGACGCGGGCCGCACAGCCGGCCGGGGTTTCCTTCGACGACGCGCCCCTCAGCAGATTCCACCTGAAGATCACGGCGCTCACCTTCGGGGCGAACTTCTCCGACGGCTACCAGCTCGGCGTCATCGGGATCGCGCTGACCCTGATCACCCCGCAGATGCACCTCGGCTCGGTGTGGGAGGGCCTGCTCGGGGCCTCGGCACTCATCGGCATCTTCGTGGGCAGCATCACCCTCGGCTGGCTCGCCGACCGGATCGGCCGCCAGCAGCTGTACATGCTGAACTTCCTGCTGATCACGCTGGCCTCGGTCGCGCAGTTCTGGGTGCAGGGGCCCGGCCTGCTGTTCGCGCTGCGCATCCTGATCGGCATCGGCATCGGCGCCGACTACGCGATCGGCCCGACGCTCGTCGCGGAGTTCTGCCCACGCCGCCACCGCGGGTTCCTGCTCGCGTCGCTCACCGCCATGTGGACGGTCGGCTACATCTGCTCGTACTTCTTCGGCAACTGGCTGGTGGGTTACGGCGGCGACAGCTGGCGCTGGCTGCTGGCGAGCAGCGCGCTGCCGGCGCTCGTGGTGCTGCTGCTGCGGATCGGCACCCCGGAGTCGCCGCGGTGGCTGGTCAGCAAGGGGCGGCTGGACGAGGCGCGGGCCGTCGTCGCGAAGTACATCGGCGGGAACGTCGACTTCGCGTCGATCGTGACGCCGGTGCGTGAGGGCGGCGTCGCGCCGGCGGCGGGCGGGAGCGACGCGGCGGCCTCGTACCGGCGGCTGTTCTCGGCCGACCAGTGGCGCAAGACGGCCTTCGGCATCCTCTACTACAACTGCCAGGTCATCCCGTACTTCGCGATCTACACGTTCCTGCCCGTCGTCATGGCGAAGTTCCACCTCAAGGAGGGCTTCCTCGGGGACGGGCTGCTCAACGTCTTCCTGCTGCTCGGCAGCATCGCCGGGCTCTGGTTCACGGCCCGCTTCTCCCGCCGCGGCTTCGTGATCGGCTCGTTCGTCGTCATGGCGCTCGCGCTCGGGCCGCTCGGCGTGTGGCCCGGCGGGCCGAGCCTCGTGCTCTTCGTGCTGTTCCTCGTCTTCACCTTCACCATGTCCGCGGCCTCCAACCTGGACCAGGTCTACCCGCCCGAACTGTTCTCCACGGCGCTGCGCAGTTCCGGGGTCGGCCTGCTGAACGGCGTCAGCCGCATCGGCTCGGCGGCCGGCACGTTCCTGCTGCCGATGAGCATCGACCACTTCGGCTTCTCCGTGTCGATGACGGCGCTGGCCGTCTTCCTCGTCCTCGGCGCGCTCGTCTCGTTCGTCTGGGCGCCGGAGACCTCGGACGTCGTCCTGGAGTGAGCGGGCGGCGGGCCCGGCCCGGGTACCGGCGGGCGTACCGGGCCGGCCGGGACTCCGCCCGGTGCGGGGTCCGGTCGCGCCCGCGCGGGCGGGGCGCGCCGCTCACGCCTCCGCGCCCGCCGCCGACAGGTCGAGCGCGTCGGCGGCGGAGCCGTTGCGGCGGGCGTACCGCTGCTGCCACACGAGCAGGGGGCCCGCGACGGCCGGCACCAGCACGCCGGACATCCGCCGGCCGAGGGTGTCGAACGCGGTCGCCGCCAGCAGGGACGCGACGACGGACGCGGCGCCCGTGGCGCCCTCCACGACGGCCTGGAGGCGGGATCCCCGGCCGGTGGCGTAGCTGCGGACCAGGAACGCCGTCCCGGCGAGGTAGGTGAAGTTCCAGCCGACGCCCGCGCACACCAGGGCGGTCATCATGGCCGGTCCGCTCTCCTGCCCGGTCCCGCTCTCGTCCCCGGTCCCGCTCTCGTCCCCGGCACCGGCTCCGGCACCGGCTCCGGCACCGGCCTCGGCGGGGGCGGGCGCGTGCGGCTCGCGCGAGACCGTCAGCGCGTGCGGCTCGCGCGAGACCGTCAGCGCGAGGGGCACGGCGACGAGTCCGAGGAGCGCCACGAGCGCGTACGACCCGGCGAACTCGACCGGCGGCGCGCGTGAGGCGGCCAGCGCCGCGAACGGCCCGAGGAAGGCGGCGAGGAGCCCGGCGGGCACGCCGGTGGCCCGCACCCCGGGCGGGATGCGGGCCACCGGACGTCGCCGCGTGCGGCGTTCAGCCTATGGAGTTGTGCAGGCCCTTCATCGTCAGCGTGCCGCCGAACTGGCCCGCCTGGTCCACCTTGGCGTTCGTGAAGAACACCGAGGGGATCTGGATCGGCGGGGGGAAGTCCGGCGAGAAGGTGATCGGCAGCAGGCCGAGCAGGTTGCCCGACAGCTTCTCCGTGTACATCGTCACGGGACCGTCGATCGTGGACGTGCTGCCCGGCTTGGTCTGGATCTGGGTGTGGGTGACGATGTTGCCGTTGCCGTCCTTGTTGTCGACCGTCTGGTGCAGGTCGGCGATGGAGATCGAGTCGGCCGTGAACTTCATGACCCGCTTCGTCACTCCGGACGGCGTCGTGATGTCCACGAGCCCCCGGTAGCACAGCCCCTTGAGACCGAGGTTGGTGCTGCTCAGGTGCCATGCGTCGGTGGCCATCGGCGGCGCGTTCTTGTCCTGCGAGGGCGGCTTGAGGACGGGCAGCAGGTTGTCGCAGGGCCCGTCGTCGCAGGACCCGCCGTCCGCCTTGGTCTCGGCGCCCTTCGCGTCCGCGGTGGCGTCGCTGAACGGTATCCCCTTGGACGACAGCAGGTCCTTCATGGCCTGCGTCTTGGTGTCCGCCGTACTGGCCTTGGCCTTCGACAGGCCGCCCACGGTGCCCTTGACGGTCTTGCCGCCCGGGTCCGCGGTCGAGCCCTTCAGCAGGCCGCCGCCCTTGCCGCTGTCGCCGGCCTTCGCGTCGCCCGTCTTGCCGCCCGCGGGCGTCTTCGACGTGAGGCCGCCCAGAAGCGAGCCCGACGCGTCGTCCTTCGACGGCGCGTGGGAGGCCGACGGCGCCGAGGCCGACGGCGTGTCCGCGCTCGGCGTGGAACTCGGGGCCGGCGTGCTGGAAGGCGCCGGCGACGACGAGGACTTGCCGTGCACGCCGAGCAGGCCGCCCACCGCGTCGCCGAGCCCGCCGAGCAGGCCGCCGCCTCCGCCTCCGCTGCCGCTCCCGCTGCCGCCGCTCTGTGCGGGCGCGGACGACTGCGCCGGGTCGGGCGTGTGCGAAGGGGATGGCGAGGAGGGCGACGAGTCGCCCGCGCCGGCGCCCTGGGACGACGACGGGTCCGGCTTCGGGTCGGTGGACCCGCCGGGCTTCGTACCGTCGTCGCTCTTGCCGCCGCCCGCCTTCGCGCTCGTGCCCGGGTCCGGCTTCGCCGGCGACGAGGAGGAGGGCGAGGGCGAGTCCGACGCACTCGGCTCGTCCGAACGGCTCACGCACGGGTTCGGGTTCGCCGCTCCCGTGCCCGCGTCGGCGAGCGCCAGGCGGGGCGTGAGGCCCATGCCCACGACGACCGCCGTGGGCATGGCGGCCAGCATCATCGCCTTGCCGGCCGGCATGTGGAACTTCGTCAGGAGCTTCTTGCGGGGCGCCGCGTGGCGCGCCGCCGCGTGCCGCGGTCCCGCGGCTCTCCTGAACTCCTCGGCCGCGGCCGCGGCCGCGGCCGGGGACCCGGTCTCGTCATCCCGCACTGTGCCTCCCGCCCTTGGGCCTGGCCGTGCTGTCGTGGGTCTCGTCCGCCTCGTAGCCGTACTCGTACGCGCCCCCGCGAGGGGGCGGGAGCAGGGAGTCGGCGCCCGAGGGGCCCGCGTTCCTGAACACCGCCCCGGGGCTCTCGTCCTCGACCCGGCCCGCGAGCGGGTGTTCGGGCTCGGACGCGGTGTCCTGCGAGGGACGGCCGGGCGCCCAGGAGACGGAGAGGCAACCGCCGACGAGGGCGAGGAGGAACCCGACGACGAAGCCGCCCAGGTTGGCGACGGGGATGGAGACCAGGGCGAGCAGGATGGCGGCGACGCCGGCGAAGACCCGGACGATGGAGTGGAACCACATCGTCATGCCCAGCGTGAACAGCAGTACGCCGATGATCAGCGATCCTGCGCCCGCCGTCGTCGCCAGGGCGAGGGTGAGGTTGCCGACGTGGAGGTGGGCGTAGGGGAAGTAGGCGATCGGCAGTCCGCTGAGGAGCGTGAACAGCCCCGCCCAGAACGGCCTCTTGCCGCGCCAGGCGCGAAACCTCAGCCTCCAGTACCTGAACCCGCCGTCGCGCTCCGGGGTCACGAGGGTGTCCGCGGTCTCGGCGCTCATGGAAAACAGCTCCCTGGAACCGGCATTGCCGTGGTGGCATGCCATGAGATGGAGGGGTGGCGGACGGGACGCGCGGCCCGCGCGGGACAGCCGTCCCGCGCTCCGCCCGCCCCGCCCACCGGCGGATGCCTAGTAGCACCCCTTGTCGCCCGCGGCGAGATCCATGTGCAGACCGCTCAGGTTGAACGTGCCGGCCGTCGTGGCCCAGGCCCGCTGCTGCACACCCGTCAGAGTCGCGCTGTCCGCGTCCTGCGCGAACGAGCCGCCGTCGACCTTGTCCTTGTCGCCCGGCGCGATGCCCGCGTGCGTCCCGTCACTCGTCGTACCGGCCGCCTGGCCGATGTTGATGTTGTGGAAGGTCGCATCGGTGCTGTCGAGCTGGTCGAGGTCGATGTAGAGGTTCTCGGCCGTGACCGGGTGCTTGGCGTCCTTGCCGGCGCTCAGCGTCATGGTGACGTCGCCGAACCCCGGGATCGGCGCCACGACCGACTGGCAGAGGTTCGTGATGGTCGCCGTCTTGAAGCCGTTGACCGCGACGGGGTGGGCGGTCTTCTTGCCGTCCTTGCCCTCGACGCCGTAGTCGACGGCCGCGTACTGGGTGAACCCCGTGCCGTCGAGCCTTTCGGCCTTGACCTTGAAGTCCTGTCCCGACACGCTGAAGGACGCGGCGAGCGCCCCCTGCGACAGGGCCACACCGATCGCGGCCGTCGCGGCCACGCTCGGCACCATGACCACCGCGAAGCGCTTCCATCTGGTCCCACCACGTACTGGGGACTGCATGTATTTCCTCCTTCTCGGACGTACATCGCCATGCGGACGTGGGGACCGCCATGGGATGGGGAGAAGTGCTACGTCCTCGGAAAGAGAGCGCCCGCTGTGTCGTACGCGAGCCGCGCCGATCCACCGGTCGATCATCCCCCGAGCGACACCACTGGCCGCGCTGGCGCGCAACCGCCGGACAGGTCCCGCCTGTCGGGCGGGATCCCCCCTGTCCGGAGGATCGGCGTCCACGGGCCCGCCGATCCGCTCGGTGGGGACCCAAAGAGCTTCGGGGACACGACTGGTCGCCGCGCCGGTGCGGTTTGGACCGAGCGTCGACGATGCTGGTGCATTACGCGCCACGGCACAAGGGGTCTCGTTACCAGCCAGTAACGGACGGATAACCGCTCGGCGACCGAGTGAGACCGTCCGACCACACTCGGTGTCACCACCGGGGGGAACGACTCGCGGGATTCGGGGGCAAAAACGGTCAGACGGGAAACGGCGATTTACTGCGAGTAACAGCAGCCATATAGGTCAAGAATTGGCAAAGAACGGTTTCGATCGTCCCCATGTCGCCAAATCCGCACGAGCAAAGTGGAGGCGGACCCTCCGGCGGCACCGAATCGGCACATCCGCCACACGGGTCCGCCAACTCCTCTTCTGTCACAGGCGTCACAGTCGTAAAGCGCCCTGCCCGGAACGGCCCGTAGGCGGGCCGCAGGGCTCAGGATCCGGCCGGCCGCGGGACTCAGAACAGGACGCGTGCGAGGGCGGCGCGCGAGGCCGTCACCCGGGGGTCGTCGCCGCCGATGACCTCGAACAGCTCGAGCAGCCTGAGCCGCGCCTTCTCCCGGTCGTCGCCGGCCGTGCGGCGGACCGCGTCCACCAGCCGGGAGAACGCGTCCTCCACGTGACCGCCCGCCAGATCCAGGTCCGCGACGGCGAGTTGGGCGTCCACGTCGGCCGCGTTGTCCGCCGCCTCCTGCCGCACCCGCTGGGGGTCGAGCGCGCCGACCCGGTCGAGGAGTTCGGCCTGCGCGAGGCCGAGCTTGGCCTCGGTGTTGGCCGGGTCGTCGGAGAGCACGTTGCGGTACGCGCGCACGGCGCCGGGGAAGTCGCCGGCGTCCAGCGCCTGCACGGCCGCCTCAAGCAGCGCGTCGTAGGGGCCGGGGGGCGCGGCGGGCACCTCGTCGGCCTCCGGGGCGGACGCGTCGGCGTCCACCGCGATGCCGGTGAGCCCGAAGCGCTCCTCGCCGACCTGGATGAGCTGGTCCAGCGTCTCGCGGATCTGCTGCTCGGGCGCGGCGCCCTGGAACAGCGGCAGGGCCTGGCCGGCCACCACCGCGAAGACCGCCGGGATCCCCTGGATGCCGAACTGCTGCATCAGCATCTGGTTGGCGTCCACGTCGACCTTGGCCAGGAGGAAGCGCCCGTTGTACTCGCGGGCCAGCCGCTCCAGCACGGGGCTGAGCTGCTTGCACGGCTCGCACCACTCGGCCCAGAAGTCGATGACGACGGGGACCTCGGTGGAGCGCTGCAGGACGTCGCGCTCGAAGCCCGCCTCGTCGACGTCGATCACGAGGGCGGAGGGGGGCACGGCGGCGGGCCCGCCGTTGCGGGCGGCCTCGGCGCGGGCCTGCTCCGCCTTGGTCTTGGCCTCTCCGGCCGCCTTCACCGCGGCGAGGTCGACGACGCCACTCATGGACATGTTCCTAGGCTGCATGGGTACATCCTCCCCCCTCCGCGCGCGGTTCAGAAACTTCCCGGGGGCCCGCCCCCGGTCGCGGGCCCGGCGCCCCCACGGCGCTCGGCCCGCCCTGCTGTGGCAGCCGGTCCCCACCGGCGCCGCGTGGCTGTCGCTCGGGCCCTCGAAGGGGCTTTCGCTACGAGTCGTAGCGTAACTGGCCCGCGGTGGCCGCGGGGCGGATCACGGCATGACCTGGCTCACAGCGGCCGGCCGATAAGGTCGGCCCATGTCTACCCGTACGGGCCCCGAAGGTATGCACCAGGGACGCACCGGCCGGCCCCGCAGCCTCGCGGCCGACGCCGCGATCCTGGCCGCGACCCGGGAGGCGCTCGTCGACGTCGGCTGGTCGCGGCTGACGATGTCGGACGTGGCGGCCCGCGCCGGCGTCGCCAAGACGACGCTGTACCGGCGCTGGCCGGGCCGCAACGAGCTGGTCGTCGACGCCGTGGCCGTCCTCTTCGACGAGCTCGAACTGCCCGACCTCGGCAGCCTGCCGGCGGACGTCGAGTCGGTCGTACGGCAGTTCGGCGCGCTGCTGGAGCGGCCCGAGGCCAAGACCGCCCTGATGGCGGTGATCGCGGAGGCCACGCGCGACGAGGCGCTGCGGCAGCGCATCAGGACGGCGATCGTGGAACGGCAGAAGCGCCTCGTCGTGGCGGGCCGTCGGCGCGCCGAGGAGCGCGGGGAGATCCCGCCGCCGCCGGATGCCGAGACGGCGTCCCGGGACACGGACCTGATCTTCGACGTGGTGGCGGGCGCCGTCGTGCACCGCACGCTCGTCAGCGCGGAGCGGGTGGACGCCGACTGGGCCCGACGGCTGACCGAGCTGATCCTCACGGGCCTGTCGGCCCGGCGCACGGGCGGCTGAGCCGCCCGGCCGCGGCATCCCCTCGCGGGTGGGCCGGGCCGCGGCGGCTGCCGCATCGGAGGCGCCGCGTCCCACGCCGGTACGACATGGTCCTCCCTGCTGCGCAGCAGCAGCAACGGCTGCGTCACCCGGGGCAGCTC
>NZ_JAKGCV010000104.1 GCF_021556455.1 Streptomyces fuscigenes | reverse complement strand
GCCTGGGCCCGGCGGTGAAGTCGGCCGCCTCCAGGAGTGCGTCGAGCCGGCGGCGCAGCGGCCGGGGCAGGACCCTGCGCAGCTTCGCGGCGGCGCTGCCGGCGGGCGAGGCCGCGGGGTCCCGCCCGGCCTCCGCCCGCAGCCCGACGAGGACGGCGACGGCCTCCTCGTCCGTGAGCATCAGCGGCGGCATCCGGTGGCCGGGGGCGATCCGGTAACCGCCGTAGCGCCCGCGCAGGCCGTCCACCGGCACCCCGAGGTCCAGCAGGTGGCGCACGTAGCGCCGCACGGTGCGCTCGTCGACCTCGAGGCGGGCGGCCAGGCCGGGCACGGTGTGCACGCCGCCGCCCTGGAGGATCTCCAGCAGGGCCAGCACCCGGGTCGTCGACGTCGTCACAGGGGCAAGTGTGCCGCGTATACCGGGCGATTTCCGCCCGGTATTGGCCCTAGCGTTCGAGACATCCGTTCACCCGGCCCGTTCACCGGCCGGCTCTCTGGAGGTACGCACCATGGACTTCGTCTCGATCCGTGTCATCACCCGCGACGTGCCGCGCCTCGTCGCGTTCTACGAGGACGTCACGGGGACCCCGGCGCGCTGGGCCACCCCCGACTTCGCGGAGCTCGTCACCCCGTCGTGCACGCTGGCGGTGGCGAGCGAGCGCACCCTCGGCCTGTTCGCGGAGGGCTGCGCCCGGCCGGCGGACAACCACTCGGCGATCCTCGAGTTCCGGGTCGCCGACACCGATGCCGAGCACCGCCGCCTGGCGGACCTCGGCCGCACCGTCGTCCAGGAGCCGACCACGATGCCGTGGGGCAACCGCTCGCTCCTCCTGCGGGACCCCGACGGGAACCTGGTCAACCTCTTCACGCCCGTCACGGCGGAGGCGCTGAGCAGGCTCGCCCGCTGAGGCCCGGGCACCCGAGCAGGCGGCCGGGCGCCGCCGGGGCGCGAAGCCGACGGCCCGGGCCCCCACGTCGGGCGAGGTCCGAAGTGCCTTCCAGGGAAGGGCAGTTGCACGGGCCGGGGCTACGCGACCCGGTCCGCGAGTGCGACCGGCGCCTCGTCGTCCATCTCGAAGGCGAGGGGCCTCGGCGCGTGTCCGGCCAGGCGGAACCAGCGCACCTTGCGGTGCCTGCGCAGCGCCCGCGCCGCGCGCACCGCATCGTTGTAGAAGCGGCGCGCCATCGGCACGCGCCGTACGGCCGCGCCGAGTTCGTCGGCAGCCTCCACCCCGCCGGGGGCCCGGCGCACGGCCTCGACCTGAGCGGGCTCCCCGAACACGGCGCGCAGCGCCTGGCTGAGCTCGCTCTCGGCGACCTCGCGGTGCTCCTCCTCGGCCTGGCGCGCCGCGTGGGCCGCCTCGTACAGCACGATGGACGCGGCCGGGTCGAGCACCCCGGAGGTGGCGACCTCCTGCGCGACGGAGGCCCGGCGCAGCAGCGTCGCGTCGAGCGACGCGCGCGTGGCGTCGATCCGGGCGTGCAGCCGGTCGAGCCGGCCGGCGGTCCAACTCAGGTAGAGGCCGAAGGCGATGAGGAGGACGACGGCTGCGCCGATCCAGGCGAGGGTCTCGATCACGCCAGCAGGCTACCGGCCGCCCGGGCCCGGCCCGCGGGCGCGGGCCGGGCCCGTCCACGGGCACGCCGCTCCCGCGCGGCGGGCGCCGCGGGCGTTGCCGCGTAAGGCCCGAAAAAACCCGGCCCGCGCCCGCCCGTCGTCACGCACGATGACCGGGGCGGGATGACCGGGGAGGCGGGACGCCCGGTGCGCGCACCCGCCCGCGCACCCCGCGTCAGCGCGCCCCGTGCTGTCGCGGCGCGCCGGAGCGCCCTACGGCTTGCGGGCGACCAGCCCGTACTGGGCGACCTCCGGGCCCCGGGCGGAGCCCGGATCCGGCCGCCAGCGCGAGCAGGAGACGATGCCCGGCTCCGAGATCTCCAGGCCCTCGACGACGGAGGCGATCTCGGCCCGGGAGCGCGCCGTGATCCGCGGCGTCGCGTTCTCGTTCCAGAAGGCCATGGCCTCCTCGTTGGCCGAGCCGCCGAGCTCCAGCGTCGGGTGGGTCAGCACGAGGTGGCTGCCCGGCGCCGTCGCGCCGACGTAGCGGCGCACGAGCGAGCGCGCCTCGGCCGTGTCCGGGACGAAGTTGAGGATGCCGAGCATCATCACGGCGACCGGGGCGCCGAGGTCGAGCGTCCGCCCGAGGCGGGACAGGATCGCGTCCGGGTCGCGCACGTCCGCGTCCAGGTACTCGGTCTGCCCCGCCGGCGAACTGCTCAGCAGCACCCGCGCGTGCGCCAGGACCGTGGGGTCCTTGTCGACGTAGACGATCCGCGCGTCGGGGGCGACGCGCTGCGCCACCTCGTGGGTGTTGTCGGCGGTGGGCAGCCCGGCGCCGAGGTCGAGGAACTGCCGCACCCCCTCCGCGCCCGCCAGGTGGGTCACGGCGCGGCCGAGGAACGCCCGGTCCGCGCGTGCCACCTCGCCGATGCTCGGATACATCGCGGTGATGCGGTCGCCGACGGCCCGGTCGACGGGGTAGTTGTCCGTGCCGCCCAGCCAGTGGTTCCACACCCGCGCGTTGTGCGCGAGGTCCCCGGCCATCCTGCCCGCGGGCGCTCCGCCGCCGTCGCCGCGTTCCGTACCGTCGCCGCCCACGTCCGCTCCTCCCGCGCCGCCGTCCAGGCCGGTCAGCCTGCCAGCAACCGCACCAGGACGTCGATCCTGTTGGTGGTCAGCGCGTCGATGCCCGAGCGCAGCAGCCGCCGCATCGTGCGGGCCGTGTCGACCGTCCAGGCCGACACCAGCACGCCGTCGCGGTGGCCGCGCGCGATCACCTCGCCGGTGGCGAGCGCGAAGCGGTAGTTGACCCAGCGCGGGCGCACCGCCGCCAGCAGCGACGGCAGCGGCGGCGCGACGCTCTTCCACGTCATCGCGATCTCCGCGCCGGGTTCCGCCGCGCGCACCGCGAGCATCGTGGAGGGCGCGCCCGTCCAGTACACGCGCTCGCTCGCCCCGCAGTCCCGCACGACGCCCACCATCGTGCGCACGGCGGCCGGCGTGGCACCGGGCAGGTCCAGCTGGAGGCGGCAGCCGGTCGCGTCCAGGGCCTCGCGCAGCGTCGGGACTCCGCCGCCGGTCAGCTCGGCGAGCTGGGCCGCCGTGACGTCGGCGAGCGCGCGCGGGTGTCCCCACAGGCGTTCGAGGGAGGAGTCGTGCAGCAGGACGGGCACCCCGTCCCCGGTCAGCCGCACGTCCGTCTCCACGGCGCCCGCGCCGCGGGAGACGGCGGACAGGATCGAGGCGAGGGTGTTCTCGCGCTCCCGGTAGGGGTCGCCGCGGTGCGCCACCGCGACGACGTCGCGCCGGTTCACCGGGCGAGCCAGGCGTCGGTGTAGGCGTCGATCTCGCCGGCGAGGCGCCTCTTGCCCGCCGGATCGAGGAAGGAGGCCTCGACGCCGTTCTTCGCCAGGCCGGCCAGGCCCCGCTCGTCGAGCCCGAGCAGCCGGGCCGCCACCCCGTACTCCTGGTTGAGGTCCGTGCCGAACATCGGCGGATCGTCGCTGCCGATGGTCACGAGGACGCCGGCCTCCACCATCCTGGCGACGGGGTGCTCGTCGAGCGTGGCCACCGCGCGCGTGGCGACGTTGGACGTCGGGCAGACCTCCAGCGCGATCCGTTGCTCCGCCAGGTGCGCGAGCAGCGCCGGGTCCTGCACGGAGCTGGTGCCGTGGCCGATCCGCTCGGCCCGCAGGTCCCGCAGCGCGTCCCACACCGTGCCGGGTCCTGTGGTCTCGCCGGCGTGCGGCACGGAGTGCAGGCCCGCGGCGATCGCCCTGTCGAAATAGGGCTTGAACTGCGGTCGCGGCACGCCGATCTCCGGCCCGCCGAGCCCGAAGCCGATCAGTCCCTCCGGCCGCAGGTCCACCGCCAGGTGCGCGGTCTCCTCCGCCGACTCGAGTCCCGCCTCGCCCGGGATGTCGAAGATCCACCGCAGCACGACGCCGAGTTCGGACTCGGCGGACTTGCGGGCGTCCTCCAGGGCCTCCATGAAGGCCTGCTCGGGGATGCCGCGCCGGGTCGAGCTGTAGGGGGTGACCGTCAGCTCCGCGTAGCGGATGTTCTGCCGGGCCATGTCCCGGGCGATCTCGAACGTCAGCAGGCGGACGTCGTCCGGGCTGCGGATCAGGTCGACCACCGACAGGTACACCTCGATGAAGTGCGCGAAGTCGGTGAACGTGAAGTAGTCGGCGAGCGCGTCGGGATCGGTCGGCACCTTGGAGTCCGCGTGCCGGGCGGAGAGTTCGGCCACGATGCGCGGCGAGGCCGAGCCGACATGGTGGACATGCAGCTCGGCCTTGGGAAGCCCCGCGATGAACGGGTGCAGATCGGTCATGACTCCTCCAGCGGATCGGCTCGGGCGGGCCGGGCGTTCGGCGGCCGCTTCCCGGGCATCGACGGATCATCGTAGGCCGACGAGGAGGCCGGAACCCGGCGAGGCCGGGCCCGGCGGGGAGGCCGTAGCATGTCTGCTCTCACGATGGGGGAGCGCGATGTCAGAGCAGAACGGGCCGCAGCCGGCCGGCGGGCAGCCGGGCGATCCTTGGGCGCCGCCCGAGCACCGGCCGTCCCTGGACAAGCCGTCCGGCGTGCCGCAGCAGGGACAGCCGGGCGTACCGCCCAACCGCCCCCTGGACGCGCAGCCCACGGTGACGGACCTCGGCGGCGCGGCACCCGGCCCGGTGCCCCCGCCGCCGCCCGCGCCCGGCCCCTACGGCTACCCCTCGCAGGCCCCCACCCCGCCCCCGCCGGCCGCCGGCCCGTACTCCGGCGCCGGGACGCCCGGCTACGGGTTCCCCCAGTACCCGGCGGGGCCCGCGCCCTATCCGGGGCAGGGATGGAACGGCGCGCCGGCGCCCGCCAACGGCATGGGCACCGCGGCCCTGGTGCTGGGCATCGTCTCCGTCGTCGGCTTCTGCCTGTACGGCGTCGTCGGCATCATCACCGGCATCCTGGCGATCGTCTTCGGCATCAAGGGGCGGCGCAAGGCCGACAACGGCGAGGCGAACAACCGCGGTGCGGCGACCGCCGGCCTGATCATGGGCTGGATCGGCGCCGTCATCGGGCTGCTGGTGGTCGCCTTCATCGTCGTCGCGATCGTCATCGGCGTACACGACTCGAAGGACACGCCGTTCGACGACGGCGACCCGTTCGCCACCTCGCTGGTCGTCGACCACTGACCCGCACGGGGCGCGGCGGGCAGGTCCGCCGCGCCCGCACCGCCTCGGCCGGGAGCGCCTCCCGGGCACGTCGACTCGGCGGACCGGCGTCGTCCCCGCGCTCCTGCGCCGCCCGCCGCGGGCGGTGACGGGACGTGGCGGCCTCCCGCGGCGGCGGCACCGCGGGCCGGTCAGCCCCTGCCGTCGCCGCCGCGCGACAGCCTCGTCCTCGCCTCCATCAGGGCGAAGCCCAGCAGGTTCTCGCCGCGCCACCGGGCCGGGTCCGACGCCCGCTCGTCGTCCGCCGCCAGGCCGATGCCCCAGACGCGGTCCAGGGGACTCGCCTCCACCAGGACGCGGTCGCCGGTCGCCAGCAGGAACGCCCGCAGCGCGGGGTCCTGGCCGAACTTGTGCACGCTGCCGTCCGTGACGAGCGCGAACCGCTCCCGGCGCCAGACCTCCTCGTCGAAGCCGCGCACGAGGCGCCCCGCCTTCTTCGCGACGGACGGATGGCCGGCCGCGAGGACCGCGCGCTCCGCGTCCGCGTCGCCGAACAGCCGCGCCTTGCCCGCCATCATCCAGTGCTCCGCGCTCGCGTACGCGACACCGCCCACGCTGAAGCGCGCCGGCCACCACTGGCTGAGACAGCTCGCCGACAACGTCCCGTCCGGGCGGGGCGTGTGGCCCCAGAACGGGAGATACTTCACCCGCTCGCCGCGCCGCACGCGCTCGACGAGATCCGCCGCGTCCCTGATGCCTCGGATGCCTCGTTCCATGGGGAGCGAGTCTGGCAGCCCGCGCCGCGCACGGCGGCGGGCCCCGGACCTGCGGATACCGTGGTCGACCGATTCCGTTGCGTAACCAAATGGAAACAACGGAATCCCTTGTTGCATGGCCGATGCTCTGCCAGGATCGTCACTCAATCGGAGCTGGGACAACGGAGAACGTCATGGGTGACCGCTTCCAGGCGGACAAGTGCTTCGCGGACGGCGCGCAGTTCATCGGCGGCCGGCTCGTGCCCGGAACCTCGGGCCGCACCCAGGACGTGGTGGACCCGGCCAATGGCGAGCGCCTGCTCACCTACGAACTCGCCTCCGCGGCCGACGTGGACACCGCGGTCGCCGCGGCCGCCGCCGCGTTCCCGGCCTGGGCCCGCGCCACGCCCGGCGAACGGTCCGACGCGCTGCACCGCCTGGCCGGCGTCCTCGCGGCGCGCGCCGGCGAGTTCGCCGAGGCCGAGTCCCTCCAGTGCGGCAAGCCGCTCAAGCTCTCCGCCGGGTTCGACGTGCCGGGCACCGTCGACAACGCCGCGTTCTTCGCGGGCGCCGCGCGCCACCTCCAGGGCACCGCGGCCGGCGAGTACAGCGCCGACCACACCTCGTACGTACGCAGGGAGCCCATCGGCGTCGTCGGGTCCGTCGCGCCCTGGAACTACCCCCTGCAGATGGCCGCGTGGAAAATCCTTCCTGCCGTCGCCGCGGGCAACACCGTCGTGCTCAAGCCCGCCGAGATCACCCCCTTCACCTCGCTTATGTTCGCCTCGGCCGCGCGGGAGGCGGGCATCCCCGACGGCGTGATCAACGTCGTCAGCGGCGCGGGGCGGGACGCCGGCGAGCACCTCGTCGGCCACCCCGGCCTGGCCATGACGTCCTTCACCGGCTCCACGGCCGTCGGCAGGCGCGTCGCACGGCTCGCCACCGCGAACGTCACCCGCCTGCACCTCGAACTCGGCGGCAAGGCGCCCTTCCTCGTGTTCGACGACGCCGATCCCGAGGCCGCCGCGCACGGTGCCGTCGCCGGCGCCCTCATCAACACCGGGCAGGACTGCACGGCGGCCACCCGCGCCTACGTGCAGCGCCCGCTGTACGACGACTTCGTCGCGGCCGTCGCCGACCTCATGGCCGCCGTGCGCCTCGGGGACCCCTTCGACGAGGACACCGACCTCGGCCCGCTCGTCTCGCACGCGCAGCGCGACCGCGTCGCCGGCTTCGTCGACCGGGCGCGCGCGTACGCCCGGGTCGTCACCGGTGGCGAGGCGCCCGGCGGGGCGCTCGCGCGCGGCGCGTACTACCGGCCCACCCTGATCGCGGACGCCGCCCAGGGCAGCGAGATCGTCCGCGAGGAGATCTTCGGCCCGGTCCTCGCCGTCGTGCCCTTCGACACCGACGACGAGGGCATCGCCCTCGCCAACGACACCCCCTACGGTCTCGCCGCCTCCGTCTGGAGCCGGGACGTCTACCGCACCGGCCGCGCCACCCGCGAGATCAAGGCCGGCTGCGTCTGGGTCAACGACCACATCCCGATCGTCAGCGAGATGCCCCACGGCGGCTTCGGGCACAGCGGCTGGGGCAAGGACATGTCGGCGTACTCGTTCGAGGAGTACACCCAGGTCAAGCACGTCATGTACGACAACACCGCGGTGGCACGGAAGGACTGGCACCGCACGATCTTCGGGAACCGCACGTGACACCGACACCGGAGAGGGCGAAGCCCATGGCACACGACGGACCGGAGGGCCTGACGGCCGTCCAGCTCGCGGCGATACAGCGGCACCTCACCACCGGCAGGGGCGCCCTCACCCGCCGCTCGCTGCTGCGGGCGGGCGGACTCGGCGCCCTGTCCTTCGCGTCCTTCGCCGCGCTCACCGGCTGCGGCATCCCGGCCGCGAAGAAGGACACCAAGGGCGGCGGCGACCCCGACTACTCGGCCAGGGAAAAGACGGTCGTCTTCTCCAACTGGACCGAGTACATGGACGTCACCGACGACGGCAAGCACTACCCGACGCTGGAGGCGTTCACGAAGCGCACCGGCATCAAGGTCACCTACAACACCGACATCAACGACAACAACGAGTTCTTCGGCAAGATCCAGCCACAGCTCGCCGCCGGACAGGACATCGGCCGCGACATCATCGTGCTCACGGACTGGCTCGCCGGCCGCATCATCGACCTGGGCTGGGCGCAGACCCTCGACGCGTCCCTCATGCCGCACGCCTACGCCAACCTCATCGACGCGTTCCGCAGCCCCGACTGGGACCCGGGCCGCGCGCACTCCTACCCGTGGGCCGGCATCCCCACCGTCATCGCCTACAACGCCAAGGCCACCGGCGGCCGCAAGGTCGACTCCGTCTCGCAGCTCCTCGACGACCCGAAGCTCAAGGGCCGCGTCGCCTTCCTCACGGAGATGCGCGACACCATGGGGATGACGCTGCTCGACATGGGCAAGACGCCCGAGACGTTCACCACCGACGACTACGACGCTGCGATCGCCCGGCTGCAGAAGGGCGTCGACAGCCACCAGATACGCCGCTTCGCCGGCAACGACTACACCTCCGACCTCGACAAGGGCGACATCGCCGCGTGCGTCGCGTGGGCCGGCGACATCGTGCAGCTCCAGTCGGAGAACCCGGACATCAAGTACGCCGTCCCGAAGGCCGGCTACATGATCTCCAGCGACAACATGATGGTCCCCGCCAAGTCCCGGCACCGGGCCAACGCCGAACGGCTGATGGACTACTACTACGAGCCGCCCGCCGCGGCCAGGCTCGCCGCGTACATCAACTACGTCTGCCCCTGCGACCACGTGAAGCCCGAACTCGCCAAGCTCGACAAGGACGCGGCGAACAACGTGCTGATCATCCCGGACGCGGCGATGCAGGCCGCCTCGCACTCCTTCCGCTCCCTGAGCAACAAGGAGGACTCGGCGCTGGAGCAGAAGTTCTCCCGGCTCATCGGCGCGTAGCACCCCTCCCGCGTCCCCGCGCCCGCCCGCGCCGGGACCGCCGCCCGCCGCGGCGCCCGGCCCGCCCGCCGACGCCCCCGCCACATCCCTCTAGCCCCCGGGACTGCCTCCGATGACAGAGACCGCATCCACCGGCCCGGCCGGCGGCGACGTCCGCCTCGCCGGGATCAGCAAGAAGTACGGCTCCTTCCGCGCCGTCGAGCCGCTCGACCTCACCGTGCCGCAGGGCACGTTCTTCGCGCTCCTGGGCGCGTCCGGCTGCGGGAAGACGACGACCCTGCGCATGATCGCCGGCCTGGAGGACCCGACCACCGGCACGGTCTTCCTCGGGGACCGCGACGTCACCGACCTGCCTCCCCACAAGAGGCCCGTCAACACCGTCTTCCAGAGCTACGCCCTCTTCCCGCACCTCGACATCTTCGAGAACGTGGCGTTCGGGCTGCGCCGACGCGGCATCAAGTCGGTGAAGAAGCAGGTCGGCGAGATGCTCGACCTCGTCCAGCTCGGCGACCACGCCCGGCGCAAGCCGCAGCAGCTCTCCGGCGGCCAGCAGCAGCGCGTCGCCGTCGCCCGCGCGCTCATCAACCGCCCCCAGGTGCTGCTGCTCGACGAGCCGCTCGGCGCCCTCGACCTCAAACTGCGCAGGCAGATGCAGCTCGAACTCAAGCGCATCCAGACCGAGGTCGGCGTCACCTTCATCCACGTCACCCACGACCAGGAGGAGGCCATGACCATGGCCGACACCATCGCGGTGATGAACGCGGGCCGCGTCGAGCAACTGGGCAGCCCCGGCGAGCTGTACGAGAACCCGCGCACGACGTTCGTCGCGAACTTCCTCGGCACCTCCAACCTCATCGAGACGGAGATCCTCGGCACGGACGGCGCCGGCCTCACCGTCTCCGGCGGCGGGGGCTGCAAGCTCATGCTGCCCCGTGACCGCTGCTCGACGGGGACGGCCGCGGGTGGGAAGGTTCTCGTCGGCATACGCCCCGAGAAGATCACCCTCACCCACGCCGACGACGCCGGCGCGATACCCGAGGGGCGCAACCGCGTCCCCGGCCGCATCGCCGACACCAGCTTCATCGGCGTCTCCACGCAGTACGTCGTGCACAGCCCGGTCTGCCCCGACCTCGCGGTGTACGCGCAGAACATCGAACGGGACGCGCGGCTCGTGCCCGGCGCGGACGTCGTCCTGCACTGGAACCCCGAGCACACCTTCGGCCTCGGCGCCGACCAGGACCGCTCCGCCGGAGAGGGAGAGGCCGCATGACCGCCACCGCGGCGCGGCCCGCCGCGCCCCCGGCGGCCGGGGAGCCGAAGCCGCGCCCGGCGCCCCGCCGCAAGCGGCTCGTGCCGTACTGGCTGCTCCTGCCCGGCATCCTGTGGCTGATCATCTTCTTCGTGGTGCCGCTCGTCTACCAGGCGTCCACGTCCGTGCAGACCGGATCGCTGGAGAACAGCTTCCGCGTCACGTGGCACGTTCAGACCTACTGGGACGTGCTCCAGCAGTACTACCCGCAGTTCCTGCGCTCCCTGCTGTACGCCGCCGTCGCGACCCTGCTCTGCCTCGTCGTCGGCTACCCGCTGGCGTACCTCATCGCCTTCCGGGCCGGGCGCCACCGCAACATCCTGCTCGTCCTCGTCATCGCGCCGTTCTTCACGAGCTTCCTGATCCGCACGCTCGCCTGGAAGACGATCCTGGCCGACGGCGGGCCGGTGGTGCACGCCCTGAACGCCCTGCACGTCCTCGACCTGACCGACGTCCTCGGCTGGACCAGCGGCGACCGGCTGCTGGCCACCCCTCTCGCCGTCGTCACCGGCCTGACCTACAACTTCCTGCCCTTCATGATCCTGCCGCTCTACACCTCGCTGGAGCGCATCGACCACCGCCTGCACGAGGCCGCGGGCGACCTCTACGCGACGCCCTGGACCACGTTCCGCAAGGTGACCTTCCCCATGTCGCTGCCCGGCGTCGTCTCCGGCACCCTGCTCACGTTCATCCCGTCCAGCGGCGACTACGTCAACGCGCAGCTGCTGGGCTCCGCCGACACGAAGATGATCGGCAGCGTCATCCAGTCGCAGTTCCTGACCGTGCTCGACTATCCGGCGGCCGCGGCGCTGTCGTTCATCCTGATGGCGGTCGTGCTGTTCGTCGTCAGCTACTACATCCGCCGGGCCGGGACGGAGGAGTTGCTCTGATGAACCCGCTGACCGCACTGCGCCGGGCGCGACGGCACCTGGTGGTGATCGCGGGCCTGCTCACGCTCGCCTACATGATCCTGCCGAACGTCGTCGTGATGGTGTTCTCGTTCAACAAGCCCACCGGCCGCTTCAACTACTCGTGGAACCACTTCTCGCTCGACGCGTGGAAGTCGCCCTGCGGGGCCGCGGGCCTGTGCGGCTCCCTGGGGCTGTCCCTGCAGATCGCCGTCTACGCGACGATCGGCGCCACCGTACTCGGCACCATGATCGCGTTCGCGCTGGTGCGCTACCGCTTCCACGGCCGGGGCCCGGTCAACTCGCTGATCTTCCTGCCGATGGCGATGCCCGAGGTCGTCATGGCGGCCTCGCTGCTGACCCTCTTCCTCAACCTCGGCGCGCAGCTCGGCTTCTGGACCATCCTCATCGCGCACATCATGTTCTGCCTGAGCTTCGTCGTCGTCGCCGTCAAGGCCCGCGTCATGTCGATGGACCCGCGGCTGGAGGAGGCGGCGCGCGACCTGTACGCGGGGCCCGTGCAGACCTTCCTGCGCGTCACGCTGCCGATCGCCGCACCCGGCATCGCCGCGGGGGCGCTGCTGTCGTTCGCGCTGTCGTTCGACGACTTCATCATCACCAACTTCAACGCCGGCTCCACGGTGACCTTCCCCATGTTCGTGTGGGGTTCGGCCCAGCGCGGCACGCCGGTCCAGATCAACGTGATCGGCACGGCAATGTTCGTCATCGCCGTACTGATCGTCGTCGCGGGCCAGCTCGTCAGCGGCCGGCGGGCCAGGGCCGGCTCCGCGTCCTGACCCCGGCCGCGGGCCGCCCCGCCCCGCACAGACGGCCCCGCACAGGCGGGGCCCGAAGGAGTTGTTAGGCATGGCCCCAGGAGCCATGGACACCGCACCGGCCGCGCGTGCGGCCGCCACCCTCGCCGCGCGGTCGCTCGCGGACGCCCGGCCCCTGCCGTACTGGCTCGACACCCCCGCGAGACCGGCCGCGCTCCCCGCCCTCACCGGTGGGGAGCACTGCGACCTGCTCGTCGTCGGCGGCGGCTACAGCGGACTGTGGACCGCGCTCCTCGCGAAGGAACGCGACCCCGGCCGGGACGTCGTCCTCATCGAGGGCCGGGAGGTCGCGTGGGCCGCGTCCGGCCGCAACGGCGGCTTCTGCGCCGCGTCGCTCACCCACGGCCTGCCCAACGGCCTCGCCCGCTGGCCCGGCGAGCTGGAGACCCTGGAGGAGCTGGGCGCGCGCAACCTCGACGCCATCGAGGAGGCCGTCACCCGCCACGGCATCGACTGCGGCTTCGAGCGCACGGGGGAGATCGACGTCGCCACCGCGCCCCACCAGCTCACCGAGCTGCGGGCGCTGAAGGACCAGGCCGACCGCGCCGGGCTCACCGGCTACGAACTGCTCGACCGCGACGCCGTCCGCGCCGAGGTCGACTCGCCGACCTTCCTCGGCGGCCTCCTCGACCGCCACGGCGTCGCCCTCGTCGACCCGGCGGCCCTCGCCTGGGGGCTGAAGCGCGCCTGCCTCGGCCTCGGCGTCCGCATCTACGAGAACACCCCCGGCCGCGAACTCGCCCGCTCGGGGCCGGGCATGGCGGTACGCACCCCCTACGGCCGCATCCTCGCCCGACGGGTCGCCCTCGGCACCAACGTCTTTCCCTCGCTGGTGCGCCGCGTGCGCCCGTACACCGTCCCCGTCTACGACTACGCGCTGACGACCGAACCGCTCACCCCCGCGCAACTGGCGTCCGTCGGCTGGCGGGGCCGCCAGGGCCTCGGCGACAGCGCCAACCAGTTCCACTACTTCCGCCTCACCGCCGACAACCGCGTCCTGTGGGGCGGCTACGACGCGATCTACCCCTACGGCGGGCGGCTCGACGCCGACCGCGACCAGCGCCCGGAGACGTTCCTCAAGCTCGCGGGACACTTCTTCACCTGCTTCCCGCAGCTGGAGGGCGTCCGCTTCAGCCACGCCTGGGGCGGAGCGATCGACACCTGCACCCGCTTCGCCGCGTTCTTCGGCACCGCGCACGCGGGACGCGTCGCCTACGCGGCGGGCTTCACCGGACTCGGCGTCGGAGCGACCCGGTTCGGCGCCGACGTCATGCTCGACCTGCTGTCGGGCGAGTCCACGCGGCGCACCCGGCTGGAGATGGTGCGGCGCAAGCCGCTCCCGTTCCCGCCCGAACCGGCTGCCTGGGCGGGCATCGGCCTGACCAAGTGGTCGATGGCGCGGGCCGACGCGGCCGGCGGCCGGCGCAACCTGTGGCTGCGCACGATGGACCGGCTCGGCCTCGGCTTCGACAGCTGAGACGCGCGCCGGGGCCGGCGGGCCGGGCCGCCGTTCGGCCGCCGTTCGGCCCGTGGGGGTGACGCACGCGGCCCGCCCGCCCCTTCGGCGGAGGCGGCAGGCCCGCTCGCGGCGCGACGCGGAGGCTCCCCGCTGTGCTGCCACCAGGCACGGCGTCATGTGATCCAGATCACGTCGGATCCGTCCGGATCGGTGGCGCAACCCGCGTCATGAACGGGCCCCGCCCCGCTCTCCCCTGTGGACGGGACGTCCGGCGCCGCGCACCTCGCGGCACCAGCGGCGTCCGGGAAGGGGAGGCGGGACGGATGGCTGATTCGGGTGGGACCTCGGGGGCGAGGAGCGCGGTGGACTGGCTCGCGGCGGCGGCGCCCGACCCGCAGGCGTGCCGCTGGGAATGGGAGCGCAATCCGGCCGGGGTCGCCCTGCTGCCCGCGGGCCGCCGCTGGGACGTGCTCATCCTGCCGGCCGGGCTCGGCCGGCCCACGCTCGACGTGCTCGGCCGGCTGGTGGACCGGCCGGGTCCGGTGCTCGCCGGCCCCGGTGAGGGGCGTACGGGCTTCTTCGTGCCGCCGGGAACGGCTGCCCGGTGGCTCGGCACGGGCGTGCGGGGAGCGGGCCGCGGCACGTGGATCGTCGTGCCCCGCCCCGGCCGGCAGGCGGTGGGCATGCGCTGGCTCGTGCCGCCGGACGGCTCGGGGGTCCTGACCGACCCCGCGGTGCTGGAACTGGCCATGCACGAGGCGGTGGCGGAGCTTGTCGAAGGGGAGGGCGACGCGCGGGCCGGGGAGGCGGCCTGGGGTGGCGCGGTCGACGCCGGAGTGGCGGGTGTGGCCTGGGACGAGAGCGGATCCCGGGGGGCGGCCCGGGGTGCGGGGGGAGCCGGGGGAGTCGCGTGCCGTGAGGGGGGAGCCGGACCGGACGACGGAGTGTCGGCTGGGGCTGGGGCTGGGGCTGGAGGGGCCGGGGGAGGCGGTGAGGCCGGAGAAGTCGATGGAGTCCAAGGGGCTCAAGGGACTCAAGAGGCTCAAGAGGCTCAAGAGGCGCAACGGGTTGGCGAGGGGGCCCGGGATGACGAGGAGTCTTGACAAGGCAATTGGTCTGGACCATCTTGACGGCACCGCGAGACCCCACCATCGCCCCTCGCGGCGGCACCGCCGACTCCCCCCACCGGAGGCATTCGTGAAACCCGCTCAGCGGCACACCCCCTACACCCGGCTCGCGGCGGCGTTCGCGACCGCCGTGCTCACGGCCGGCGGCCTCGTGGCCGCGTCGCACACGGCGCAGGCGGCCCCCGCCGCCCGGGCCGCGGCCCCC
>NZ_JAKGCV010000103.1 GCF_021556455.1 Streptomyces fuscigenes | reverse complement strand
GCCGCGTGCTGTCGGGCGTGCAGCGGCGGCTGGGCGCACGAAGCCGGGGACCGCGCTGACGACGCGCGGCCCGGGACGACCGCACACCGGGTGCCGGGCCGCCGAACACCGGGGGCCTCCCGGGGCCGCCGGGGGGGGGCCGACCGCAACCGGCGCCGCGACCGACGGCAACTGGCGCCACGACCGACGGCGTAACAGCGTGTCCCGGCCTGCGGACGGACGGGACCTCACTCTTCCCGTCGGGCCGTTCCCTCCCCCGTCGGCCGGAGGGGGACGCGCAGGGCGCTCTCGCCCGGCGGGAGAGGGACGCGCAGGGCGCTCTCGCCCGCACGCCACCTGCCCAGCAGGAAGGCGGAGAACCGGTCCTCGACCAGGAGCGTGGCACCGATGCCGAAGAGGACGTCCTTCTCCAGGTCGGGTTCCTCCGCGAGCAGGCCGCCCACGACCTCGTGCCGCATGAGCTGCTCGTGCACCGCGTCCGCCTCCACGTGCTCGTCGTGGAACCGCTGGGCCGCGGGGCCCGCACCGGCGCGGCGCATGGCCTCGGCGAGGCGCCGGGAACCGGGCGACGAGGTGACCTCGATCGTCGCGTAATGGCCCACCAGGGCGCCCCGCAGGGAGCGGTGCAGGCCCAGCAGGGACATCAGGTTGGCGACGGCGAGCATCTCGGCCGGGCACGCGGCGAGGTAGTGCGCGTAGGCGGTGTCGAGCCCCAGGTCGTTCATGAGGTCCGCGAACAGCCGCTGATGCATCTCGTCGGCCCGGCCCGCGCCGTACTCGTCGTACTCGACGGCCACCAGCCCGGCCTTGGCGCGGCCCCGCAGCCGCGGGATCGCCCACAGGTGCGGGTCGGCCTCCTTCAGGTGGTAGATCGAGCGCAGGGCCGCGTGCTCCCGCAACTGGCCGAGGGTGCCCTCGCGCGCCAGGTGGTGGCTCACGCCGGTGCCGTCGTCGCCGACGGGCTCGACCAGCAGGTCGTCGAGGGCCTCTTCGACCGAGGACGCGGTGAGGCGCTGGGCGGCGTCGTCGCGCAGCGCGTCGAGGAAGACCCGCTCCATGGCCGCGCGCAGCCGCAGGGGCTCCGGTGCCCACTCGTACTCGTCGTCCACGCCCTCGAAGCCCCGGTAGTGCAGTTCGTAGAGCACGTACAGGGCGAGCTGGAGGTCCTCGCCGTACGGGTCGGCCCCGGCCGCCTGCTCGTACAGTCCCGGTGCCAGGGCCTGCCCCTGCCCCAGCAGGCCCGTCACGGCCGCGGACAGCGGGCCGCGCGGCTCGGGCAGGCGGGGCACCGGGTCGCCCCCGGCCGTCACGCGGCGCCGCCGTCCGCCGCGGCCTCGCCGGCAGCGGCCCCACCGGCCTCCGGCGCCCTGCGGGAGCCGGCGCCGGCTTCCGTGCGCGGCTGCCGGGAGCGGCGGCGGTGGCTGGTGTCGCACCACGGGTAGCGGCGGCTGCGCCGGCAGGTGCACAACGCCACCGTGGGGCGCTGCGAGACCGCGACCGTGCCGTCGCCGAGTGTGACCTCGACCGGTCCTTCGAGCACCACGGGGCCGCCGGGGTCGATCGTGACGCGGCGCGGGGACCCGCCCGGTGTGTTCATGGGATACCTCCGAGGGTGCCGGCCGATCCCGTGGCGCACGGTGCGGCGCGGTGTGCGGCACACCGCGGACCTGCTGGATCGGTAGGGCCCGGGTTCCCCGCGCCACGCGCCGCACACCTGCCGGGCACCTGCTCGGCGCCCTGGGGCCCGCTCCACACCGCACCGCCATCCACGCCGCGAGCCCCACCGCCGGGGACCCGCGGCGCGCGGCCCGGCGCCCGTGATCGGGCCGGTCCGGTCCGGCCGGTCGTCGTCCTGCGGTGCTCGTCCACCCGGCGGGCGGACGGGTCCCGCGGGGCGCGGAGGCCGTCCACCGGCCGGGCCGGCGGGTCCCTCAGGTGTGGTCGGCCGCGACGGTGTCGCCGGGCCGGTCCAGCGCGTCCGGCGGGACGGCCACCGGCCCCGGGCCCCGCGGCGGTCGCCGGGTGCGGGTGAGGACGCGCCGCACGACGGGCTCGGTGAAGCGCGCGGTCACGGGCCCGAGGATGACCAGGATGAGCACGTAGGCCGTGGCCAGGGGGCCGATCTGCGGGTCGACACCGACGGCCAGCCCGGCGATGACGATGGAGAACTCGCCCCGGGCGACCAGTGCGCCGCCGGCCCGCCAGCGCCCGGCGGGCTTGATGCCGGCGCGGCGGGCCGCGAAGTAGCCGGTGGCGATCTTCGTCACGGTGGTGACCGCCGCGAGCAGGAGGGCGGGCAGCAGCACCGGGGGAATGTCGGCCGGGTCGGTGCTGAGCCCGAAGAAGACGAAGAAGACCGCGGCGAAGAGGTCCCTGATGGGTGAGAGCAGGCTGCGTGCGCCCTCCGCCACCTCGCCGGACAGGGCGATGCCGACGAGGAAGGCACCGACGGCGGCGGACACCTGGAGCTGCTGGGCGATGCCCGCGACGAGCAGGGTGAGGCCGAGGACGACGAGCAGCAGCATCTCGGCGTTGTCGGAGGAGACCGCGCGGCTGATCCAGCGGCTGTAGCGCAGGGCGAGGAAGAGGACGGCCCCGACGGTGCCCAGGGAGATGAGCAGCGTGATGCTTCCGCCGGCCAGGCCGACGCCCGAGAGCAGCGCCGTGAGGATCGGCAGGTAGACCGCCATGGAGAGGTCCTCCATGACGAGGACCCCGAGCAGCACGGGGGTCTCCCGGTTCCCGAGACGTCCGAGGTCGCCGAGGATCTTCGCGATCACTCCGGACGAGGAGATCCACGTCACGCCCCCGAGGGCGACGGCCGCGACCGGGCCCCAGCCCAGCAGAAGCCCGGCCAGCGCGCCGGGCACGGCGTTGAGGACGAAGTCGACCGCGCCGGAGGGGTACTGGGTCCTCAGGCTGCTGACCAGGTCCGACGCGCTGTACTCCAGGCCGAGCAGGAGCAGCAGCAGGATGACGCCGATGTCGGCGCCCGTGGCGACGAAGTCCTCGCTCGCGTCGAGCGGCAGCAGGCCGCCCTCGCCGAACGCCAGGCCGGCCAGCAGGTAGAGGGGGATGGGCGAGAAGCCGATGCGTCCGGCGAACCGCCCGAGGATGCCGAGCGCGAGGACTATGGCGCCGAGTTGGATGAGCAGCTGTGTGTCCTGCATGGGCGCTCCCTATCCTCCCGCGATCAGGGTGCCGACGGCGTTGACGCCCTCACGCGTGCCGACGACCACCAGGACGTCGCCCATCGCGAAGCGGAAGTCGGGCGCCGGCGAGGGGAAGGCACCCGTGCGCCGCAGTACGGCGACGATGGAGGCCCCCGTGCGCGTGCGTGCCTGCGTGTCGCCCAACAGCCTTCCTGCGTAGGGGGATTCCTTCGTGACGGGGATGCGCTCGGTCACCAGGTCGATCTCCACCTGCCGGCGGACCGCGCGCAGCGAGTCGGGGGCCAGCACCTGCGCGAGGGCGGCCGCGTCCTGCGGCGTCAGGGCGACCGTCTCCTTGCAGCTGTCGTCGTCCGACGGATCATGGAAGCCGATCGTGCGGCGACCGTCCTGATGCACCACGACCGAGACGTGCTTGCCGGTCTGGGTGTCGAGGTCGTAGCGCATACCGACCCCTGGCAGGGCGGTCTTCTGCAGATGGGTGGCCGCTTCCACGTCAGTCCCTCCGTCCGTTCGCAAAGAATCCGTCCGCACATGTTAATGAATGCGTTAAAACGAGGACCAGGTGCCGTCGGGGCGCCCGGCGTCGCGGCGGTGCGCGACCGGGGCCGGGGCGGCCTGCCGAACGGCCGGCGCGGCGCCAAGTCGCCTGCCCGGTGGGCGCCTTCGGGACGTCCGTCGCGCCCGCCGCCGGGGGCCGAACGGTGCCGGAGGTCGGGGAGGCAAGGGGACGCAGCCGTGCCGGGGGCGAGGGACGGGCGGGGGCGCCGGGCGAGTGGGGCGGCCCGGGCAGGGGGGCAGGGTTGGGACAGGAGGTGTGCAGGCGGCGGACCCGGTTCAGGGGCGGTCCCAGTCGTGGGCGGCCGCGCCCCGCCACTCCACCCACGACGGGTCGTCGAGCAGCAGGGACGCGTCGGGGATGCCCGCGCGCTGAAGCAGCAGCACGAGTTCGGGGTCGTCGTGGGCGAGTCCCAGGATCCGGCTGCGCAGGGTGACCCGCCGGCCGCCGGTCGGGGACGGCCGGTGCACGACGATCGGCACGTCCCACATGGTCCCAGGTTCACGCCGATCCCCCCGGGCCACACCTCGGACGAGGAGGCCGGCGGGGCCCGGCGGAATCCCTCGCCGGGACCGGGCGACTCCGACTCGTGTCGGGTTTTCGCCGTGCGGCGGTTCTACGATGCCGGTTCATGACGACTCCCGACTGCTACGCCTGCGGCAGGGAGGCAGAGTTCGACGACCTGCCACCACGCGAGCGCGTGGCCCACGACCAGTACTGGCGGGTGGCCCATGCCCTCGACACCCCGGTACCGGGCTGGCTGGTGCTGCTGCCCCGGCGCCACGTGGCCGCGGTGCACGATCTGACCGATGCCGAGGCCGCGGCTCTCGGGGTGTGGCAGGTCGGACTCTCCCGGGCACTGCGGAGCACGACCGGCTGCGCCAAGACCTACGTCGTGCAGTTCGCCGAGGCCGAAGGCTTCGCGCACGTGCACTTCCACATCGTTCCGCGCATGGCCGATCTGCGACCGGAGCATCGCGGGCCGGGCATCTTCGACCTGCTTCGGAGACCTGGTCGGCGACACGTGACGGCGGAGGAGGCGGACCGTACGGCGCACGCTCTTCGGGCTCGACTCGCCGGGCATCCGCACACCGGGTGACCGGATCGCGGAAGGCGTGCCGGAACCGGATGTGCGACCGGCGCCGCGTCCAAGGAGTGGCAGTCGAGTCCGACGAGTGGCTGAGGAGTGGCTGATGGTGGACGAGACAGTCGTCCACGGGGTGCTGACCCGTCTCGTGCCGACGACCGAGGACGATCTGGACCTGCTGGCCCGGTGGTTCGCCTCACCGGACTTCGTCGCGTTCTGGGGCGGGGTGCCGAAATCACGGGAGGAGGTGGCCGAAAAGTACGTCGGGCGGCGCCGTCCGCGTGTGCGGTCCTTCCTCGTGCTGGCCGGGGGCGGACCGGTCGGCTACGCGCAGTACTGGCAGGCCGGCGGGGCCGAAGGGGGCATCGACATGGTGCTCGTACCGGAGGCGCGGGGCCGCGGCCTGGGGCCGGATCTCGCCCGTGCGCTCCTGGCCCACCTCGTCGGGGATCTCGGATGGCGACGCGTGACGGTCGATCCCGAGAGGGGGAACGTGCGGGCCGTACGCGCGTGGGAGAAGGCGCGCTTCCGGCGGGTGCCGAGCGAAGGGGACACGCTCCTCATGGAGTTCATCCCTACCTGACCGGTTGCGAGGGACGGCCAGCGGACCGCACTGGTGCGCGGCGCGGGGTGGGCCGCGGCCGGCGCGGGCGGAAGCGCTGTGGGTTCCCGTCCGCAGGCCGTTGGACGGCGGCGGACGGTCAGGCGCCGGGGTCGACTTCGGGATGGGTGAACCGCACGGGCCTGCCCAGCGACCGCGCGTAGGCGATCTCGGCCCGGGTGCTGTCTCCGATGTAGTCGCCCACGACGAGCACCTCGTCAGCGAGCCGGATCTTCGCCCGGTGCAGAGCGTCGAGTCGAACCTTCAGCGCCTCGGCCTCGGCCGGATCGGACCACAACCGGTGCGGCGACTTCATGTCGCAGCCCGGCTTGACGACGATCCTTCCGGCCGCGGTCTCGCGCAGATCGGCCTCGGCCATGTCGGCCATGAACCGGGTGGAGCCGCAGATCACGACGATGCGCGGGATGCTCGACGCCGCCTTCGCGTCGGCGAGTTTCTCCTCGGGGGTGAGCGGTCGCGCGGCTGACACTGGTTCCTCCGGTGGTGGGGTGAGGGGTGCCTGCGGAGAGGAGCACGAGGGTCTCCGAGAGCGTCCCTCGGCGAACGACGTGGGCACTCCCGCCACAGGACTCGTGCGACGGCCGGCACCATGCTGAAGGCGCGTCCCGACCATACGTCGGCCCCGGCTCCGCACGAGAACCGCCTGAGCGCGGCGGCCCGGTTGCCGCGCGCGGCGCGGCCAGCGCCACCCCCGTGCCCACGCACCGTGCCACCCGCCCCGGCCGCTCAGCCCTCCGCCGACGCGGGCACCGAGCAGCGCTCCCCCGCGCACACCGCGGCAAGCAGCTGGCGGGTCTCGGTCAGCAGGCCGCCGCAGACGGCCGCCGTGGGACCCGGCTGCCCCGGCAGGTCCTCGGCCAGCGCGGAGAGGGCCGACCATGCCTCGTGCGCGGCCCCGTCGTCCACGGAGGGCCCGGCGGACCCCCGCTCGCCGCTGAGCGCCTCGGCCCGCGCGGCGCACACGGCGGAGACCCGCCCGGCGAGCTCGCCGTAGCGCCGCAGGAAGCCGGAGGGCAGGACGGCCAGGCCACTGCGCTCCCCCGTGGCGTGCGACAAGATGCGCACCACAGCGGACAGGTGCCCCACCACGGCGTGCCAGTGGACGTCCTCCTCGGCGGAGGGCGGCGGGGCCCCCGGGCGGCGCAACCGGATGCCGGGGTTGACCCGGAGGCTCTCGGCCGTCCATTGCCGGGCGTCCTCCACGGCACCGAGCGCGGACTCCAGGCGCCGCGCGCGGTCCCGCGCCGCCTCCGTGTCGTAGGCGTCCCCCTGCTCCCGGATGCCGTCGGCGATCACGGCGAGCAGGTCGCCGCTGTCCCGCGCGACGCGCATGAGCTGGTCGCGCACGTCGCGCAGGTGCACCGGCGGCAGCACGAACGCGTTCACCCCGATGCCGATGACCGCTCCGACGGCCGTCTCCGCCAGCCGGTAGCCCAGTGCGGGCAGCGAGTCCGAGCCGTAGGTGATGACCAGCAGCGCCGTGGTCGCTCCGTAGATGCCCTCGCGGCCCAGCCGCCGGTAGGTGCCGGCCAGGACGAGGACGGGCAGTGCCAGCGCCATGGCGCCGAGCGTGCTCCCTCCGGTGAGGGCCATCGCGAAGGAGGCCGTGACCGCCCCGAGCACGATCACGGCGAACTGCCGCAGTCCGGCGCGCACGGACCGGTACACGGTGGCGTCCACCAGGACCAGCGCCGTCCAGGGCGCCATCAGCGCCATCGGCGCCCTGATCGTCCAGCCGACGAGCGCCCACGCCAGCACGGCCGCCCCGGCCGCCTTGAGCGCCTGCACCGCGGAGTCCCGCTCGGGCCCCGGACGGCGGACGGCGTGACGCGCCGTACGGCCGACCGCGGCCCCCTCCCATCTGATCCACTGAAGGACCGGCACCGCTGCTCCGTTCGTAGGTCGTCGCGTCTTCGCGTCTTCGCGTCTTCGCGTCTTCGCGTCTTCGCGTCGTCGTCCCGGGTCGCCCAGGGGCCCGGGATCTCCCGTGCGCCCGCTCTCGCGGAGGCCGCGCGGCCGTCGCACCCGGATGTGTGCGCAGCCGGACGTCCGGGGACGGGTCCCCGTCCCGCCGGAAGGCCCGAAGGCCGGAGGGACGGAAGGCCGGACCCGGAACGGTCTCCTCTTCGACGTCCGCACCGTCTGCCCACTCGCTCCCGCCGAATGCCTGCGACGACGACGGCCGCAACGGCTGCGGCGCACGGCTACGGCCCCACGGCCACGGCCACCGCCACGGCAGACGACGGGCACGGAAACGGAACGAACGCGGTGCCCGCGGCAGCCAGCGCCCGCTCCCCGGCTCCCGGCTCTCAGGGTTGGGCCCGGAGCCGCCTACCGTTCCGGACCCCGCCGCGACGGGTCTGCGCCGGGGGCAGAGGGGTACCCGGCGGCCATGACCGAGACATCGCTGCGCGCCCTGGCACTCGTCTGCAGCCTCAAACCGTCGTCCATGCCGTCCAGCTCGCAGCTCCTCGCCGAGCAGGTCCTGGAGGCGCTGGCCCGGCACGGCGCCGACGGAGAGGCGGTGCGGATCGCCGACCACGACGTGCGCCCGGGAGTCGCCGTCGACATGGGGGACGGCGACGCATGGCCCAGCATCCGCGAGCGCGTCGTCGAAGCCGACATCCTGGTCCTTGCCACACCGATCTGGCTCGGGCATCCCTCGAGCCTGGCCCAGCGCGTCCTGGAGCGTCTCGACGCCGAGCTCTCGGAGACCGACGACGAGGGCAGGCCGCGGATGTTCGGCAAGGTCGCGGCCGTCTGCGTCGTGGGCAACGAGGACGGCGCGCACAAGGTCGCGGCGGACCTCTTCCAGGGCCTCGACGACGTCGGCTTCTCGCTCGCCCCGCACGCCTCCACCTACTGGACGGGCGAGGCCATGCACGGCAGCGACTACCAGGACCTCGACTCGGCCCCGGAGGCCGTCGCCTCGACCACGGCGACGCTCGCCGCCAACGCCGCGCACCTCGCCCGCGCGCTGCGCGCCGCTCCCTACCCCGCCTGAGCCGGGAGCCGGAAGCCGGTCACGGAGAGGGACGGCCAGGAACCGGCTGCGAGAACACGGAGGCCCCGGACGGCGAGGGGGACGGCGCCGCCCCGGCGCCCGCACCCCCGCTGCGCAGGCCCGGCCCGGCCCCCGGACGCACGCCCCCCTCACGGCCTCGGGCGCCGCGCGGGCCCCGGTGGCCGCCCTCCGGGATGTGGTTCAGGATGGTCCGGGGAAGGCGTTTGCGACCGGCGACGACGGGCAGGCGCCCTTCCAGTGCTTCGGATGTGAGGCACGTCCGTGAGGGTGTCACGACCCCGCCGGGACGTGCGCTCGCGCGTCCGCCCGGTGGCCCTCGCGGCAGTACCCGTACTGCAGTGAGTTGGTGATCCGCATGACCTCACCCGCAGGGACGCCGCGCATCCACGACGACGCCCCCGACACGGCGGCGGACTTCTTCCGCCTGCGCGCCGCCTCCGACGGCCCCGAACGCGAACGGCTCTGCCAGGAGATCGCGGAGGCATGGCTGCCGATGGCGCACCGCATCGCCCGCGGCTACCGCGAGCGCGGCGAGTCCCTCGACGACCTCAGGCAGGTCGCCGCGCTCGGCCTGACCAAGGCGATCAACCGGTTCGACCCGACGCTCGGCAAGGCCTTCGAGACGTACGCGGTCCCCACCATCAAGGGCGAACTGCGCCGCCACTTCCGCGACTTCATGTGGTCCGTGCACGTGCCCCGCCGCGTGCAGGACCTGCGCAACCAGGTACGGCGCGCCCGCCAGGAGCTCTCCCAGGAGCCGGACGGCCAGTCCCCGACGTCGGCGGCGGTCGCCGCGCACTGCGGCCTGACCGAGGAGGAGGTGCGCCAGGGCATGAGCGCGCTGGGCAGCTTCTCCGCGCTCTCCCTCGATGCACCGGCGCTCACGTCGGGCGGCGACGGTTCGGCACTCGGGGACCTGATCGGATCGTCCGACCCCTCGTTCGACCTCGTGGCGGACCGCGAGGCCGTGAAGCCCTGCCTGAGCCGGCTGCCGGCGCGCGAGCAGCGCATCCTGTACCTGCGCTACTTCGAGGACATGACGCAGAGCATGATCGCGGAGGAACTGGGCGTCTCCCAGATGCACATCTCGCGGCTGATCAGCCGCACGTGCGAGCGGCTGCGCGACGAGGCCCTCGCCGGCGCCGCCGCTTGATCCGAGCCGACGCGTGATCCGAGCCGACGCGTGATCCGAGCCGACGCGTGATCCGAACCCGACGCGTGATCCGAACCCGACGCGTGATCCGAGCCGCCGCTTGATCCGAGCCGACGCGTGATCCGGAACCGATGCCCGGTCCGAGCCGACACCACCGACCGGAGCGAGCAGGGGGCGCGGCCCGAACCGAACCGACCGCGCGGCCGCGGCCCCCCGACGCGTGGCCGCGGCCCGTTGCGCACTCCACCCCCGCGGCCGGCCCCACCCACCGCACGCGGCACACCGGGTCCGGCCCGCCCCGGACGCGGTGCCCGCGATTGACGGACGCGGACCGGAGTCCGTACGCTCGCCGCCAAGGATGGTGTAAGGAAGCTGGTGGAATTCCAGCACGGTCGCGCCACTGTGACCGGCCCTCAAGGGGGTCCGGGAGTCAGACACTTCGCCATCACGACGCTCCACCGACCGCGGGACGCAAGATCCCCGAAGGAGACTCCTCGTGAGCAGTCTGTCCGCGCCCGGCGCCACCCCTGCCGCAACCCCGCTCGTCCTCCCCGCGGCGAAGGCCGCCCTCCTGCTGGCGGGCACCGCCGTCGTCGCGCTCGCGGTGTACTACTTCATCGGCGTCGACCAGGGCGCCTACTCCGTGTTCGGCAACGACATGCACGTGCACGAATTCGTGCACGACGCGCGCCACTTCCTCGGCTTCCCCTGCCACTGATCCGGCCCCGACGACGAGCGGCCCGACAAACGGCACGACGAGAAAGCGGCTTGCTGAACAATGGAAAAGCGACTCATCCTGCGCGGCATCCTGGCCGGCGCAGCCGGAGGGCTGCTCGCCTTCCTCTTCGCACGGATCTTCGCCGAGCCCCTGATCGGGCGGGCGATGGACTACGAGAGCGGGCGCGACGCCGCCCAGGCCGCGCTGGACAAGGCCGCGGGCCTGGCGCCGGAGGCGGCGGACCCCGACCTCTTCAGCCGCACCGTCCAGGCGGACGTCGGAATCGGCGTCGGCATGGTGTTCTTCGGCATGGCCATGGGTGCGCTGTTCGCCGTCGTCTACGCCATCTGCCTGGGCCGCGTGGGAGGGCTCGGGGCCCGCAACCTCGCCATGCTGGTGGCGCTCGGCGGCTTCCTCGGCTTCTACCTCGTCCCCTTCGTCAAGTACCCGGCGAATCCGCCCTCCATCGGGCACCCGGACACGATCAGGGACCGCGGCAACCTGTACCTCGTCATGGTGGCGTGCTCGATCCTCCTCCTCGTCCTAGCGGTCTGGCTGGGCAAGCGCCTCAAGGAGCGCCTCGGCAAGTGGAACGCCACCCTCCTGGCCGCCCTCGGCTACGCCGTCGTGATCGGCGTCGTCATGGCGGTGCTGCCGTCGCTCGGTGAACTGTCCGCCAATGTGCGGGAGTTCGGCCACCATGCGACGGAGACACCGCTGCCGCTCACCGATTCGCACGGCAGGATCGTCTATCCGGGCTTCCCGGCCGACACCCTGTTCTCCTTCCGGTTCTACTCGGTGGCCGCCCAACTCGTGCTGTGGGGCGTGCTGGGGCTCGTCTTCGCCCCCATGGCGGAGCGGCTGCTCGCCCGCCGGGCCGCGACGGGCGGTGACGGCGCGGCCGTCCGGGCGCGGGTGGAACCCGCCGCCGGGGCATGACGCACGCGGGCCCGTACGGCGCGGCACTCGACGCCCTCGCCCGCTCGGGGCCGTTCTTCACCGTCGAGGTCCACGATCCGTCGGGCCCGCCCGACGCGCCGTGGCGGCCGCTGTCCGGCCTGGTCGACGAGGCCGGAGTGCTGTCCGCCCGGGTCGGCGAGGTGCAGGCGCATCTCGCGCGCGCAGCTCCCGCCACCGCGGCGGGGGCCGCGGGCGGTGCGGTGGAGCGCCGGGTCGCCGCGTCGGTGGCCCATCTGGGCCTCGTCGCCCGCGTCCTCTCGCCGTTCTTCGCACTGACCGCGCTGCACGGCGCGCCGACCGTGCCGGCCCTCGGCGACCTGCGCTGGTGCCCGCGGCCGGGCGGCGCCTTCCCGCTGTCGCTGCCCCGCACCGCCCTCGTTCCCTCCGGCCTCGCGCCGGAGGCCTGCGCGGGGCTCGTGCTGGGCGGGCTCGTCGCCCCGCTCGGCGCCGCCGTGTCCCGGCTGTCGGTGTCCCCGCGCACACTGGCGGGCAATGCGGCGTCGGCGGTCAACGGCGCCCGCGCCGCGCTCACCGCCGCGGTGCCCGGCGATGCGGAGCGGATCGCACGCACCGCGGCGGCGTTCCTCGCGCACGAGAGCCTGCGCGGCGCCCACGAGGGCGGCGCGGACGGGCGGGCGTTCCGCCGCCGCAGCTGCTGCCTCATCTACCGCGCTGCACCCGGCCCCGCGCGGACCGCGGCCGTCTGCGGCGACTGCGTCCTGGCCCGCGGCTGAGCGGCGCCGGCGGGTCGTCCCCGGACAGGAGTGCGCGAGGGCCCCCGTCGGCTCTAGGGTGGCAGTGCAGCTGGTTCGCCCCGTCCGCCAGGCGGGGTGTCGCAAGAGGGAACCCGGTGGGAATCCGGGACTGCCCCGCAGCGGTGAGTGGGAACGACCGCCGTCATCAGCACTGGGCCCGTGGGGCCCGGGAAGCGACGGCCAGTAGGTGTCCCGTGCCCGTGAGAACGGCACGAGGCGGGCCCGCGAGTCCGAAGACCTGCCCGCTGCCCGTGCGCGACCGTTCGCGCGCGGACATCCCGGTGACCTCGTGGGCGGGTCGGCGTACACATCGGACGGCACGTGCGACGGCAGACGTCGCGACGCGTCCGGTGGTGCCTTCGCGTCCGCGATCCCGTCCCCGGGGTGCCAGGACAGAGACTCGCGAAGGAGAGTTCCCGTGACGACGAAGCCCGCAGCCGCGGCAGCACGGGCCACCGTGTACGGCTGGCCACGCCAGGGACCGGACCGTGAACTGAAGAAGGCGGTCGAGGGCTACTGGAAGGGCCGGATCGACGCCGACGGCCTCCGGCGGACCTCGGCCGCCCTGCGCCGGGACAGCTGGCGCCAACTGGCCGACGACGGCGTCCACGAGGTGCCCACCGGCGGCTTCTCGCTCTACGACCACGTCCTCGACACGACGGTCATGGTCGGCGCGATCCCCACGCGGCACCGGGCGGCGGTGGACGCGGACGCCCTGGACGGGTACTTCGCGATGGCGCGCGGGACCCAGGGCGCCGCGCCGCTGGAGATGACCAAGTGGTTCGACACGAACTACCACTACCTCGTGCCGGAGCTCGGCCCGGACAGCGTGTTCACGGCCGACTCCCGGCAGCAGGTCGCCGAGCTGGAGCAGGCCCGCGCGCTCGGGCACACGCCCCGGCCCGTCCTCGTCGGACCGCTCACCTACCTCCTGCTGGCGAAGCCCGCCCCGGGCGTGCACCCCGGCTTCGAGCCGCTGACGCTGCTGGACCGGCTGCTCCCGGTGTACGCCCGGGTCCTGGCCGACCTGCGCGCGGCCGGCGCCCCCTGGGTGCAGCTCGACGAGCCCGCGCTGGTGCAGGACCGCACCCCGGCCGAGCTGAACGCCGCCGCCCGCGCCTACCGGGAGCTGGGCGGCGCGACGGACCGGCCGAAGCTGCTGGTCGCCTCGTACTTCGGGCGGCTCGGTGAGGCCCTGCCCGTCCTGGCGAAGGCGCCGGTCGACGGCCTCGCCCTCGACTTCACAGGCGCGGGCGCGGGCAACCTCGCCGACCTGGCCTCCGCGGGCGGCCTGCCCGGCAAGCGCCTGGTCGCGGGAGTGGTCGACGGGCGCAATGTCTGGATCAACGACCTGGGGGCGTCCCTCGCCACGCTCGGCACGCTGCTCGGGCTCTGTGACCGCGTCGACGTCTCGGCGTCCTGCTCGCTGCTGCACGTGCCCCTCGACGCGGCCGCCGAGCACGACATCGACCCGCAGGCCGCGCGCTGGCTCGCCTTCGCGCGGCAGAAGACGCGCGAGGTGGTCCTCCTCGCGCGCGGCCTCGCGCAGGGCACTGACGCCATCGCCGCCGAACTCGCCGCGAACCGGGCCGACCTGGCCTCGCGGGCCGGCTCCGCGCTGACCCGGGACCCCGCCGTGCGGGCCCGCGCCGCGGCCGTCACCGAAGCGGACGCCCGGCGTTCAGAGCCGTACGCGCGACGGACGGCCGCGCAGCGCGCCCGCCTCGGCCTCCCGCTGCTGCCGACGACCACGATCGGTTCGTTCCCGCAGACCGGCGAGTTGCGCACGGCCCGGGCCGACCTGCGGCGCGGCCGGATCGACGAGGACGCCTACGAGGAACGGATCAGGGACGAGATCCGCGAGGTCGTCTCGTTCCAGGAGAGGGCCGGACTCGACGTGCTCGTGCACGGCGAGCCCGAACGCAACGACATGGTGCAGTACTTCGCGGAGCGGCTCACCGGCTGCCTCGCGACCCGGCACGGCTGGGTGCAGTCGTACGGCACCCGCTACGTCCGGCCGCCGGTACTCGCCGGGGACGTCTCCCGGCCGGAGCCGATGACGGTGGGCTGGACCACCTACGCGCAGTCGCTCACCGACCGGCCCGTCAAGGGCATGCTGACCGGGCCCGTCACGATGCTGGCCTGGTCGTTCGTCCGCGACGACCAGCCGCTCGGGGAGACCGCCCGGCAGGTCGCGCTCGCCCTGCGCGACGAGGTCGGTGACCTGGAGGCCGCGGGCACGGCCGTCATCCAGGTCGACGAGCCCGCGCTGCGCGAGACGCTGCCCCTGCGCGCGGCGGACCGGGCCGCGTACCTGGCCTGGGCGACGGAGGCGTTCCGCCTGACCACCGGGGCGGTACTGCCGCGGACGCAGATCCACACGCACATGTGCTACGCGGAGTTCGGGGACATCGTCCAGGCCATCGACGACCTCGACGCCGACGTCATCAGCCTGGAGGCCGCCCGTTCGCACATGCGGGTCGCCCGCGAGCTCGCCGCGCACGGCTACCCGCGGGAGGCGGGCCCCGGCGTGTACGACATCCACTCCCCGCGCGTGCCGGACGTCGCTGAGGCGGCGGCGCTGCTGCGCCGGGGCCTCGGCGCGATCCCGGCCGAGCGGCTCTGGGTCAACCCGGACTGCGGCCTGAAGACGCGCGGCTGGGCGGAGGCGAGGGCCTCGCTGGAGAACCTCGTCGCGGCCGCGCGGGAGGTGCGCGCCGATCTGACCTCCTGAACGGCGGCGCCCCGGGCCCCGGCCCGCGCACCGGCCCGCACCGGGTGTCCGGGCCGGGCCGGGTCGCGGGGCACGGC
>NZ_JAKGCV010000102.1 GCF_021556455.1 Streptomyces fuscigenes | reverse complement strand
CGGCGCGCGGCGGACCGGGGGTACCGCCGTCCGGACGTGCCCGCGTGCGCGGCGCGCTCCGCGGTGTGAGCGTGCGGGGATGAGCACTGCCAGCGACACCGGCGCGGACCGTCCCGGCGGCGCGGCCGCGGCGGCCACCGAGCCCCCCGTGCTCAGCGGGCGCCGCCGCAACATCGTGTTCGCGACGATCGTCCTCGGCCTGCTGCTCGCCGCTCTCGACCAGACCATCGTGGGCACGGCCCTGCCCACGATCGTGGCGGATCTCGGCGGCGCCGAGCACATGTCGTGGGTCGTCACCGCGTACCTGCTCGCGGAGACCATCTCCACCGCGCTGGTCGGCAAGTTCGGCGACCTGTTCGGACGCAAGCTGATCTTCCAGCTGTCCGCGGTCGTCTTCATCACGGGGTCGTTCCTGTGCGGCCTCGCCACGGACATGACGCTGCTGATCGCGTGGCGGGCCGTCCAGGGCGTCGGCGCCGGCGGCCTGCTCGTGACGGCGGCCGCGCTGATCGCGGACGTCATCCCGCTGCGCGAGCGCGGCAAGTACCAGGGCGCGCTCGGCGCGGTCTTCGGACTGGCCACGGTCATCGGGCCGCTGCTCGGCGGGGTGTTCACCGACCACCTGACGTGGCGCTGGGCGTTCTACGTGAACGTGCCGATCGCCGTCGTCGTGGTCGTGGCGGCGGCCCGGACCATCCCGGCCGTGCGGGCCGCCGCCCGTCCCGTCATCGACTACCGCGGCATCGCGCTGGTCGCGATCGGCGCCGGGACGCTGATCCTGGGCACCAGCTGGGGCGGCAACCAGTACGCGTGGGGCTCTCCCGTGATCCTCGGGCTGTTCGCGTGCGGGGTCGTGGCGCTCGCGCTGTTCTGCCTGGCGGAGACGCGTGCCGCCCAGCCCATGCTGCCGATGCGGCTGTTCGACAATCCGGTGTTCGCCGTGTGCTCCAGCCTCAGCTTCATCGTCGGCTTCGCGATGCTCGGTGCCATGACGTTCCTGCCGACGTACCTCCAGTACGTCGACGGCGACTCCGCGACCGTCTCGGGCGTGCGGACGCTGCCGATGGTGATCGGGCTGCTGATCGCCTCGATCCTCAGCGGCAACGTCGTCAGCAGGACCGGCCGCTACCGCTTCTTCCCCCTCGCCGGCACGGCGGTGACGGCGGTGGGGCTGTTCCTGCTCTCCCGGGTGGGGCCGGGATCCGGCTTCTGGAAGGAGTCGGGGGCCATGTTCGTGCTGGGTACGGGCATCGGCCTGACCATGCAGGTCCTCACCATCGCCGTGCAGAACACCGTGGAGTACACGGACCTCGGCACGGCGACGTCCGGCGTGACCTTCTTCCGCACCCTCGGCAGCTCCTTCGGGACGGCCGTCTTCGGGACCATCTACACCAACGCGCTGGGGCCGAACCTGCGCGACGCGATCCCCCGGGCCGCGGCGGCCGGCGACGCCGGTCCGGCCGCGGTGGCGGGGGCCGCGCGCAGCCCCGAGGGCCTGCACCGGCTCGATCCCGCGCAGGCGGCGCCCGTCATCGGGGCGTACGCGGACACCCTGCACACCGTCTTCCTGTGGACGGTGCCGGTCGCGCTGGCCGGCTTCGTCGTGGCCCTGTTCCTCAAGCAGGTCACGCTGCGCGACTCCGCGCGGGCCACCTCGGCCGACATGGGCGAGGGGTTCGCGTCGCCGAGGTCCAGCGACTCGTGCACGGTGCTCGAGACGTCGGTGGCCGGGCTCCTGCGACGGGTGGGGCCCGAGACCGCCCGGGCCGTCGTGCGGGACTCGGACACCCGGCTCGACATCGCGGGAGCCTGGGCCGTGATGGAGGTGGAGACGCTCACCCGGATGGTCGGACACGCGAGCCTGACGCTGATCGCGTCGCGCAAGAACATGCCGCCCGAGGTGCTGGTGCCGGTGTTCGACCGGATGGTCGGCGAGGGCTACCTGACCCGCGCGGGCACGCTCTTCTCCCACACGCGCTCCGGGCGCCGGGAGGCCGCGGCGATCAACGCCGCCTGGGCCCGCTGGCTGCGTGAGCAGTTGGTGGAGGACGGCGCTCCGACCGGCGCGGAGCTGCGCAGCGCCGTGGACACCATCGCCAAGCGGCTGCTCGCGGAGGACCTGTCGGACGGCCCCCGGCCGGTGCCGTACCGGAGGCCGCCGGCCGGTGCCACGGCGTGGGGCGGGAGGGCAGGGACCTGAGCCCGGACCCCGCGGCGGAACCGTCCCCGCGGCCCTCGCCGCGAGGCCGCCGGGGCTCCGGTCCCGCGGACCCGCACCGCCGGGGCGCTCCCGCTGACGCGCCGTCTCCGGCACGGCGCCCGGGACACGGCGGGCGCCCGGGGCAACGTTCGCCCGAGCGGCGCGCACGTCACGCGTCGACGTCGCCGTCCACGTACACCCAGCGGCCCTGCTCCCGCACGAACCTGCTGCACTCGTGCTGCACCTCGACGCCCCCGCCGCGTCCGGCGCCCGGCCCCCGGACGCAGCGGGCCCGGAAGGTGACCGTGCCGCTCGTGTGGAAGGCCGTGCCGCCCGTCGTCTCCAGGATCTCCAGGCCCGTCCAGCGTGCCGCCGGGTCGAGGTCGAGCCGGGCGGGCCGGGTGGCAGCGGCCCAGGTGCGGAGCAGGTAGGACGTGTCGCGCACGGCGAAGGCGCTGTAGCGCGAGCGCATCAGCAGCTCCGCGGTGGCCGGGTCGGCGCCCCCGGCGTGGAAGCGGCCGCAGCAGTCGGCGTAGGCGGCGGGCAGTCCGCAGGGGCACGGGGAGGCGCCGTCGGCGGCGGCCGGGGCGGTGCCCGGTGCGGCGGAGCGGCGGGAACGGGAGCGGCTGGCCATGCGGCCATTCTTCCAGGGCCGCGGCCGCCGCCCGATACCGGTGGCCCGGTGGCGCGACGGGGTCCGTCGGGTCGGGACACCCGGTCACGTCCGGGGAGTCGGGGCCCGGATGGCGCCGGGAGGGCAGGGGGCAGGGATGGCGTTCCCGCTCCCGGGTCCCATGGGCGCCCCGGATTCCACGGCTCCCGGATCGGTCCGCGCGAAAAGGCCGCCCGCCCCGGGCTAGGGCGGGTCTGACACATCCCGCCTGGCCGGCGACGCCTGGCACGCACTCTCGCTGCGTTGCCGGAGTCGTCCTGGTACGTCCAGTACAAGGACGATCCTCCGCCTTGCGACAGCACGCACCAGACGCCGCAAGCCCGCCCTTCGGGCGGACGGCGCCATGTGTCGGATACGGCCTAGCCTGCGGGCACGAGACGCGCTCGCCCGGCGCACGAGCCGGCGGCGGGCCGCTGCCGTGCCGACGGGGAGGGAGAGGGACATGTCCGAAGACAGCAAGGGGGCCCGGGCGCGGGGGCACCGGGCGTTCCGGGGGACGGGCGGGTGGGCGGCGCGGCAGGGCCGGCGGATGGCGGACCGGTTCCTGGGCGGCGCCGCCTCCGGCGCGGGTACCGCGCTGGCCGGCCTGGCCGTGCTGTGGCTGCGTACGCGCCTGTGACCGCGCCCCTCGGCAGATCCGGCCGGCGCGGTCGCGCTCCGGACCCGCGCGAGGGGCGCCGCCGGCTGCGTCGTCCGGATCGCGACCGATGACATGCCGTTCCGGCCGGCATCGCGGCCGACGGCGAGCGGATCCGCCGGCCCGTGACGCTGCCGCCCCTTCCCATGGGGGCGGGCGACGACCCGCGCCACCGGCGGAAGGGGCTCTCGGGATGGACTCCGCGCCGGCGGGGCGGCCCCACGGCCTCCGGCGGAGCGGCCGAGTGCTGGATGCACGTCGAAGTGCCCGTTCTGCCGGACCCGGTGCCGCTGTCGGTGCCTGCCACGCCGAAGCGGCGCCTGCCTCGCCTCCACCGCCCGGCGGACGAGGAGTGGCGCACGATGGCGTCGGAAACGCGACGGCCCCCGCCCCCGCACCGGAGGACCTCTTCACCTTCCTCGGTACCGCGCCCTCCGCGGCAGCCGGCCGGAACGGCGCGGCACCGCGCGCTCGGGCCGGCCGCCGTCCGCCCCGGTCCCTGCCCTCGGGCCGGCTGCCGACCGCCCCGGTCCGTGCACCGCGCCGCCGCGCGTGCCGCGCCGGACCGCACCCCAGGCCCCCGGGAGGCCGTCCGGTCGGGAATGATCGGCGGCAGGACGCGAGCAGGAGGAGGGCGGCCCCGGTATGAGGCTGACGATTCTGGGCGGCGGCGGTTTCCGCGTGCCGCTGGTGTACGGCGCGCTGCTGCGCGACCACGGCGAGGGCCGGATCACCGAGGTCAGGCTGTACGACGTGGAGCCGCGCCGGCTCACGGCGGTGGCGCGCGTGCTCGCCGACCGTGCGGCCGGGGTGGCGGACGCGCCCGCCGTGACGGTGACGACCGATCTCGACGAGGCGCTGCGGGGCACGGACTTCGTGTTCTCCGCGATCCGCGTGGGGGGACTGGCGGGCCGGGCGGACGACGAGCGGGTCGCGCTGGCCGAGGGGGTGCTCGGCCAGGAGACGGTGGGCGCGGGAGGCATCGCCTACGGGCTGCGGACGGTGCCCGTCGCGCGGGAGATCGCCCGGCGGGTAGCGGCCCTGGCCCCCGGCGCCTGGGTGATCAACTTCACCAACCCCGCGGGGCTGGTGACCGAGGCCATGGCCGAGGTCCTGGGCGGGCGCGTCATCGGCATCTGCGACTCGCCGGTGGGTCTCGGCAGGCGGGTCGCCCGCGTGCTGGGGCTCGACCCGGCGTCGGCGCGCCCCGACTACGTGGGGCTGAACCACCTCGGCTGGCTGCGGGGGTTGTACGTGGCGGGGCGCGACGAGCTGCCGCGCCTGTTCGCCGATCCCGCGCTGCTCGGCTCGTTCGAGGAGGGGCGGCTGTTCGGCGCCGAGTGGCTCACCACGCTGGGCGCGGTCCCCAACGAGTACCTGCACTACTACTACTTCAACCGCGAGACGGTGCACGCCTACCGGACGGCCGAGCGCACCCGCGGCGCTTTCCTGCGCGAGCAGCAGGCCGCCTTCTACGCCGAGTCGGGTGCGCGGGAGGAGCTGCCGCCGGGCGCGGCCGGGGCGGCCTGGCACCGCACGCTCGCGGAGCGCGAGGCCACGTACATGGCGGCGAACCGGGACGCGGCGGGCATGGGCGAGCGGGAGGAGGCGGACCTCGAGTCCGGCGGATACGAGAAGGTGGCGCTCGCGCTGATGCGGGCGATCGCGCACGACGAGCGGGCGACGCTGATCCTGAACGTGCGCAACCGGGGCACACTGCCCGAGCTGGACGCGGAAGCGGTGGTGGAGGTGGTCTGCGCGGTCGACGCGAACGGCGCCACGCCGCTGGCGGCGGACCCGCTGCCGGCGCACGCGGTAGGGCTGGTCACGGCGGTGAAGGCCGTGGAGCGGCAGGTGCTGCGGGCGGCGAGCAGCGGGGAGCGGGCGGACGCGGTCGCCGCGTTCGCCCTGCACCCCCTGGTCGATTCGGTCGCCGTGGCCCGGCGGCTGGTGGACGGCTACGTGGCCGCCCACCCCGGGCTCGGCTATCTGCGCGGCTGAGCGGGCCGGGCCGGCCGGTCGGGCCGGCCCGGGGGGAGGGCCCCCACGGTTCGACAACCGCGGGGTGCGGCGTCGCAGCGCACCTGAAAGACGCTGCGACGCCGCACGCGCGCCCCACCCCTTTTCGTAATGGCTCGTGTGGCGGCCGTCAGGTCAGCAGGAAGTCCGCCTGACCCGACTTCGCGCCCTGGATGAAGGCGGCGATCTCGGCCGGGGTGTAGATCAGTGCGGGGCCGTCGGGGTCGGAGGACTGGCGCACCGCGACTCTGCCGTCGGCCAGCTTCATGGCCTCGATGCAGTTGCCGCCGTTGCCGCCGCTCCAGGGCTTGTGCCAGCCCTCGGAGCCGAGCTCGCGCGCCGGCATGCCGTTGTATATGGGGTCCATTCACAGCTCCTTGCGGACATCCTTGAGGATCTCCTTCGTGCCTTGTGCAGTCGCGGCCTGCGCCGCCATCCGGTCCATGACCTCCAGGTGAGTGGCCACTTCCGGGCGCGCGTCGAGGTAGACGGCGCCGGTGAGGTACTCGCTGAAGACCATGTCCGGCAGCTCGGGTTCTGCGAAGCGGAAGATCACGAACGGCCCGTACGTACCCGGGTGGTGTCCGCTGGCGAACTCCGCGATCTGGAGGGTCACGTTGGGCAGGTCCGCCGCCTCCAGGAGGCGGTCGATCTGCGCGCGCATCACCTCCGGGCCGTCACCGACGGGCCGGCGGATGACGGTCTCGTCCATGACTACCCAGAATCTCGGTGCGTTCTCGCTGGTGAGCAGCGACTGCCGCGCCATGCGCAGCGCGACGTGCCGCTCGGTCTCCCCCGGTGAGGACCGCCCGACGGCGCCGGCCCTCAGCACCGCGCGCGCGTAGTCCTCGGTCTGGAGCAGGCCGGGCACGAAGTGCGGCTCGTACTCCCGCAGCAGCGCCGCCGCCCCCTCCAGACTGACGTACACGCTGAACCAGTCCGGCAGGATGTCGTGGAACCGCTGCCACCAGCCGGGCTTGTTGGCCTCCTCGACGAGCCCCGTGAAGACGTTCGCCTCCTCGGGACCCACCCCGTAGGCCGTGAGCAGCACCTGCACGTAGGGGATCTTGAGTGCGACCTCGGCCGTCTCCATCCTGCGGATCGTGGCAGGAGCCACGCGCAGGAGCTTCGCGGCCTCCTCGCGTTTCAGGCCTGAGCGCTCGCGCAGGTCTTGCAGACGCCTGCCGAGCACGACCTGACCCACGGTCGGGGCCGACCGCGGTTCACTCACTTCTGGGACCTCCCCGTTGCCACGATGTGCTTGCAGTCTGCCATGACTCTGGCAGTTAGAACACGGCACTCTGGAAATTCCAGAGTGCCACTTGCCAAGTGTCGCGGACAGGTGGACAGTGGTGGACGTGAACCAGTTCACGCGGTTGTCGCCCTGCGCCACGGGAGAGGCGCGGAGCGGAGTAGTCGCTTCCCCACCGTTAGGAATCGGTCGTGGCACCTGGTAACGCGCTCACCCCCCGACTTGCGTCCATGGGCCCTGGCAACGTTGTCCGCCGCTACGGCTTCGAGCTGCCGGCCCGTGCGGAGTCCGTCGGCCGGGCCCGGAAACTGACCACGGACCGCCTGCTGCACTGGGGCGTGTCCCGGGGCACGTCGGACACCGCGGAGCTGATCGTCTCCGAACTGGTCACGAACGCCGTCGTGCATGCGGCGGGCGACCATGTCATCTGCGAGCTGCGGGTCGACCAGGACCGGCTGCGCATAGCGGTCGAGGACCAGGGATACGGCCCGACCGGCCCCCAGCTCCAGCGCGGCGGCGCCGACGAGGGCGGCCGGGGCCTGTTCCTCGTCGACTCGATGTGCAGCTGCTGGGGCGCGCAGGACACCTCCGGCTACGGGCCGGGCCGCGTCGTGTGGGCCGAGGTGCCGCTCGGGGCGGAGCCCCCGTGTTGAGGAGCGCGCGCTCGGCGCTGATGCGCTTCGGGCGCGTCTCCCGTACCGAGGGGCCGGGCGGGATGCGCGTGGACGGGACCGTACGGCTGCCGCTCCCGGCGACGCTTCCCGCCTCACTGGGCTGCGACGCGGTGGGCGTCCCGGCCCGGCACGGGTTCCGGCTCATGGCGCGGATGCCGCGCACGGGCTGCGTCTTCGCGGACACGGACTGGTGGTGGTGGATCGTGCCCGCCGGTTCCGACCTGGAGCTTTCCTGGCCCGAGCCGGCCCGCTACGTGGCGGGGACCAGCGTGCCCGCCGTGCGGCCGCGGCTGATCCACTGGCCCGACGACCGGACCCCGTACACCCCGCCGATCCCCTTCTACCTCATGGTCTGCCAGCTCTCCGGGACGGCGCCGGCCTGGGCGGAGCACGGGGCACTGCAGGCGCCGCGCGGCGGAGCCCGCGCGTAGCACCGGCCGGCGGCCTCGTGCGGGCCGCCCGCTTCCCCGCCCCGAAGGCCTGCCGGCCGTGCCACGACGACGCACCGGCCCCGGCGCTCGCGGGGGTGCGGGCGGATCCCGCGGACGACGGAGGTCCCGGAATGCCCGGGACGCCCCGCCGCGACCCCGCGACGGGCCGCCCCGGCCGGGACTCGCCTCAGCGGACGCGGGCCACGTCCAGCAGCAGCGCCTGGCCGGGGGCCAGGTTCGGCAGCGGGATCCCAGTGGTCGCGAGCACGGTGCCGGGCAGGTCGACCCTGCCCTGGAGGGCCGCGGCGAACCACGCGGGCCCGGCCACCTGGTGCAGGACCGGCAGGCCCACCTCCTCGCGGATCGAGACGCGGTACGAGCCCGACGGGTCGAGACCGGGCAGCCGCACCCGGCCCGGCTGGCCGTCGGCCGACGTCTCGACGCGCGCGTACGAGTAGAGGGCCTCGGAACCGTCACGCGCGACCACGCCGTTCAGCAGCAGCGCCTCGTCGGGCAGGTCGGCCCGTACCGTGCGGCCCGTGTGCAGCAGCGCGCGCTTCTCCTTGTAGAGCTCCGCCCACCGGCCGAGCCGCGCGATCTCCTCCGCGTCCCTCGCCGTCAGGTCGTCCTCGATGCCGGCGTGCCCGAACAGCGCGGTGGCCAGCCGGAAGGACGCGTCGGTCGCCCGGCCGGTGGTGTGCGCGACGGGCCCGCCGACGTGGGTGCCGATCAGCTCGGGCGGCAGCAGCTGCGCCGTCCAGCGCTGGATGGCCTGGCGCTCGACGGGGTCGTTGCAGTCCGAGGGCCACACCCGGTCCGTACGGGCGAGGATGCCGAGGTCGACGCGGCCGCCGCCGGAGGAGCAGCTCTCTATCTCCAGGCCCGGGTGGCGCTCCCTCAGGGCGTCCAGCAGGCGGTACAGCGCCTCGGTCTGGGCGTGCACGCCGGGCCGGTCGCGCCCGTCGGCGCCGCGGTGCACCGCCTCCAGCAGGTCGCGGTTGTAGTCCCACTTCAGGTAGTCGACGCGGTAGCGGGCGACGACCGCGTCGAGGGCCTTCAGCAGGTGGTTCCAGGCGTCCTCGTTCGCCAGGTTGACCGCGTACTGGTGGCGCATGCTCGGGCCGAGACCGCGCGAGGGGCCGAGGATCCAGTCGGGGTGCTCGCGTGCCATGGCGGAGTCGAGGTTGACCATCTCCGGCTCGACCCACAGGCCGAACTGCATCCCGTGGCCGTGCACCCGCTCGACGAGCGGCCCGAGGCCGTCGGGCCACACCGCTTCGTCGACGGTCCAGTCGCCGAGGCCCGCCGTGTCGTCGCGGCGGCCGGCGAACCAGCCGTCGTCCAGGACGAGCCGCTCCACACCGACCTCGGCCGCGCGGTCCGCGAGGTCGAGCAGGCGCTCGAGCCGGTGGTCGAAGTACACGGCCTCCCAGGTGTTGAGGGTCAGCGGCCGGGGGGTGGCGGGGTGGCCGCCGCGGGCCCGCAGCCGGTCGTGGAAGCGGTCGGCGAGGCCGTCCAGCCCCTCGTCGGACCAGACGAACAGGCACTCGGGCGTGGTGTACGACTCCCCCGGTGCGAGCCTGATCTCGCCGGGGGCGAGGAGTTCGCCGCCGCCGAGGACCGCGCCGTCCACGCCCGCGCCCTCCGGCAGCCGCTCGGCCAGCCAGCGCTGGTTGCCGCTCCACGCGACGTGCAGGCCCCACACCTCGCCGGTGCGGAAGCCGAAGCCCGGCACGCCGAGCGTCAGCAGGTGCGGGGACTCGTGGCCGGGCCGGCCGCGGCGCACCGCGCGCACGTGGCCGCCGTGCAGCAGGGTGGAGCGCTGGGGCACGCGTTCGCGGCACCACTTGCCGGTGAAGTCGAGGATCTCGGTGGCGCGGCCCGGCACCGGCAGCAGGGTGGTGACGGCGGCCAGGTCGTAGGGCACGCCGTCGTCCGGCGCGGCGGCCGGGCGGGCGAGGGTGGTCGTGACGCCGAGGACCCCCGCGGCGTCGAGGCGGTAGGCGACGGTGAGGGTCAGGCCGCTGACGTCGTCGTCGAGGTGCAGGACCAGTGCGTCCGCGTCGAGGTCGGCGCCGGTGAGCCGGGGGCGCGGCGTCGTGCCGAACCCTCCGCGATGACCCTCGTGGGCGGGGGTGCCGCTCCACCCGTCGGCCTCGGTCGGCCAGACGGTGAACCGGCGCGGCGCGTCCGTGGAGCTGTTGAGGACGGCGCCGTCGGCCGTGAGGCTCAGCGCGGCGAGTTCACCCTCGCCCAGCTCCCCCAGGTCCGCACCCCAGTGCAGGACGCGGGGCAGGGGGTCGCCGAGTTCGACGGCGAAGCTCACTCCGGCCGCACGCAGGTGGGCGATCCGCGCGGTGGTGCGGGTCAATGCAGTGTCCTCTCGAACCGTGTGGGGGCGTGGCGTTGCGGGGGCGGTCCCCGGTCAGTCTTCCTTCTGCGCGAGGAGTTTCCTCGTGTCCTGGGTCATCTGCTTGAACACGTCGTCGTTCCTGTCGTGGGCGAAGAAGGACTGCATGAGGGGCTGGAGGGTCTTCTGCATGGCGGTGCCGTTGCCGTAGGTGGGCGACGCGTACAGGTCGCCCTCGCGCTGCGCGGTGACGAAGGGCCCGAGGTCGACGCCCTTCTTCTTGAGCGCGGCGGCGGTCGCGTCCATGGAGGCGCCGATGGAGGGGAAGAACGTGCCGCTGCGGCCGGCGATCGTCTGGCACTGCTCGGACTCCTGGAAGGAGACCCACTTCCAGGCGAGGTCCTTGTGCGGGGAGCCGGCCCAGATCATGTTGCCGTTCGCGTTGCTCTCCCCCGAGCGCTTGCCGTCGGGGCCCTTCGGGTTGAGGGCGATGCCGTAGTGCAGGTTCGGGATGTCCGGGTAGGCGGTCGCGGACCACGAGCCGTCGTTGGCGATGGCCACCTTGCCGGAGCCCAGCAGCTGCGCACTGCTGGGCGCGTTGCCCGCGGAGGTGAACTCGCCCTCCACCGGGGCGTATCCCTTGTCGGTGAGGTCCCGGACCCAGTTCATGGTCTTCACGAAGCGCGGGTCCTCGAAGTCGAAGACGGTGGGCCACTGCCGCTTGTCGCCGGGGCGCCAGCCGAGCGTGGAGACGAGCGGGTTCCAGGAGGTCTGGCCGGTGAAGTCCTGCACGCCGAGGGCGCCGATGCCGTAGATCTTCACGTGGTGCTTGTCGAAGCCGGGCTGGTCGCCCCGCCTGCCCTTGGAGTCGACGGTGAGGTGGGCGACCATCTTCTCGAACGTGCCGCCGTCGTCGGGGTTCCAGGTCAGGTCGTCGATGTCGGCCTTGGTGTACCCGGCCTTCTTCAGCATGTCGTCGTTGTAGTAGAGGCCGGCCATGGCCCAGTCCATCGGCAGCGCGTACAGCTTGCCGTCGCTGTAGCGGTAGGAGTCGGTGCCGGTGGTGTACTTCTTCAGGTCGAAGCCGGACTTCCTGACGTACCCGTCGAGCGGTTCGAGCTGCTTGAGCGCCGCGTACTGCTGGAGGTACTGGCCGCTGTTCATGAACGCGTCGGGCGCCGTGTCGGCGACGAAGCCGGAGAGCAGCTTGGTGAAGTAGTCGTTGACGTCGTACTGCGTGATCTTGACGGTGACCCCGGGGTTCTCCTTCTCGAACACCGTGGCGCACTGGCGGTAGGCGGCGGCCTGCTTGTCGTCCCACGTCCACCAGTTGACGGTGGTGCCGCCGGCGGACACGGAGTTCGCGCCGCAGCCGCTGACGACGGCCGCGAGCCCGGCGGCGGCCGTCGCGGCGACCAGCTTGCGTGCCCTGTTGCGTATCCTCATCGTTCCTTCTCTCCCCGGGCCTTCGCGGCCCGAAATGCGGACAGCGCGTCGCTGATGTCCTCGTGGCCGCCTGCCTCGTGGCCGTTGAACTCCCAGGCGCGGATGGTCTTCGGGCCCCGGTGGGCGTGGTACGCGCCGAAGGTGGTGGACGGCGGGCAGATGTCGTCCGCCAGTCCCGTGGAGAAGCGCGCGGGGGCCGTGGCGCGGCGCGCGAAGGCGACCCCGTCGAAGTGGTCGAGCGTGCGGAAGACCGCCTCGGCCGACGCGCGGCGGGCCGCGAGGTAGCCGGTGATCTCGTTGTAGGGCGCGGTTCCCGTGATGCGCACGGCCCGGCGCACGTCGGTGAGGAACGGCGCCTGGAAGAACGCGGCGGCGAGGTCGGGGAGGAGGCCCGCCGCCGCGAGCGCGATGCCGCCGCCCTGGCTGTTGCCCCACACGGCGACGCGGCGGGCGTCGACGGCGTCGAGGGTGCGCACGGCGTCGACGGCGCGGACGGCGTCGGTGAAGACCCGGCGGTAGTAGTAGGTCTCCGGGTCCTCGATGCCGCGGGTCAGGAAGCCGGGGTACGCGGGCGGGCTGCCGACCGGGTCGGCGGTGGCGCCGCCCGCGTGGGCGCCGCCCTGGCCGCGCGCGTCCATGATCAGGTGCGCGAACCCGGCGGACGCCCACACCAGGTCGTCGTAGGGGCCGCCCCGCCCGCTGCCGTAGCCGTGGAACTGGACGACGGCGGGCAGCGGCGCGGCGCCGCGGTCCCTGGGCAGCCGCAGCCAGCCGCGGACGGGGTGGCCGCCGAAGCCGGGGAACTCGGCGTCGAAGACGTCGACGGTGCGCAGTTCGGTGGCCACCGGGGTCAGGGCGATGCCGTCGCCGGCGGCGCGCGCCTGCGCCAGCGTGCCCTGCCAGAACGCGTCGAATCCCGGCGGGTCCTGGTGGGCGCTGCGGTACTCGTGCAGGGCGGGCAGGTCCAGGTCGCTCAGCATGCGGGCCTCAGCGCGGCGTCGAGGGTCACGTCCTCGCCGGCGGGGACGCGGATCTCGCGCTCGGCGCCGCCGTAGGCGACCCGTACGGGCTCGGCGTCGTCGCCGCCGACCCGCCGGAGCGTGACGGCGGTCAGGGCACCGGCGCTCCAGTCGAGGTCGGCGGCGAGGCCCCCGCGGCAGCGCAGACCGTGTGCCCGGCCCTCGCCCCACTCCGGGGGCAGGGCGGGGAGCAGGGCGATCCGGCCGCCGTGGCTCTGCAGGACGAGTTCGGCGAGGCCCGCGGCGAAGCCGAAGTTGCCGTCCAGTTGGAACGGGGGGTGCGTGGAGAGCAGGTTGGGCAGGAGCCCGCCCCACTCGGAGCCGTCGACGGGCGCGTACGTGCCGGCGTCGCGTCCCAGCGGCCGCACGGCCTCCAGGAACAGCGAGCGCGCGCTCGCGCCGTCGCCGAGACGGGCGCGCAGCGCGATCTTCCAGGCCCACGACCAGCCCATCGCGCCGGGGCCGCGCCGCTCCATCAGGCGCAGGGCGGCTGCGGCGAGTTCCGGGGTGGCACCGGGGGTGATCTGGTCGAGCGGGTAGACGGTCACCAGCTGCGACATGTGCCGGTGGCGGGGGTCCTCCTCGGGCAGGTCCTCGGCCCATTCCATGAGGTGTCCCGCCGCGGCGACACCGGGGGCGCGCAGGCGCGGCAGGGCCGCCTCGATCTCGGCGCACAGCGGGTCGTCGCCGATGCCGAGGACGCGGGCCGCGGCGAGCGTCCTGGTGAGGGTGGCGCGCACGAGGGCGATGTCCATCGTGGTGGAGTACGTGAGCGCCTCGGGCCTGCCGTCCGGGGAGAGGAAGTGGTTCTCCGGGGAGGTGGCGGGGATCGTGTCGAGGAACCCGTCCCCGCCTTCCACGAGCCAGTCGACGCAGAACGCGGCCTGGCCGCGCAGCACGGGCCACGCGCGCTCGCGCAGGAACCCGGTGTCGCGGGTGAACTCCCAGCGGTCCCACAGGTGCTGGGTGAGCCAGGCGCCGCCCATCATCCAGAGCGCCCACGACGGGTCGCCGCGGCCCATGCCGACGGGCAGGGCCCAGCCCCACATGTCGGTGTTGTGGTGGGCGACCCAGCCCCGGGCGCCGTACAGCTCGCGGGCGACGTCGGCGCCGGTCGCGGCGAGCCGGTCGAGGAGGCCGAACAGCGGTTCGTGGCACTCGCTGAGGGCGGTGACCTCGGCGGGCCAGTAGTTCATCTCGGTGTTGATGTTGACGGTGTAGTTGGAGGACCAGGGCGGGCGCAGCTCCTCGTTCCACAGGCCCTGGAGGTTGGCGGGCGGGCCTCCGCCGGGCCGCGAGCAGGACGCCAGCAGGTAGCGTCCGAGCTGGAACATGACGGTGGCGGTGAGGTGTTCGTCGGTGCCGGCGAGGAGGTCGCGGGCCACGTCGTACGTGCCGCCGCGGCGGCCGCCGACGGTGAGGCCGGCGGCGGCCAGCAGCGGGCGCAGGTCGTCGCGGTGGGCCCGCAGGAGCGCCTCGGGGCCCTGCGCGAGGGCGCGTTCGGCCGCCCTTGCGGCCCGGGCGCGGTGCCCGGCGCGGTCGAGGGGCGGCGCCCCGTGCCAGACGTCCGCCGCGGCGGACGACGACGAGATCGTGACGAGCAGCCGGGTCATGCCGGTCACCGACCAGGTGCCGTCGACCGCGCCGGCCCGCCCGTCGGTGTCGACACGCACGGCGAGGACCGCGTAGGGGTCGTAGTCCCCGGCGCCCGACGCGGTGCTCGCGCCGGCGGTGTCGGCGGTGTAGCGCAGCGGCTCGGCGACGTCCTGCTCGTGCCGGGGCGCGCCGTCGACGGGCAGCGCGACCTCGACGGCGAGCCCGCCGGGGGCCGCCGAGCGCGCCAGCAGCCGCAGCGGGGTGCCGAGGTCGAGGGTCGCGTCGAGGGTGCCGCCGCCGACCGTGACGTCGACGCACAGCGCCCCGGCGGGGCGGGAGGCCCAGACACGGCGGCGCACGGTCAGCGCGCCGTCGGTGAGCGTGTCCTCCGCGACGCCGTCGTCGAGGTCGAGACTGCGGCCGCCGTAGTGCGCCGCGTCCGACACCCCGAGGCCGAGCGTGAGGTCGGCGAACGGCAGGTACTCCTGGCTGTAGTCGCCCTCGAAGGTCATCAGCAGGGACTCCGCGCGCCGCGGGGCGCCGGCGCGGAGCGCGCCGCGCACCT
>NZ_JAKGCV010000101.1 GCF_021556455.1 Streptomyces fuscigenes | reverse complement strand
ACGCGGACGCGGTCCCGTCGTTCTCCTCCATTGTGGCGGGTGGGTCGGACAGTCCCCGCCGGGCCGGCTCAGCGCCTGCGGCCCCCGCGCCGGCCGCCGCCGCCGGCGGGTCCGTCGTCCTCGTCGTCGTGCCCGCCGAGCAGCTCGTCGGCCAGCGTCGGCAGGTCGTCGAGCGGGGTCTCCTCCGCCCAGTCCGAGCGACGGCGCTGCCCGCCGCGGCCCCGGGTGTCCCGGGCCTGGGCGTCCTCGGCGGGAGCGGCCTGGTGCGGCGGCTGGAACTGCGGGATCTCGCGCGTGCGCTCGTTGCCGCCCTCGCCCGGGCCGGAGGCGCCGGGCGCGTCGTCCCGTACCTGCGGCAGCACGGCCGTCTCGTCCGAGGGGCGGTACTGCGGCAGCACCGCCGTCTCCTCCGCCTCCCGCTCCTCGGCGGAGATCGGAAGCTCCGCGTCGGCGTCGGCGAACCTCGGCAGGGTCGTCGTCTCCTCGCTGTCCGAGGAGGCCGCGTCCGAAGGGGCCGCGTCGCTCACGGTCGAGGTTCCCGCGGCGGGCGTACCCGAGGCTCCCGGCGCGCCTTCCGCGGCCCACGAGGGACGGCGCCGCGGCACGTCGCGCGCCACGTCGTCGGAGGCGGAGTGCGGTCCGGACCGGCCGTCCGGGTCGTCGTCGCGGTCGTCGGCGCCGCGGTCGTCGTCGCGGTCGTCGGCGCCGCGCTCGTCGTCCCGGCCGCGCCCGGAGTCGGCGCCGGTACCGGAGCCCGAGGAATCGCGGGAGCCCGAGTCGGGGTCCTGCGTCCCGGCGTCCGGCCCGCCGACGACCGGCGTCTGGAGCGTCGTCTCGTTCGGCGACACGTCCGGCTCCCGCTCGGCGGCTGCCGCCGCGGCGGCAGCGGCCTCCTCGGCGGCGCGCCGCCTGGCCTCCTCGGCCTTCAGCAGCGCCTCCTCCGACCTGCGCTGCTTCTCGCGGCGCCGCTCGGCGTCCTCCTGGCGCTGGCGCGCCTCCTCGGCGGCCCGCGCCTTCAGGCGCTCCTGCTCGGCCTCGTAGGCGGCCTGCTCGGCGGCCCGGCGGCGCTCGTCCTCCTCGGCCCGCAGGCGCTCCTCCTCGGCCCTCCTGACCGCCTCCTCGGCCTGCCGCCGCTCCTCCTCCTCGGCACGCAGCCGCTCCTCCTCGGCCCTGCGGCGCTCCTCCTCGGCGCGCTGCCTGGCCTCTTCCTCCTGGCGTTCGATCTCGCGCTGCCGCGCCTCCTCCAGCTCGCGGCGCTTGCGCTCCTCCTCCTCGGCGCGGAGCTTCGCGAGCTGCTCCTGCCGCTCGCGCTCCAGGCGCTCCTCCTCCGCCTTCCTGGCGGCCTCGCGCGCGGCCTCCTCCTCGGCGCGGCGCCTGGCCTCCTCGATCGCGGCCTTGCGCGCCTCCTCCTGGGCCTTGATCTCGGCCTCGGAGAGCGGCAGCAGCCGGTCGAGCCGGTGGCGCACGGTCGTCGTGACGGCGTCGGGGCCCTGGCCCGCGTCGACGACGAGGTACCGCGCCGGATCGGCGGCCGCGAGCGTGAGGAACCCGGTGCGCACCCGCTGATGGAACTCCGCGGGCTCCGACTCCAGCCGGTCGGGCGCCTCCGTGAAGCGCTCGCGGGCCGTCGCCGGGTCGATGTCGAGCAGCACGGTCAGGTGCGGCACGAGGCCCTGCGTGGCCCAGCGCGAGATCCGCGCGATCTCGGTCGGCGAGAGGTCGCGGCCCGCGCCCTGGTACGCCACCGACGAGTCGATGTAGCGGTCGGAGACGACGATCGCGCCACGTTCGAGGGCGGGCCGGACGACGGAGTCGATGTGCTCGGCGCGGTCCGCCGCGTACAGCAGCGCCTCCGCGCGGTTCGACAGGCCCGCGCTCGACACGTCGAGCAGGATCGTCCGCAGCCGCTTGCCGACGGGTGTGGCGCCCGGCTCGCGGGTGACGACGACCTCGTGGCCCTTGGCCCTTATCCATTCGGCCAGCGCCTCGACCTGCGTCGACTTGCCGGCGCCGTCGCCGCCCTCGACGGCGATGAAGAAGCCGGGTCCTGCCGGGACCTGCGCGGGGTCGGATCCCCCGCGGACGGCCTCCAGCAGGTCGTGCCGCAGCGGCACGCCGGAACGGTCGTCGGTCTTGGCCAGGACGACCGCGGCGACCGGCAGCAGCAGGGCACCGGCGAGCATCAGCGTGAAGGCGGCGCCGCCGTGCGCGAAGACGAAGTCGCCGCCGGCCAGGCGGTGCGGCCCGATGGCGGCAGCGACGAGCGGCGCGACGATCGCCGCTGCCGCCATGGCGACCCGTACGACCGCCTGGAGGTGCTCGGTCAGCCGGGCGCGCCGGCGCTCCTCGGCCTGCAGTTCGACGAGAACGTGGCCGGCGTTGGCGGCGACGCCCGCCGAGAAGCCGGCGAGCAGCGCGAGGAACAGGACGGTCGCCGTGTCCGGCACCAGCCCCATCACCAGCAGCGCGACGCCGGTGACGGCGATCGCGAGGACCATCAGGCGGTTGCGCGAGAGGGCGGGCAGCACCTTCTGGCCCCGCCGGATGCCGAGGCCCGTGCCGCCGGCCAGGGCGAGGACGAGCAGCGCGAACGCGACCGGGCCGCCGCCCAGGTCCTTGGCGTCCAGGACGGCGACGGCCACGGCCGAGGTGATGGCCGCGGCGATCGCGCCGCAGGCCAGGACCAGTACCGGCACCACGCCCGTGCGGCCGCGGTCCGCGCCGCCGTCGGCGCGGGTCGCCCCGCCGGCGGCAGCGCCGTCCGTACCCTCCCCGGCCGCCGAACCGGCGGCGGAGCCGGAGCCCTTCGCGGGCCCGGAGCCGGCCGGGGCCGCGACGACCGGCCGCCGCAGTCCCTCCAGCGGGGAGCGGGGACGGGGAGTCCTGCCGTCGGGCAGTTCGAGAAGGGTGAGCGTGGAGACCGACGCGGCGAACAGCCCGGCCGCGACGTACGAGCCGAGCGCGACCTGGTGGAGCGTGAACCACTCGACGCCCGTGCCGATCAGATTGTTGATCAGCGTCGCCACCAGCAGCACGAACGCCGCCGCGGGCACCGCGAGGAACGACGTGCGCAGCGACAGCCGGCGCAGCGCGTCCAGGTGGTCGGGCAGGGGCCGCACCGCGTCGCCCTCGGGCGGAGGCGGCGGCAGGAGGGCGGGCGCGGCGCTGTCCTTGGCCACGGTCCAGAAGCGTTCCGCGACCCCGGCCACGAAGACCGTGCTGAGCAGGATCGGCAGGGCGCGGTCCGGCATCCACGTGATCCACAGCGGTGCGACGATCAGCAGCGCGAGCCGGACGGCATCGGCGACGATCATCGTCCAGCGGCGGTCGAGCGGGCCGCCGTCGCGCGGCGCCCTGCCCGCCTTGGCCTTCGGCCGGGCGGGTGAGGCCGCGCCGAGCGTGGGCCGGGTGTCGCCGGGGGCGATCACCGAGGCGCCGCCGGCACCGGCATCCGTGTGCTCGGGGTGCTCGGGGCTCTCGGACGCCGGCCGGGGCTTCCCGCTGCCCGGTGCGAGCAGCGACGTCAGGGGCCCGAGCAGGACCGCGCCGAACAGCAGCGTCGCGACGACCCGCGCGCCGAAGACGGCGGCGACGGCGAACGCCACGCCCCGGTATCCCGGCCCGAACGAGCCGTCGGTGATGGCTGCCTGGAGGGTCAGCACCACCAGCACAAGCACCGCAAGCACATCGCCGATGGCGCCGGCGAACTGCGCGCCCCAGAGCCGCCTCAGCGGCGGAAGGCGCAGCAGGGAACGAACGGCGCGCTCCCGTGAGTCTGCGGCAAGTGCGTCGTGGTCGGAGGTGGGGCTCACGACCGTTGGCTCGGCTCGCGTCATCCGCCCAGCCTATCGGGACGGTGCCACCTGACGGAGTCCCCGTCCGTACAGATGAACCAATACCTGCACCCGCCCGGGCGGTCCGGCGGTCCTCCGCGGCGTCCCTGGCCCGTTCCGGCCGGTCGGAGCCGGTACCCCGCGTTCCGCGCCGGCCGCGCAGGGCTGATCGACTACGGCGTGTTCATACGAAACTGCCCATACGACCAGATTACGAGCGGATGAGAGCACCGATACGGAGGTGCCGTCACCATCCGTGCGGGGCCGACGCTTCCAGGGTGACGGCGCCCGCCTCCTGACCGGGGTCCTCCCCCTTCACGTCCCGCACGCCCGTACCTCGCGCTCGTACGCCACGAACGGCCGAGCGCCCGACGCGCCGGGGATCGGCGGGCGTCGGGCGCTCCGGGTGCGCTACTCGGCGGCGGGCGGCGGAGGGGCAGCGGCGAGGGGCAGCTCGGGCGGATCGCTGCCCGCCCGCCCGTCCGCGCCGGTTCAGCCGTCCGACTCCTGCGACGAGGCCTGCGCCTTCGCGGAGGCCGCCGTCGTCTTCGCCGCGGCCTTCTTCGCCGTCGTCTTCTTGGCGGCCGTCTTGGCGGTGGCCGTCGTCTTGGCGGTCGCCGTCTTGGTCGCGGCCTTCTTCGCCGTGGTCTTCTTCGCCGTCGACTTCTTCGTGGTGGCCTTCTTCGCCGTCTTCTTGGCGGGGCCCTTCGCGCGCTTCTCCGCCAGCAGCTCGTAGCCGCGCTCGGGAGTGATCTCCTCGACGCTGTCGCCGGTCCGCAGCGTCGCGTTGGTCTCGCCGTCGGTGACGTACGGGCCGAAGCGGCCGTCCTTGACGACGACGGGACGCTCGCTGACCGGGTCCGTGCCCAGTTCCTTCAGCGGCGGCTTGGCCGCGGCGCGACCGCGCTGCTTCGGCTGCGCGTAGATCGCCAGCGCCTCGTCGAGGGTGATGTCGAAGAGCTGGTCCTCCGTCTGGAGCGACCGCGAGTCCGTGCCCTTCTTCAGGTACGGGCCGTAGCGGCCGTTCTGCGCGGTGATCTCGACGCCCTCGGCGTCCGCGCCGACCACGCGCGGCAGGGACATCAGCTTCAGCGCCTCGGCCAGGGTGACGGTGTCCAGCGACATCGACTTGAACAGCGAGGCCGTCCGCGGCTTGACCGCGTTCTTGCCGGTCTTCGGGGTGTCGTCGGGCAGCACCTCGGTCACGTACGGGCCGTAGCGTCCCGCCTTCGCGACGATCGGGTGGCCGCTGTCCGGGTCGACGCCGAGCTCGAAGTCGCCGCTCGGCTTGGCCAGCAGCTCCTCCGCGTACTCGGTCGTCAGCTCGTCGGGAGCCAGGTCCTCCGGCACGTCCGCGCGCTGGTGGTTCTCCGCGTCCTTCTCGCCGCGCTCCACGTAGGGGCCGTACCGGCCGACGCGCAGCATGATCCCGTCGCCGACGGGGAAGGACGAGATCTCGCGCGCGTCGATCGCGCCGAGGTCCGTGACGAGCTCCTTGAGCCCGCCGAGGTGGTCGCCGTCGCCGTTGCCCGCGCCGGAGGCCGCGCCCGCGTCCTCGCCGCCCTCACCGAAGTAGAAGCGCTTCAGCCACGGCACGGAGTGCGCCTCGCCCCGCGCGATGCGGTCGAGGTCGTCCTCCATGCGGGCCGTGAAGTCGTAGTCGACGAGCCGGCCGAAGTGCTTCTCCAGCAGGTTGACCACGGCGAACGAGAGGAACGACGGGACGAGCGCCGTGCCCTTCTTGAACACGTAGCCGCGGTCCAGGATCGTGCCGAGGATCGACGCGTACGTCGAAGGACGGCCGATCTCCCGCTCCTCCAGCTCCTTGACCAGCGACGCCTCGGTGTAGCGGGCGGGCGGCTTGGTCGAGTGGCCGTCGGCGGTGATCTCCTCGGCGCGCAGCGCGTCGCCCTCGGCGACCTGCGGCAGCCGGCGCTCGCGGTCGTCGAGTTCCGCGTTCGGGTCGTCCGCGCCCTCGACGTACGCCTTCATGAAGCCGTGGAAGGTGATGGTCTTGCCGGACGCGGAGAACTCGGCGTCCCGGCCGTCGGCGGAGCGGCCGCCGATGCGGACGGTGACGCTGTTGCCGACCGCGTCCTTCATCTGGGAGGCGACGGTCCGCTTCCAGATCAGCTCGTAGAGCCGGAACTGGTCGCCGGTCAGCCCCGTCTCGGCGGGGGTGCGGAAGCGGTCGCCCGAGGGACGGATCGCCTCGTGCGCCTCCTGCGCGTTCTTGACCTTGCCGGCGTACGTGCGGGGCCTGTCGGGCAGGTAGTCCCCGCCGTACAACTGCGTGACCTGCGCGCGGGCCGCCGAGACCGCCGTGTCGGACAGCGTCGTGGAGTCCGTACGCATGTAGGTGATGAAGCCGTTCTCGTACAGCTTCTGGGCGACCTGCATCGTCGCCTTCGCGCCGAAGCCGAGCTTGCGCGACGCCTCCTGCTGGAGGGTCGTCGTGCGGAACGGCGCGTACGGCGAACGGCGGTACGGCTTCGACTCGACGGAGCGCACCGCGAACGACGCCGACTCCAGCGCCGTCGCCAGCGCCCGGGCGTTCGCCTCGTCCAGGTGGAGGACCTGGTCGGACTTCAGCCGCCCGTCGGAACCGAAGTCGCGGCCCTGTGCCACGCGGCGTCCGTCGACCGACACCAGCCGCGCCACCAGCGTCGACGGGTCGGAGGCGTCACCCTTGCGGCCGGTGCCGAAGGTCCCGGTCAGGTCCCAGTACTCGGCGGAGCGGAACGCGATGCGCTCGCGCTCCCGCTCGACGACGAGGCGGGTCGCCACGGACTGCACGCGGCCCGCGGACAGGCCCCGCATGACCTTCTTCCACAGGACCGGCGAGACCTCGTAGCCGTACAGCCGGTCGAGGATGCGGCGGGTCTCCTGCGCGTCGACCATCCGGGTGTTCAGCTCGCGCGGGTTGGCGACGGCCGCCCGGATCGCGTCCTTGGTGATCTCGTGGAAGACCATCCGGTGGACGGGGACCTTCGGCTTGAGCACCTCCTGGAGGTGCCAGGCGATGGCCTCGCCCTCGCGGTCCTCATCGGTGGCGAGGAAGAGTTCGTCCGACTCGGCCAGCAGCTCCTTGAGCTTGCGGACCTGGGAGCGCTTGTCGGAGTTCACCACGTAGATGGGCTGGAAGTCGTGGTCGACGTCCACGCCGAGCCTGCGCACCTCGCCGGTGTACTTCTCGGGGACCTCGGCAGCGCCGTTCGGCAGGTCGCGGATGTGCCCGACGCTCGCCTCGACGACGTACCCAGGACCCAGATAGCCCTTGATCGTCTTGGCCTTGGCGGGCGACTCGACGATGACGAGTCGGCGGCCGCCGTTCGCGGTCTCGCTGGTCGGGGACAACTTCGTTCTTCTCTCTCCGGTCGACGCTCGACGGGGCCCGGCGCGGGTCCGTACGACTCTTACGACAGTACGGCGCGACGCCACGGGACCCGTGGTGTGGCCCCACTGGGACGCTCCTCCGCTGCGGAGTGTGACGGTACAACCCGCCCCTGTGTCAAACGGCGCATTCCCGCAGCGGCCTCTCGAACCGTAACCCGACTCCCGCCGTTCCTGCCGCCGGGCCCCGCCCCTCGCGGCGCGCGGCCCCGCCGGCGGCGGGGCATCCCGTGCGTTCCGCCCCGCGCCGGGCCACTGCCGGCTCCTGACGCCGAAGGGCGTCGCATCCGTCCCCTTTTCCGCAGGTCCGAGGGGGTAGCGGGCCGGCCGCCAGGCCCTGCGCCGGCCGCGGGGCGGGCCCTGCGCCGCACGTTCCGGTCGCCGACGGGTGCCTGCTCGTGACGGCGCGGCCGGAACGGTTCCGCCACAACGCCGGAACGGTTCCGCCACAACGGCGGAAATCACCTACGCATGACGCACCACGCGCCGGAAGCGACGAAGACCACGCCGGCGAGGACCCCTGGCCTCCGCTCCGGCGGCGGTCACTGCGCACGCCCCCGCCGCCGCGCCCCACCTCGCGCCGGGGCGGCGCACGCCCTGCCGTGCGCCGCCCGCCGACGAGTACCACCGGCGCGCGGAACCGCCTCTTCCGCAGCAAGGTGCACGCCCCTCGGGGCCCCCGGACGGTCCCGGCCCCGTCGCGGCACCCCGGCCACGTCGCGGCGCCCCGGTCACGTCGCGGCGCCCCGGTCACGTCGCGGCGCCCCGGTCACGTCACGGCGCCCCGGTCACGTCACGGCGTCGGCCCTTCGCGGCACCCACGGGGGCCTAGTCGCTCAGCGGCTCCAGGTAGCCCTCCTCCACCAGCAGGCGGATGGACGAGGGGGTGCGGTCCCGCAGGGCCACCGCGTCCTCCTCGACGAGCTGGGCGATCGCGTCGAGGATGCGGCCCGCGCTGAGCGTCCCGTCGCAGACGCCCGCGAAGCCCGCGCCGACGGTGTCCACCTTGGTCGCCCGGCGCATGCCCCGGTGCTGACGGAGCACCACGTGCTCGGGGTCCTCCGCGCCGGGCAACCCGACCTGTTCCTGCACCACTTCGGACGCCAGCGTGAACCGCCCCTCCAGCAGCGCCGCGTCGTCGTGCGCGCGCAGGTAGTCCTGGCGGGCGAAGTGGGAGCGCACGGTGTCGCCGAGGGGCTGCTCCACGGAGTGCGGCCAGTCCTCCACGACGACGGAGGGGTGCTCGGCCCCGCTGCGGTGCAGCGTGATCCAGCCGAAGCCGACGGACCGCGTCTTGCGCGCCTCGAACTCGTCGAGCCAGGAGTCGTACAGACGGGCGTACCGCTCCGGGTCGGACGTCTCGTGCTCGCCGCTGTCGCGCAGCCACAGCTCGGCGTACTGCGTGACGTCCTGGACCTCCCGCTGCACGATCCACGCGTCGCAGCCGCGCGGCACCCAGGAGCGCAGGCGGTCCTGCCACTCCTCGCCCTCGACGTGCTCCCAGTTGGCGAGGAAGTGCGCGAACCCGCCGTCGGCGAGATGCGCACCGGCCTGCTGGACGAGGGTGCGGCACAGGTCGTCGCCGGCCATCCCGCCGTCCCGGTACGTGCGCCGGGCGCCGTCGCGGTCCGGCCCCGCCGGGGAGATCACGAACGGCGGATTGGACACCACCAGGTCGAACGTCCGGTCCCCGACCGGCTCGAACAGCGAGCCCGTCAGCAGCTCGGCCTCACCTGCCCCGGAGAGCGCGAGGGTCAGGCGTGTGAAGGACAGCGCCCGGGGGTTCAGGTCCGTCGCCGTTACGTGCCCGGCGTGGCGGGAGGCGTGCAGGGCCTGGATGCCGGAGCCCGTGCCCAGGTCGAGGGCCGATTCCACCCGCGTACGGACGGTGAGCCCCGCGAGCGTCGTCGAGGCGCCGCCCACCCCGAGCACGACAACCTCCCCGCGGCCGCTCGCGCCCGTGGCCCCGCCGACGGCGCAGCCGAGGTCGGAGACGATGAACCAGTCCTCTCCCTCCGGACCGCCGTAGGGCCGGATGTCGACCGTGGCGCGCGCCCCCGCGCCGGCCCCGTCCGTCCCGTCCGTCCCGTCCGTCCCGTCCGCCGCGTCGGGGACGAGCCAGCCGTCGGCCAGCGCCTCGTCCAGCGGCAGCGCGGCGCGGGCACGCTCCAGGGGCACGGTCTGCTGGAGCAGAAACAGCCTCACCAGCGTGTCGAGCCGGGTCGCGCCGCGGGTGGCGCGGAGGGCTGGGACGGTCTCGCTGCGCGCCAGCGCGGCGTACGCGGGCGCGCCCAGCAGGTCGAGCAGGCCGTCGACGGTGAACTCCGCGGCGAGCAGGGCTTCGCGAAGCCTGTCCGCGCGGTCGGGTACGGGAAGACTGGTGGCACTCACCCTGACATTGTGACCGCCGCCACTGACAGCGGCCCGCAAGGGCCCGCCCCCGGGGCGTGCGAGCCGGGTGGGCCCACGGCCGGCGACCCGCCGGGGCCCCGGCGCCGCGGCTCTCGCGCCGGGGTGCCGTGGTCCCGCGGACGAGGTGCAGTGGCTCTGCGGCCGGGCCGTCCGAGTTCACTCGTGGCGGGTACGGGCCGGCGCCCGGCCCTCAGCCACGGGGTGCGTCCGACACAGGCCGGCGCCCGCCCGGCGGGCGGGGCCGACGGCAGGTGCCGGGCGCGGCCTAGGAGGCCGTGGAGGCGCCGGAGGCGGACGGGGTGCTCTTGCACCCCGGCTGCTTGGCCATGGCGGTGCCCAGGTCGCCGGACTGGAGCTTGCGCAGCGCCGAGTCGCCGGTGGAGCCGATCTTCCCGAGCTGTGTGGACACGTCGCCCAGCTGCTGCGCGAACTTGGCCTGGTCCTTGGTCTCCAGCGCGTCGACCTGCTTCTTGAGCTGGGCGTACGCCGCCGAGGTCGCGTCGAGCTCCTTCTCCGCGGCCTGCTGCGTCTTGGCGCCGTCGTCCACGGGCGGAGCGCCGGCCGACTTCACGGCGGAGGCCAGGGCCGCGTACGCGTTGGCGTTGCTCTGGAAGGCGGCCGAGTCGACCTTCTTCACGTCGTCGGGCGAGCTGGCCGTGGACGTGGCCTTGACGATCGACGCGTTGGCGTCGGATATCGCCTTGCGCTGCGGCTGCACCTTGTCGCAGAAGCCCTTGGCCCAGTCGTTCACCTTGGCGTCGTCGTTGCCGCAGCCGGACAGCGCCAGGAGCACCACCGCGCCACCGGACAGTGTCGCCGCTAGCTTCTTGTTCACTGAATCGGTCCCTTCCGAGGCTCTCGGCCCCGGAACTTACACGGCGTCCGACCCCTTCCTCCGCCCCCGCCGTCCCATCCGTTCCCGCTTGGGCCGATATGCACCGCAGGAGAGACACCTCACGCTACCCACGGGTACAGATGTTCAGCCCTTCACCCGATCGAGGGAGGGGCGCCGGCGCTCGGACCCCCGCGAGCGGTCCGGCGGGGGCCGCCGGCCGGGAGTGCGGGAGTGATCGTCGGCAGGGGCGGGCGATCACGAGAAACCCCGCGCCGGGGGAGCCCGGCACAGGGGAAACCGGGACAGCCAGACAAAGGATCGAATACCGGAACAGATCGCGGCAGAGGCGGACGTCGACACGGCCAGGCGCAGGGGCGGGAAACAAGGAAAGAGGCCCTGCTCACAGGACCTCTCCTCGTCGCGCGAACCCGGGCCGCCACAAGCCGGTGGCGCGAACCGGGTCGCCTCAGACCAGCGGGATCGCCGCGGCCGTCGGCCAGCTCATGCGGATCACTCCGCCGTCGGCGCCGGACGTGACCTTCACGTCGTCGACGAGGCCGCTGATGACCGCAAGCCCCATCTCGTCCTCGCCCTCGGCGTCCGCATCGTGTCCGTCCGCGCCGGGGCGCGCCTCGGGCACACCCGCGGCCGAAGCGCCGGAACCCGGCACATCGTCGCCGACCTCGATGGAGAACGTCTTCTCCTCCTCGGTCAGCACGACCTTGACGGGGGACGTGATGCCGTGACTGCGGTGCAGTCCCACGGCGCGGCTGCATGCCTCACCGACGGCGAGCCGCACCTCGTCGAGCACAGCCTCGTCGACTCCTGCCCGCCGCGCCACGGCAGCCGCCACGAGGCGGGCCGTCCTGACATGCTCCGGCTGGGCGCTGAAGCGGAGTTCAACGGTGGCCATTCGGATCCCCCTCGAACATACGAGCGTGCACTCTCCACCACTTCCACGGGCTTGCGGGCGTGGGACCCGGGCATGATCGCCCGGCTCCCCAGCCCATTCCTCCGGAAGCCGCTGCCGACGTCAGTCGGTGGCGGCCACGGCCTCGTCCACCGTGGTGTGGATCGGGAACACCTTGGTGAGACCCGTGATCCGGAAGATCTTGAGAATGCGCTCCTGGTTGCAGACGAGACGCAGCGAGCCCTCATGGGCACGGACCCTCTTGAGTCCGCCGACGAGCACGCCGAGCCCGGTCGAGTCGAGGAAGTCCACGCCCTCCATGTCGACGACCAGGTGGTAGCTGCCGTCGTTCACCAACTCCACCAACTGCTCGCGCAGCTTGGGCGCGGTATATACATCAATCTCGCCACCGACCTCGACGACCGTACGGTCGCCTCCAGGGCCGGACACGTTGCGAGTCGACAGGGACAGGTCCACGGATCCTCCAGCACCTTGCTATCGAGCGGTCGCCCCTCGGGTCTCCCCGACGGAGCCAGGGGACGTATCGCCAGCCGCGATGGCATTCAATCACTTACCAGCAGCCATGCACGACGCCTTGGGGCCATTGTCCCGCACGCCAGTGACACACTCGATGCCGATGGCCAGGAATCACCACCCCAATGGCCCCGCCCGGAGCGGGGACGACCGCCCCTCCCCGGACACGGTCCTCGACCGGCTCGCCGCAGGGGCGGGCCGGGCTGCGCGCATCACCCATACGGAGCACCTGCCCCCGCGCCCCGGCCGTCATGCAGTCTGGCCGGACCGCATTCGGCCCGAGGTCGTCGCCGCCGTCCAGCGCGCCGGAATCGAGCATCCCTGGGCCCACCAGGCCGAGGCCGCCGAGCACGCCCTCGACGGCGAGTCCGTCGTGATCGCGACGGGTACCGCCTCGGGCAAGTCGCTCGCGTACCTGGCGCCCGTGCTGACCACGCTCCTGGAGGGTTCGGAGGCGCCGAACGGCCGCGGCGCCACAGCCCTGTACCTGGCGCCCACGAAGGCCCTCGCCGCCGACCAGCGGCGCGCCGTGCGCGACCTCGCCGCCCCGCTCGGCACGGCCGTACGCCCCGCCGTCTACGACGGGGACACCCCCGTCGAGGAGCGCGAGTGGGTCAGGCAGTACGCCAATTACGTCCTGACCAATCCCGACATGCTGCACCGCGGGATACTGCCCTCCCATCCGCGCTGGGCGTCGTTCCTGCGCGCCCTGCGCTACGTCGTGATCGACGAGTGCCACACTTACCGGGGCGTCTTCGGTTCGCACGTCGCCCAGGTCCTGCGGCGGCTGCGCCGCGTGTGCGCCCGTTACGGAGCGCACCCGGTCTTCCTCCTCGCCTCCGCCACCGCAGCCCAGCCGGCCGTCGCCGCGGGCCGCCTCACCGGTCTGCCCGTGCGCGAGGTGGCCGACGACGCCTCGCCGCGCGGCGAGGTCGTCTTCGCCCTCTGGGAGCCGCCGCTCACCGAGTTCCACGGCGAGAAGGGCGCCCCCGTCCGCCGTACCGCGACCGCGGAGACGGCCGACCTCCTCACCGACCTGACGGTGCAGGGCGTGCGCACGGTCGCCTTCGTGCGCTCCCGGCGCGGCGCCGAGCTGATCTCCGTGATCACCAAGGAGCGTCTCGCCGAGGTCGACCGCTCCCTGCCGGGCCGGGTGGCCGCCTACCGGGGCGGCTACCTGCCCGAGGAACGCCGCGCCCTGGAGGCCGCCCTGCACTCGGGCGAACTCCTCGGCCTCGCGGCCACCACCGCCCTGGAGCTCGGCATCGACGTCTCCGGCCTCGACGCCGTGCTGATCACCGGCTATCCGGGCACGCGGGCCTCCCTGTGGCAGCAGGCCGGCCGCGCGGGCCGCTCCGGGCAGGGCGCCCTGGCCGTGCTGGTCGCGCGGGACGACCCCCTGGACACCTTCCTGGTCCACCACCCGGAGGCGCTGTTCCAGCAGCCCGTCGAGTCGACCGTCCTCGACCCCGACAACCCCTACGTCCTCGCCCCGCACCTGTGCGCCGCCGCGGCCGAGCTGCCCCTCACCGAGCAGGACCTGCCGCTGTTCGGGCCCGCCGCGGCGGACGTGCTGCCGCAATTGGAGGCGGCCGCGCTGCTGCGGCGACGCTCTTCCGGCTGGTACTGGACCCAGCGCCGCCGCGCCGCCGACCTCGCGGACATCCGCGGCTCGGGCGGCAGCCCCGTCCAGATCGTGGAGGCCGGCACGGGCCGCCTGCTGGGCACGGTCGACGAGGCCGCGTCCCACACGGCCGTCCACGACGGCGCCGTCCACCTGCACCAGGGCCGCACGTACCTCGTGAAGCAGCTGGACCTGGCCGACTCGGTGGCCCTCGTCGAGGAGGCGAACCCGCCCTACTCGACGACGGCCCGGGACACGACCGCGATCTCCGTCCTGGATACGGAGACCGAGATCCCCTGGGGCGACGGGCGCCTGTGCTACGGCTCGGTCGAGGTCACCAACCAGGTCGTCTCCTTCCTCCGGCGCCGCCTCATCACGGGCGAGGTGCTCGGCGAGAGCAAGCTCGACCTCCCGCCGCGGACCCTGCGCACCAGGGCCGTGTGGTGGACGGTCACCGAGGACCAGCTCGACCGGGCGCGCGTCAATCCCGAGCAGCTCGGCGGCGCCCTGCACGCCGCGGAACACGCATCCATCGGACTCCTCCCGCTCTTCGCCACCTGCGACCGCTGGGACATCGGCGGCGTCTCCGTGCCCCTGCATCCCGACACCCTGCTGCCGACGGTCTTCGTCTACGACGGACACCCCGGAGGCGCGGGCTTCGCCGAGCGCGCCTTCCACACGGCGCGCTCCTGGCTCGCCGCGACCCGCGAGGCGATCGCCTCGTGCGAATGCGAGGCAGGCTGCCCGTCCTGCATCCAGTCGCCCAAGTGCGGCAACGGGAACGACCCCCTGCACAAGCGCGCCGCGGTGCGGCTCCTGGGAGAACTCCTCAGGAGCGCCCCCGAGGACCGGGCGCCGTCCGAGGCCGCGCAGGGCGCCGGGGACACCGCGGGCGACGCGGAGGCGCCGGTTGCCGGGACCGCACCGGCTGGGGGCGGAACTCCGGGCGCCGGGGAGGGCCCGAGCGCCGGGGTCTCACCGTCCGAGGCCTCCGGGCAGGCCGGACGTGACCGGGCCGCGGCGGGGACCGCCGATGCCCGGACGGCCGGCAGGGCGACGAGCCCGGCGGTCGCGGACGAGCCCGCCGCTCCGTAGGCGCCCGCGCGCCACAGGTCTGCGAGCGGTATCGCGCCACGCCGGTTCCAGGGCGGTCTCAACCGCTCGGCCCCGGTCCGGCACGCGCCCGGACCGTGGGGCGGAACGGGCCCGTTCCGGCCTCCACCGCCACGTCCGCCACCTCCCCCTCGATCGTGCAGCGCGCGAGCCTGGCGCCCTGCGCGGCCGCCACACGCCCTGCCGCCCCGCAGGCGGCCACCGGGCCGGTCAGGGC
>NZ_JAKGCV010000100.1 GCF_021556455.1 Streptomyces fuscigenes | reverse complement strand
GCACGACCGCGCCGCCGCGTACGGGGTGCGTACGCGGCGGCGCGGGGCGTGCGGCCCGGACGGCGGGGCCGGCCCGCCGTCCGGGACCGGTGGGCGCCCGTGCTCAGCTCGTCGGGAAGACCTCCAGGTCGGAGAGCTGCCCGGCGTTCCAGCCGGTGTTGGCGGTGATGTTGATCCGCACGTACCGGGCGGTGTTGCCCGGCACCGTGATGCTCACCGTGTTCTGGTTGGCGTTCGGGTCGAAGGTACGGGCGGCGGAGGCCACGGCCGTCGTGAAGTTCGTGCCGTCCGTGGACGTCAGCACCGACAGGGTCTCCTGGCGCGTGTTCCACGCCGTGGCCGGCGGGAGCTTCAGGGTGACCTTGCCGACCTTGTACGAGGCGCCGAGGTCGACCTGCGCCCACTGCGGGAAGGAGCCGTTCTGGCTCTCCCAGTACGAGGACGCGTCGTTGTCGGTCAGGTTCGACGCCACGTACGGGTTGTTGCTGGTGCTGGCCGACGCGGGCCGGCCGGCCGCCAGGTTCGTGGTGCTGCCGATGCCGCTGCCCGAGAGCGAGACGGTCGTGGGACCGTTGTTGGCGTTGCTGCTGACGGTCAGGGTGCCGCTGCGCGTGCCGGCCGCGGTCGGCTTGAACGTGACGGTCGCAGTGCAGGAGGCGCCCGCCGCCAGGGTCGAGCAGGTGTTGGTCTGGCTGAAGTCGCCGGACGTGCTCACCCCCGAGACGGTCGCCGCGGAGGTGCCGGAGTTGGTGAACTTCACCGTCTGCGTGGCCGCGCTCTGGCCGACGACCGTGCCGGCGAAGGCCAGGCTGCCCGGGTCGGCGGACAGGACGGGCCCCGGCGCCACGCCGGTGCCGGACAGTGCCACGGTGTCGGTGGCGCCGCCCGCCTTGACCGTCAGCGACCCGGTGCGGGCGCCGCCCGCGGTCGGCTTGAAGGTGACGGAGACCGTGCAGGAGCCCTTCGCCGGGATCGACGAACCGCACGTGTTGCTCTGCGCGAAGTCGCCGGAGGCGGCGACGGAGGTGACGGCCGCCGCCGAGCCGGTCGGGTTGGCGACCGTGACGGTCTGCGCGGCGCTCGTGCCGCCGGTGGCGACCGAGCCGAAGTTCAGCGCGCTCGGCGAGGTCGTGACGCCCTCGGCCGGGTAGGGCGGGAAGTTCGGTGCGGGCCAGCCGCCGCAGTACGGCGTGCCGGAGATCCCGGAGTTGCCGCCCCCGTCGGTCACCTGGAAGTTGCCGCCCTCGCAGCTGTAGACGGGCGAGGAGGCGCCCACCCCGGTCGCGGTGACGTTGGTGAACTTCGCGGCTCCGCCGGTCTGCTCCTGGAGTGCGAAGGTGCCGGTGCCGGCGATGGTGACGTTGTTGAGGTTGACGCCGCTGACGGTGCCCTCGACCCACTGGACGGCCTCGTACGGGCTCTGCTGGATCAGCGCGTTGGAGACGTTGACCGGCCCGGTGATGGCGCCCTGGCTGCCGTCGAACCACAGCGCGCCGACGCCGAACTGCCAGTTCGGGTCGAGGCTGCCGTCGCGGACGAGGGTGTTGTCGGTGATGTTGGTCGTGCCGACCGGGGTCGACGTGAAGCGCTGCCCCACGTGGATGCCGCCGCCCTGGGCCAGGCCGGTGTCCTGCACGAGGTTGCCGCTGACCGTGTTGTCGTGGCCGCCGTAGATCGCTATGCCGTTCGCGAGGATCTGCAGCGAGACGGTGTTGTCGGAGATGGTGTCGTTCGCGTCGGCGCCGAGCGCGGAGTCGGCCCACGTCGCGATGCCGTCGTCACCGGTGTTGCGGATCTCGCTGTTGGTCACCGTCGAGTTGGTGACCCCGCCGTGGAAGTTGATGCCGTCGGCGGTGGTGTCGCGGATGCGCAGGCCGCTGAGCGTCAGCTTGTCCATCGGGCCGTCCATCCAGGCCCCGACCTTGTCGTGCTCGATCCACAGGTTCGACACGGACGAGTTGCTCATCGCGCCGCCCACCGCGTTGACCTGGGCGCTGTCGTTGCGCTCCTGGACGTCGCCGAAGATCGCGAAGTTCTGCAGGTGGACGTTCGTGCTCGGCGAGGGCGCCGAGTTGCCGTAGAAGCCGGGGGCCGCGCCCGTGACCGTGGAGTACCACATGCCCGCGCCCGCGACCGTCACGTTGTTCACGGCGATGTGGCCCGGGATGTTGTACGTGCCCGGCGGGATCCACACCGTGCCGCCGGAGCCGGCCGCCCGGATCGCCGCGTTGAACGCGTTGGTGGAGTCGGCCTGGCCGCTCGCGTCGGCGCCCTGGCTCGTCACCGAGACCGATCCCGAGGGCTGCGTCAGTGCCGCGCCGACCTGCTCGAAGTCGGCGAAGTCGATCGTGTAGGAGGAGGCCGTGTCGCCCGAGTCCACCTGGAGCTTGAAGGTCGTGCCGGCCGGATAGGTCTGCGGGAGCAGCCGGTGGACCTCGTCGTAGAAGTGGTGGGGGTTGCTGCCGGGCGAGTTGGTGAACGGGTAGCTGCCGTAGTACCAGCTGTAGGCGTTGGTCAGGCTGAAGTCGCTCTGCTTGGTGCCGTTGACGTAGAGCGAGAGCGGGGCGTGGTAGACCGAGCCGCCCGAGGTGTCGGGGATGCTGTAGCGGAAGTCGATCGAGTTGGTCGCCACCGGCGTGGTGAAGGTGACGTACTTGCCGGTGCCCTGGAGGGTCACCGCCTTGCGGTACGACGCCTCGTCGGCCAGCTGGCCCTGGGCGTAACTGGGGCCGATGACGCTTCCGTTGGTCGCCGAATTCTCGGCCTGCACCTCGGCGTAGGCGAGGTTGGCTCCGCTGCCGCCGGTGGCCGCGGCGGCCGCGGCCGGTGAGGGCGCCGGTGCCGCGAAGGCCGTGGCCGCGGGCACCGCGGCCACCCCGCCCGCGGCCAGCAGCGTACTGCCGGCCGTGACGAGGAGCGCCCTTCTCAGGACGCGCAGGGACTGGATCACGTGGCCTTGCTCCTTTCGACGCGGCGCAGGCGCCCGTGCGCACGGCACCGCGGTCAGAGGGGGATGCGAGGAGCTCGAGCTGGGTGGTGCGGGGAGGAGCACGCCCGAAGGGCCGGAACGAGCCGTCCGGGCAAGGGGGACCGTAATCCTCTCGACACAGCTCCGCAATATGTCGACGCGTTTATGTCAAATCTATACTTCGTTTCGCAACAAGCACTGTGACCCTGCGTCAGAACGCAACGATCACCCACGCCGCAGCGGATCACGCGCCGCGGCACGGCCCGGCGGAAGCCGCTCCGGCGTCCGCACCACCCGATCAGGGCCGGTAGATCGGCGTCCGGTGGGTACGAACCTCGCCGTAACGTGTCCCGCACCCCGACGACCCGAAAGCGAGGCGCAGCGATGCCCGAGCGCAGCAGCGGCGGAGACGATCTCTTCGGACCGCACAACCTGCCCTACGGCGTGTTCACCACCGCCGACGAGCCCGGCAGGCGCCGCCTCGGAGTGCGCCTGCACGACCGCGTGCTGGACGCCGGGGCCGCCGCACGGGCCCTCGGCTCGCCGTACGAGGCGCTGCTCGCGCACGGTGACCTGGGCCCGCTGATGGCGGCCGGACGCACGGCCTGGCGGGACGTCAGGCGCGCCCTGACCGCATGGGTGAGCGTGCCGGCGCACCGCGCCGAACTGGAGCCGCTGCTGCACCCGCTGGACACGGTGGAACTGCACCTTCCGTACGCGGTGGCCGACTACGCCGACTTCTACTCCAACGAGCACCACGCGGCCAACGCGGGCGCCATCCTGCGCCCGGGAGGGCGGGCGCTGACCCCGAACTGGAAGCACCTGCCCGTCGGCTACCACGGCCGCGCCGGCACCGTCGTCGTCTCCGGCACGCATGTCGTGCGGCCGACTGGTCAACGCAAAACCTTGACAGCTTCGGAGGGGGATCCCCGGCCCGTCTTCGGACCCACGGCGAAGCTCGACATCGAGGCCGAGGTCGGCTTCGTGGTGGGTGCTCCCTCCCCGCAGGGCGCGCCTGTGCCGCTGGCCGCGTTCCGTGACCACGTGTTCGGCGTGTGTCTGCTCAACGACTGGTCGGCGCGCGACATCCAGGCCTGGGAGGGGCAGCCGCTCGGCCCGTTCCTCGCCAAGTCGTTCGCGACGTCGGTGTCCGCGTGGGTCACGCCGCTGGAGGCCCTGGACGCCGCACGCGTGGCACCGCCGGCCCGCACCGAACCGCTGCTGCCCTACCTCGACGACACGCACGACGACGAGCCGGGCGGCCTCGACCTGCACATCACCGTCTCCGTCAACGGCGAGGAGGTCTCACACCCGCCGTTCTCGTCCATGTACTGGACCGCAGCGCAGCAGCTCGCCCACCTCACCGTGAACGGCGCCTCGCTGCGCACGGGCGACCTCTACGGCTCCGGAACGGTCAGCGGACCCGAGCGCGCACAGCGCGGCTCGCTGCTCGAACTGACCTGGGACGGCGCGGAACCGCTGGACCTGGAGGCGGGCAAGCGCACGTACCTGGAGGACGGCGACGAGGTCGTCCTGAGCGCCTGGGCCCCCGGCCCGGACGGGACGCGGGTGGGGCTCGGCGAGGTGACGGGCCGGGTCGCCCCGGCGGTCACCGGGAGCTGAAGTGACGGAGCGGGCCGCCCCGGCACTGGGACGAGAGCTGAGGCGGCGGACCCGACAGCCACGGCGGTCGCCGGGAGCCGAGGAGGGGGCCCGCGTCAACACGCGACACCGCCGCCATCCCTTCAGGCGAGCATGATCATGTTTCCGGCGGTTACGCTGAGTAGGCCCGCGAGACTGCGTCCCATGGGAGCAGCAATGAGTGCCGAACCCGATCCGGTGCCCGCCCCCGGCCACCCGGAGCACGAGTGGAACATGCCGCCGGCCGGCGGCTGGACCGCCGACGACCTGGACCGGCTTCCCCACCTGCCTCCGCACACGGAGCTGATCGACGGGAGCCTCGTCTTCGCGAGTCACCAGAGCCTGTTCCACAGCCGGGCCGTGAGCTTCTTCACCTGGCAGCTGCAGTCGCTGGCGCCCCCGGACCTGGAGGTCGTACGCGAGTTCACGATCGACATCGACCGGCAGAACCGCCCCGAGCCCGATGTGATCGTGGTGCGCGGCGACGCCGTCGACGATCCGGCCCAGACGCGTCTGCCCGCGGCGGCCGTGGTCCTCGCCGTCGAGGTGGTGTCCCCCGAGTCCGTGTCGCGGGACCGCGAGACGAAGCCGGTGAAGTACGCCCGAGCGGCCATCGAGCACTACTGGCGGGTGGAGAACCGCGGTGGCCGTGCCGTCGTGTACGTCTTCGAGCGGGAGCCCGCCACCGGCGTCTACACCAGCACCGGGATCTTCCACGACCGGCTGAAGACGTCCGTGCCGTTCGACCTCGATCTCGATCTGACGGCGATCACGGCGCGCCGCCGCTCCCTGTAGGCACCCGCGCCGCGGCCCGGCTCCCCCTCCGTGCGGAGAGGAGCCGGGCCGTGTGCGTTGCGGGACGGGTGCGACGCCCGGAGCGGTTCAGCGCGCGAACGTGCCCGCCTGGCTCGCCAGGTCCAGGAAGTACTGCGGCGCGATGCCGAACACCAGGACCACCGCCACGCCGACGCCGATGGTGACCATCGTCAGCGGGGACGGGACCGCGACCGTCGGGCCGTCGGCCCTCGGCTCGCTGAAGAACATCAGGACGATCACGCGGATGTAGAAGAACGCCGCGATCGCCGAGGCGATCACACCGATCACGACCAGCGGGACCGCTCCCCCGGCCGCCGCGGCCTTGAAGACCGCGAACTTCCCCGAGAAGCCCGACGTCAGCGGGATGCCCGCGAACGCCAGCAGGAAGATCGCGAAGACGGCCGCCACGAGCGGCGAACGGCGGCCGAGCCCGGCCCACTTGGACAGGTGCGTGGCCTCGCCGCCCGCGTCGCGCACCAGGGTGACGACGGCGAAGGCGCCGAGCGTCACGAACGAGTAGACGACCAGGTAGAACAGCACCGACGAGATGCCGTCCGGCGAGGCCGCGATCACACCGGCGAGCAGGAAGCCCGCGTGCGCGATCGACGAGTACGCCAGCAGCCGCTTGATGTCGGTCTGGGTGATGGCGACGATGGCACCGCCGACCATGGTGATGATCGCGACGCCCCACATCACCGGGCGCCAGTCCCACGTCATGCCCGGCAGGACCACGTACAGCAGGCGCAGCAGCGCACCGAACGCGGCGACCTTCGTGGCGGCCGCCATGAAGCCCGTGACCGGGGTGGGCGCGCCCTGGTAGACGTCGGGCGTCCACATGTGGAAGGGCACCGCGCCGACCTTGAACAGCAGGCCCGTCAGCAGCATGCCGCCGCCGATCAGCAGCAGCGCGTCGTTGCCCATGGTGCCGGCGAGGGCCGGGTCCACGTTGCGCACGGTGCCGTCGACGACGTCCGCGATCCCCGCGTAGGTGACGGTGCCGGCGTAGCCGTACAGCAGGGCGATCCCGAACAGCAGGAACGCCGAGGAGAACGCGCCCAGCAGGAAGTACTTGACCGCGGCCTCCTGCGACATGAGCCGCTTGCGCCGCGCGACCGCGCACAGCAGGTACAGCGGCAGCGAGAAGACCTCCAGCGCGACGAACAGCGTCAGCAGGTCGTTGGCCGCGGGGAAGACCAGCATGCCCGCCACGGCGAACATCAGGAGCGGGAACACCTCGGTCGTGGTGAACCCGGCCCTGGTCGCGTCCTTCTCCGCGTCGCTGCCCGGCACGGCGGCCGCCTCGGCGGCGAACGAGTCGACGCGGTGGCTGCCCGCGGCCGGGTCGAGCCGGCGCTCCGCGAACGTGAACACCGCGACGATCGCCGTGAGGAGGATGACGCCCTGGAGGAACAGTGCGGGCCCGTCGACCGCGACCGCGCCCTCGGCCGCGATGTGCGCCTTGGAGGCGCTGCCGTAGCCGTCGGCGGCCAGCGCCACCACCACGGCGAACGCGGCCGCGAGTCCCAGGACCGCGAGGATCACCTGGGAGTGGTAGCGGGCCTTGCGCGGCAGGAACGCCTCGAACAGCACGCCCAGCATCGCCACACCGGCGACGATCAGCACCGGGGAGAGCTGGCCGTACTCGATGTGGGGCGACGGGATGCTGCCGATCGAATCGGCCGCCGTCGTTGTCCACAGGCTGTGGACAGCTGGCGCGCTCATCGGGACGCCTCCAACTGGGGGTGGGGATCGGTCTGGTCGACCTGCGACATGGTCTGGTGCACCGCCGGGTTGACGATGTCGGTCAGGGGCTTCGGGTAGACGCCGAGGAAGATCAGCAGGGCGATCAGCGGCGCCACCACCACCAGCTCCCGGACCTTCAGGTCCGGCATGCCCTGGACCGTGGCCTTCACCGGCCCGGTCATGGTGCGCTGGTAGAGGACGAGCACGTACAGCGCGGCCAACACGATGCCGATCGTCGCGATGATCCCGATCACCGGGTAGCGGCTGAACGTGCCGACCAGGACGAGGAACTCGCTGACGAACGGCGACAGGCCCGGCAGCGACAGCGTCGCGAGCCCGCCGATCAGGAACGTGCCCGCGAGCACCGGGGCGACCTTCTGCACCCCGCCGTAGTCACTGATCAGGCGCGAGCCGCGCCGCGAGATCAGGAAGCCGGCCACCAGCATGAGCGCCGCCGTCGAGATGCCGTGGTTGACCATGTACAGCGTCGCGCCGGACTGGCCCTGGCTCGTCATGGCGAAGATGCCCATGATGATGAAGCCGAAGTGCGAGATGGACGCGTACGCGATCAGGCGCTTGATGTCCCGCTGGCCCACCGCGAGCAGCGCCCCGTAGACGATGCTGATCAGCGCCAGCACCAGGATCACCGGCGTGGCCCACTTGGACGCCTCGGGGAAGAGCTGGAGGCAGAAGCGGAGCATGGCGAACGTGCCGACCTTGTCGACGACCGCCGTGATCAGCACCGCGACCGGCGCCGTGGACTCCCCCATCGCGTTCGGCAGCCAGGTGTGCACCGGCCACAGCGGGGCCTTCACCGCGAAGGCGAAGAAGAAGCCGAGGAACAGCCAGCGCTCGGTGGACGTCGCCATCGACAGGTCGCCGCTGGCCCGCAGGTGCGCGATGTCCGTGAGCGAGAACGTGCCCGCCACGACGTACACCCCGATGACCGCGGCCAGCATGATCAGGCCGCCGACCAGGTTGTAGAGGAGGAACTTCACGGCCGCGTAGCTGCGCTGCGTGGCCGCCGCCTCGTCCCCGCCGGCGTGCGCCCGGTCGCCGAAGCCGCCGATGAGGAAGTACATCGGGATGAGCATGGCTTCGAACAGCAGGTAGAAGAGGAAGACGTCGGTGGCCTCGAAGGAGAGGATCACCATCGCCTCGACCGCCAGGATCAGCGCGAAGAAGCCCTGCGTCGGCCGCCACCTGCGGTTGGGCTCGGCGCCCTCGAGGACGTCGGCGTCGTGCCAGCCCGCGAGGATCACGAACGGGATCAGCAGTGCGGTCAGCGCGAGCAGCGCCACCCCGATGCCGTCGACGCCGAGGTCGTACGAGACCCCGAAGTCCTTGATCCACGTGTGCGACTCGGTCAGCTGGAACGGACCGCTGCCGCCCGGGTCGAACTTCACGACCACGACGGCCGCCAGGGCCAGGGTCGCGATCGAGAACAGCAGCGCGGTCCACTTGGCGGCCGTGCGCCGCGCGGCGGGCACCGCCGCGGTGACGATCGCGCCGGCGGCGGGCAGTGCGGCCGTGACGGTCAGAAAGGGGAACGACATCGCACTCACACCGCCCTCATCAACAGCGTCGCGGCGACGACCACAGCCGTACCTCCGAACATCGAGAGCGCGTAGGAACGCGCATAGCCGTTCTGCACCTTGCGCAGGCGGCCGGACAGGCCGCCGAACGACGCCGCCGTCCCGTTGACCACTCCGTCCACCAGCGAGTGGTCCACGTACACGAGCGAACGGGTCAGGTGCTCGCCGCCCCGGACCAGGACCACGTGGTTGAAGTCGTCCTGGAGCAGGTCGCGGCGGGCCGCGCGGGTGAGCAGCGAGCCGCGGGGCGCGACCGCGGGCACCGGACGCCTGCCGTACTGCAGGTAGGCGATGCCGACGCCGACGAGCAGCAGCACGATCGTGGCCGTGGTGACGACGCCGGCGCTGACCGGCGAGTGGCCCTCGCTGTGGCCCGTGACGGGCTCCAGCCAGTTCAGGAACCGGTTGCCGATGCCGAAGAAGGCGCCCGCGCCGACCGAGCCGACCGCGAGGACGATCATCGGGATCGTCATGATCCAGGGCGACTCGTGCGGGTGCGGCTCGTCGTGCGCGCCCCGCCCGGCCGCGGCCGGCTCCGCGCTCGGCGCGTCGGGCGAGCGGGTCTCCGCGTGGCGCCAGCGCTCCTCGCCGAAGAACGTCATCAGCATCATCCGCGTCATGTAGTACGCGGTGATCGCGGCGCCGAGCAGCGTGACCGCGCCGAGGATCCAGCCCTCGGTGCCGCCCTTCGCGAAGGCCGCCTCGATGATCTTGTCCTTGGAGAAGAAGCCGGACAGGCCCGGGAAGCCGATGATCGCGAGGTAGCCGAGTCCGAACGTGACGAACGTGACCGGCATGTACCTGCGCAGACCGCCGTACTTGCGCATGTCGACCTCGTCGTTCATGCCGTGCATCACGGAGCCCGCGCCGAGGAACAGACCGGCCTTGAAGAAGCCGTGCGTCACCAGGTGCATGATCGCGAAGACGTAGCCGATCGGGCCGAGCCCGGCCGCGAGGATCATGTACCCGATCTGCGACATCGTCGACCCGGCGAGGGACTTCTTGATGTCGTCCTTCGCGCAACCGACGATCGCACCGAAGATCAGCGTGACCGCCCCGACCACGACCACCACCAACTGGGCGTTCGGCGCGCCGTTGAAGACGGCCGAGGACCGGGTGATGAGGTACACGCCCGCGGTCACCATCGTCGCCGCGTGGATCAGCGCCGACACCGGCGTCGGGCCCTCCATCGCGTCGCCGAGCCAGGACTGCAGCGGCACCTGCGCGGACTTGCCGCAGGCCGCGAGCAGCAGCATCAGGCTGATCGCCGTGAGCTTGCCCTCGCTCGCGCCGTCCGCCGCGCCGAACACGCCCCCGAAGGCGAACGTGCCGAACGTGGTGAACATCAGCATGATCGCGATCGACAGGCCCATGTCGCCGACGCGGTTGACGAGGAACGCCTTCTTCGCCGCGGTCGCCGCGCTCGGCTTGTGCTGCCAGAACCCGATCAGCAGGTACGAGGCGAGGCCGACACCCTCCCAGCCCATGTACAGCAGCAGGTAGTTGTCGGCGAGGACGAGCAGCAGCATCGCCGCGAGGAAGAGGTTCAGGTATCCGAAGAAGCGGCGGCGGCGCTCGTCGTGCGCCATGTAGCCCACCGAGTACAGGTGGATGAGCGTGCCGACCCCGCTGATCAGCAGGACGAACGTCATCGACAGCTGGTCGAGCTGGAAGCCCATGTCCGCCTTGAACCCGGCGACGGGCACCCAGGTGAACAGGTGCTGGTGCATCGTGCGCGCGTCGGCGCCCTTGCCCAGCATGTCGACGAACAGCACGGCCCCGATGACGAAGGAGGCGGCGGCGAGCACCGTGCCGAGCCAGTGGCCCACCCGGTCCAGGGCCCGCCCGCCGCACAGGAGCACAGCGGCCCCCAGCAATGGCGCCGCGATGAGCAGCGCGATGAGATTGTCCACGATTCAGCGACCCCTCAGAGCTTCATCAGGCTGGCGTCGTCGACCGAGGCCGAGTGGCGGGCGCGGAACATCGACACGATGATGGCGAGGCCGACGACGACCTCCGCCGCGGCCACGACCATCGTGAAGAAGGCGATGATCTGGCCGTCGAGATTGCCGTGCAGGCGGGAGAACGCGACGAACGCGAGATTGCACGCGTTGAGCATCAGCTCCACGCACATGAACACCACGATCGCGTTCCGCCGGATCAGGACACCCGCCGCGCCGATCGTGAACAGCAGCGATGCCAGATAGAGGTAGTAGACCGGATTCATCGGGTGGCCCCCTCCGTTGTCTCGCGTCCTTCGCGGTCCTCGCGCCCCGCGGCGCCCGCGCCCGTGCCCTCGCCGCGTTCGCGGCCGAGCCGGCTCTCGGAGCGCTGCTCCAGCGCCTTCAGGTCGGCGATGGCCTCCTGCGACACGTCGCGGATCTGGCCCCGGCCCTTGAGGGTCTGCATGACCGTCAGGTCGGAGGGGGTGCCGTCGGGCAGGAGGCCCGCGACGTCCACCGCGTTGTGCCGGGCGTAGACGCCCGGGGCCGGCAGCGGCGGGAGCTGGACGCCCTTGCGGACGCGCTCCTGCGACTGCTCCCGCTGCGTCTTGGCCCGCTCGACGCGCTCGCGGTGCGTCAGCACCATGGCGCCGACGGCCGCGGTGATCAGCAGCGCGCCGGTGAGCTCGAAGGCGAACACGTACTTGGTGAAGATCAGCGCGGCCAGGCCCTGCGGGTTCCCGTTCGCGTTGGCGTGGCCGAGGCCGTTCCAGGAGCGCAGCGAGGCGTTGGCGATGCCCGCGATGAGCAGGACGCCGAAGCCGACGCCGCACAGGGCGGCCAGCCAGCGCTGCCCCTTCAGGGTCTCCTGGAGGGAGTCCGCGGCGCTCACGCCGACGAGCATCACCACGAAGAGGAACAGCATCATGATCGCGCCCGTGTAGACCACGATCTGCACGATGCCGAGGAAGTAGGCGCCGTTGGCCAGGTAGAACACCGCCAGGACGATCATCGTCCCGGCCAGGCACAGGGCGCTGTGGACCGCCTTGCGCATCAGGATCGTGCACAGCGCGCCGATCACCGCGACGACGCCGAGGACCCAGAACTGCACGGCCTCCCCGGTCGAGGTCTGGTACGCGGCCGACGCGGCCAGCGTGCTCACGTCCGCGGGACTCATCCGCCGATCACCCTCTTCGACGCGGGCTCGTCCTCACCGAAGTCGGACGCGCCCTCCTGGGGGTGCTCCCCCTTGGTGAACGCCACCTGCGGGACCGTGCCCGGCGCGGCCTCGGTGACCCGGCCGCGGTAGTAGTCCTGCTCGTCGGTGCCCGGGTAGATGGCGTGCGGCGAGTCGACCATGCCCTCCTCCAGGCCGGCGAGCAGCTGGTCCTTGGTGTAGATCAGGTTCTGCCGGGAGGAGTCGGCGAGCTCGAACTCGTTGGTCATCGTCAGGGCCCGGGTGGGGCACGCCTCGATGCACAGGCCGCACAGGATGCAGCGGGCGTAGTTGATCTGGTAGACGCGGCCGTAGCGCTCGCCCGGCGAGTACCGTTCCTCGTCGGTGTTGTCCGCGCCCTCCACGTAGATCGCGTCGGCCGGGCAGGCCCACGCGCACAGTTCGCAGCCGACGCACTTCTCCAGGCCGTCCGGATGCCGGTTGAGCTGGTGGCGGCCGTGGAAGCGCGGGGCCGTCACCTTCTCCTGCTCCGGGTACTGCTCCGTGAGCCGCCGCTTGAACATGGCGGAGAAGGTGACTCCGAACCCGGCCACGGGATTCTTCGGCAACGGGGGCACGCTTCCGGCCGGGGCCCCGCCCTGGCCGCCCCCCTCGGGGCTGTTGCTGTCAGACACCGCTCTCCTCCTTCCCGTCGCTCTCTGTGTTGGACACGCCAGTGGCGATGAGCTCACGCCTGCGGCGCGGATTTCTGCGCGGAACGGACGGAAGTGTCTGGCCGGGCAGCGGCGGCACGGGGAACCCGCCCGCCATCGGGTCGAACTCCGGTGGGCCCGCCGCCTGCTCGGCGGCCTCCTCGGCCTTCTCTCCCCGGCCGCGGAACATGTCGGCCACGAAGGAGATCAGCAGGATCGCGATGACCGCCCCCGCGACGTACAGGAGGATCGACGTGAAGTCGTAGTGCCGGTTCTGCAGGGCCCGCACGGTCGCCACGAGCATCAGCCAGACCACCGAGACGGGGATCAGGACCTTCCAGCCCAGCTTCATCAGCTGGTCGTAGCGGACTCGGGGCAGGGTGCCGCGCAGCCAGATGAAGAAGAACAGCAGCAGCTGCACCTTGACGACGAACCAGAGGATCGGCCACCAGCCGTGGTTGGCGCCCTCCCAGAACGTCGAGATGGGCCAGGGCGCGCGCCAGCCGCCGAGGAAGAGGGTCGTCGACACGGCCGAGACCGTCACCATGTTCACGTACTCGGCGAGCATGAACATCGCGAACTTGATGGACGAGTACTCGGTGTTGAAGCCGCCGACGAGGTCGCCCTCGGACTCCGGCATGTCGAAGGGGGCGCGGTTGGTCTCCCCCACCATCGTGACGATGTAGATGATGAAGGACACCGGCAGCAGGACGATGAACCACCGGTCCTTCTGGGCGTCCACGATCGCGGACGTCGACATCGACCCGGAGTAGAGGAACACCGACGCGAACGCGGCGCCCATCGCGATCTCGTAGGAGATCATCTGCGCGCACGAGCGGAGCCCGCCGAGCAGCGGGTACGTCGAGCCGGACGACCAGCCCGCGAGGACGATGCCGTAGATGCCGACGGACGCGCACGCGAGGACGTAGAGCATCGCGATCGGCAGGTCGGTGAGCTGCATCGTGGTGCGGGTGCCGAAGATCGAGATCTCGTCGCCGGCCGGCCCGAAGGGGATCACCGCGATCGCCATGAAGGCCGGCACCGCGCCGACGATCGGCGCGAGCACGTAGACGAACTTGTCGGCCCGGCGGACGACGAGGTCCTCCTTCAGCATCAGCTTGATGCCGTCGGCGAGGGACTGCAGCATGCCCCAGGGCCCGTGCCGGTTGGGGCCGATGCGCCGCTGCATCCAGGCGACGACCTTGCGCTCCCACACGATGGAGAAGAGGACCGTCACCATGAGGAACGCGAAGCAGAAGATCGCCTTGACGATCACGAGCCACCACGGGTCCCTGCCGAACAGCGACAGGTTCTCGGCGGCCAGCATCATGGTCGGGCTCATCGCCGCGCCTCCGGGGTGTCGGTCGACGGGTTCGTCGGGTCGCCGCTCGCGCCGCCGGCCGCCGGGGCGCCGCCCGCCGGACCGGTGCCCGCCGCCGGGTCGGCATCGGCCCCCGCTCCGGGAGCCGCCGGTGCGAGAGCGACCGGGGTGCCCGCCGCCGCGCCCGTCGTCTCCGCGGTGGAGTTCAGCGGCAGCCACACGACGCGGTCCGGGAGGTCGCGGGTGACCTGGAGCGGCAGCGTCACCGCGCCGCCCGGGCCGGTGACGGTGAGCAGGGCCCCGGGCGCCACGCCCGTCTCGTCCGCCGTCGTCGGCGACAGCCGCGCCACGGCCGCGTGCCGCGTGCCGGCCAGCGCCTCGTCACCCTCCTGGAGGACGCCGCGGTCCAGCAGCATGCGGTGGCCGGCCAGGATCGCCTCGCCCGCGCCGGGCCTCGGCAGCGGCTGGGAGGGTTCGAACGGGGGCGTCGAACGCGGCCCCGTCCACAGGCCGAGCGCGTCGATCTCCCGCCGTACCGACGCGAGGTCGGGCAGGCCGAAGGCCACGTCCATCTCGTCCGCCAGCATGTGCAGCACCCGGGCGTCGCTCGGGGCGAGGCGCGCCGTCATCTGCTCGGGCTTCAGCGCCGCCTCGAACGGACGGGGCCGGCCCTCCCAGTTGAGGAACGTGCCGGGCTTCTCCGCCACGGCCGCCACCGGGAAGACCACGTCGGCCCGCTCGCTCACCTCGGTCGGCCGCAGCTCGAACGAGACCACGAAGCCGGCGCGGTCCAGCGCCTCGCGGGCCCGGGCCGGGTCGGGCAGGTCCTCCACCCCGACCCCCGCGACCACCAGGGCGCCGAGTTCGCCGGCTGCCGCCGCCTCCACGATCTGGCCGGTGTCCCGCCCGTAGTGGTGCGGGAGTTCGCGCACGCCCCAGGCCGCCGCGGTCTCCTCGCGCGCCCGCGGGTCGGTGGCCGGGCGGCCGCCCGGGAGCAGCGACGGCAGCGCGCCCGCCTCGACGG